>DASZZJ010000030.1:0-12823 GCA_035545075.1 Candidatus Acidiferrales bacterium
AGGAAGAGTTCCGATTACGCCTGACCATAGCAGCCCCATTTGGTGCAGCAGCACTACTTCTGGCCTTCCCGTTAGTCAAATTCCGCTCAAAATCGGCCGGTGGGACACGCTTAGCGCGATGAAACGCTCTTGGGTGCCGCACTTGTGGTGAGCGTTGCCGAACCATCCCTTTCCAGCCTTTGAAAAGGGTGCACGGTGCCTCCGGGTTTTCTCAGCCTTGCATCCCCAACTTTCCAAGCATCCACGCTTTCCCCAGAAAGCTCTTGACAATTGTTGCCCTATGTGTATAATTGTGCATGAATACTCGCCAGACCCCCTCCGAAGCCCTTAACCTTCTCCCCTTTCCCGAGCTAACTCCTGCCTCTCCATCATCTTGCGCACTCTTTTCGTTCTCGCGCACAGGTACATCCTTTGCTTTCAACCACTTCCGCACTCTTTTGCACGAATATGAAAACAATCAACTTGAACCTCCTGTATTTGCATATTCTTGCGCACTCTTTGCAAAGAGTGATTTTCTAACTCCTTTCCTTCCTTGCCCTTCCGCACTCTTTGCAAAAACAACGGGGGTGGGGGGTAGGCATGTATTTTTTTCCAACCGCCCCTTGAAGCTTCGAGTGCATCCGAGACGGACGCCGGCCAATCCGCGGCCTGCCCTTCTCTTCATCCGTGTAAACTCTTTCCCTGTGCTTCCCCTCGACCTTGACCTGGACTTCGACCCCGCTCGCGAAGCCGAGTTCTTCTCTCTACTGCCGCCTCGACCCGCCGTCTGCCTCATCGAGCCGCGCGAGGAAAAGGCGGAGCCCTACCTGATCCGCACCGCGGATCTGCGCCGGCGCCTCGAACGGCTCCTCGGCCAGCCGGATCCCGCGAGCAAGCGGCTGAATCTGCGCGAATTCGCGCGCGGCGTGCGATACCGGGTGACCGGCTCGGCCTTCGAGCAGACCCTCACCTACTACCATCACGCCAAGGAAATCTTTCCGAAGCGTTACCGCGACATGCTGCGGATGCGTCCGCCCGCGGTGTTGAAAGTCAGCCTGCGCAACGCGTATCCACGGTGCTACGTCACGCGGCGGATTCCGACGAACGAATCGGGTGCGCCGATCGCCGGCGCGTACTACGGTCCGTTTGCTTCGCGGCGCTCGGCGGAAATGTTTGCCGAAAGCGCGCTAGATTTTTTCAAGGTCCGCCGCTGCCAGATCAAGATTCGCCGCGACCCTTCTTTCCCCGGCTGTATTTATTCGGAGATGAAGATGTGCCTGGCGCCGTGCTTCGCGGGCTGTTCAAAGGAGGAGTACGACGCGGAAGTCACGCGTCTCGTGCAATTCCTGGAAACGAGCGGCGGTTCGCTGCGCGCCGCGATCGAGTCCGAGCGCGAGCAGGCCAGCGAGGCGCTTGACTTCGAGCGCGCCGCGGCGCTGCACAAGCGGGTCGAAAAACTGGACGGGGCTCTGCGCGGCCAGCCGGAGCTTGCGCGGCGGATTCAGGACCTCGACGCAGTGATTCTTCAGCGCGCGGCGGACGAGCAGACCGTCGGTGTCTATGCGGTCAAAGGAGGCCGGCTCACGGAGCCTTTCTTCATGCGTTTCGGCGAGATGGTGAGCCAGCTGCGTTCCGCGGAAGAGATGATTCGCGATCATCTGGAAACCGCGGGGGTCTCGCCGCATGCGGATCTCTCCGAAAATCTGTGGCTCCTGGCGCGCTGGTTTTACGCGCATCCCCGCGAGGGCGAAATCCTCTATCGAGATAAGGATTGGCCCTACCGGCGGATGCTCCGCGCGTGCTCGCGATTGCTCCAGCCGAAGGAGGGACCCGGCGCGGAGCCGGCTCCGTGATCCGGCGCGCGCGCCCCCGAAACCGGCCTCCTGATATACTTTCGCGCGAGCTAGAGAGAAGAAGCGAGCGAAACTCACCCATGACGACGCATGCAACGTCGGACGGCACAAACGGCTTCGCGGAACGGTTCGCCGCCGCAACCGCCGAAGGCCATTTCCGAAAGCTGACCTTGCCGGGCGGCGGGCTGACTGTTTCCTCCATCGGGATGGGAACGTATCTGGGCCAGCCGGACACAAAGACGGACGAAGGGTACACGGCGGCGGTCACCGCGTCGGTGGAGAGCGGAATCAACGTGATCGACGCGGCGATCAACTACCGTTTTCAGCGAAGTGAACGAAGCATCGGCGCCGCGCTCGCTCAACTCGCGGGCAGAGGCTATGCGCGCGAAGAGCTGGTGCTCTGCACGAAAGGCGGATACCTGACGCCCGACGCGGCGGCGCCCTCCGACCCGAACGAGTATTTCTTCCGCGAGTACATTCAGAAGGGCATTTTCCAGGCCAAGGATATCGTCGCGGGATGCCACTGCATGACACCGCGCTTCCTGGAAGACCAGATCGAGCGGAGCTGCCGAAACCTGGGAGTCGAAACGATCGACCTCTATTACCTGCACAACCCGGAAACGCAGCTCAGTGAGGTGCCGCCGGCGGATTTTCTGGGCCGCGTGCGCGCCGCCTTCGCGGCGCTCGAATCGGCCGCTTCTTCCGGAAGGATCCTTTACTACGGAATGGCCACGTGGAACGGCTTTCGGCAGGAGTCCGGCTCACGCGAAGCCATGCAATTGCAGGAGATCGTGCAAGTGGCGCACGAGCTTGCCGGTGAACAGCACCGCTTCCGGTTCGTGCAGCTTCCGTTCAACCTGGCAATGACGGAGGCGCTGACGCTCGGCAATCAGACGGTGGACGGGCGGACGATGACCATGGCCGAGGCGGCCGAAGCGCTGGGGATCACGCTCATCGCGAGCGCTTCGCTTCTGCAAGGGCAGGTCGCGCGAAACCTACCGCCGTTCGTGCGCGCCGCGTTCGGGCTAGAGACCGATGCGGAGTGCGCGCTCCAGTTCACACGCTCCTCGCCGGGAATCGCCACGGCCCTGGTTGGAATGTCGCGCGTGGAGCACGTGCGGGCCAATGCGCGCCTGTCACAAACGCCGCCGGCAACGGTCGATCAGTTCTCCAAGCTCTTTGAGCGCGGCGAGGGCGCTTAGCCGTTCTGCACGGACAAAGGCGGACTTATTGACCGCTCACGCCCCGCGCTATCGAGAGAACTCGGGATGGCGGGAGCGGAGCCAATCCAAGAGCGCGGCGGTCATGCGGTCGAGATAGCCCGCAAAAAAGTGATCCGCTCCCTCAACCACAACGACCTGGTTTTCGCCCGGCAGTGAGGCCGCCAGACGCTCGAGTTCCGCGGGTGCGCCATACGGGTCGCTTCCCCCCTGGAGAAACAGCTTCGGCTTTGCACAGCTCTGCAGGTAGGAGAAATCCGAGTCGTTCACCGGCGCTCCCATGCCGACGAGTTCTTTCACGCGCGGGTCTGAGCAACCCACGCGCAAGCCAACCCAGCAGCCAAAACTGAATCCGGCCAGCAGAATCGGCATGCCCGGGAATTGCTTCGCTAGAAAATCGAGGGCGGAGCGGACATCGTCCTGTTCGCCGATTCCTTTGTCATGCTTTCCGGCGCTGAGACCTGCGCCGCGAAAATTGAAACGAAGCACGGGCAGCCCCAGCTTGGCGAACGTCTTTGCGGCCTGATAAACCACTTTGTTGTGCATCGTTCCGCCGAACAATGGGTGGGGATGGCAAACAAGCGCGGCGAGCGGCGACGGCGCGGCGCCGGACGGCAGCCAAAGGATCGCTTCGAGCGGTCCGGCGGGACCCTCGACGAACAGCGATTGGGCCTGGTGGCGATCGTTCATGAAACGTCCGCGGGAATCGCGCAGTTTAACTCATCTGGAGAAGATGCGCGAAAGCGGCGGGACAGGGATATTTCGCTCCGGCATCAAGCCGGGAAACGGAGGCGGCGAGCCAGGCGTCTCCTTTCTCTTGCATTTGGACACCTTTAGGACACCGGATTGCCGCTCATCTGTTTTTCCGGGGGTGTTCTGGCTGGTTGGCGAATCGGACGAGAAAACCAAAACAAGGTACTATTACTTTTTCTGTATTGCAGTCCGGCGCGACCAATGCTAGGTTTTCGGGTAGTCCGGCCCCGCAGGGGGAACCATGACTGATGTTTCCGATCGCCGCGTAGCTCGGCGATACACGATGAACCTGCCGTTGCTGATACTCCCGCGCAATGGAAAAATCTCCGAGTTTGCCGCGCAAACGCGTGATGTGAGCTATCGCGGGGTTTACTTCCTTGCGGATGCCCATCTGGCTGCCGGCAGCGAGATCGAGTTCGTCCTCACGCTGCCGGAGCAGGTCACGCAGTCCGGGAATGTTCAGATCCGTTGCCGGGGATCCATCGTTCGCGTCGAGGCTTCCGGAGAGCAAACGGGCATCGCCGCCAAGATCGAAGGCTACGAGTTCCTCCCTGCCGCTGCATAAACCTCCCGGAAGCTCGCTGATTGGGTAGAATGCCATGGAAGAACCGCGGCCGTGGTTCGCTCCGGGGCTGTTCAGGGGGTTTCGATGTATCACTACAACGCGAAAACGGCACTCGAAGAACTGCAAGACGACGCGCTGCTGCCGCATCCGGTGAAGCTACGCGATATGATTCTGCGGACGCGCCTGCAGGCCGCCGAAGCGCAGCTCATCAACCGCGAGTTCCAGGACTACCTCACTCGTTTCGGCGAGCTGCAGCAGGCGGCGCGCGAGATCCTGGAAAAACTGGCGGCGGGACAGCCGAAAGCATGACGGCTCTGCCGCGGCGGGACTGCGCGGTTGAACGGAGGGCAGGACACAAATTACGATGCGACGACACACTCTGCTGATTGACGCGGACGACACCCTCTGGGAAAACAACGTCTTCTTCGAAAAGTTGATTGAAGATTTCATTACTCTGGCCGAGCCGTCCGGCTATCCCCGCGCCTACATCCGGCACATCCTGAACGAGACCGAGCGGAAGAACATCCGCCAGTACGGCTACGGCGTGCGCAGCTTCGGCCGCTCGCTGGAAGAGACCTACCTGAAACTTTCGGACCCGATGGCGCGCCGCGAAACGCTGGCGCTGATCCACGAACGCGTCGTGGACCTCGGGCGCACTCCGCCGAAAATCCTCGACGGCGTCCCGGAAACACTGGCCTATCTCACGCAGAGGCACCGGCTGATTCTTTTCACGAAGGGAGAACCCGCCGAGCAGGCGGCAAAAGTCGAGCGCTCCGGACTGCAGGGGTTTTTCGAGGCCATCGAGATCGTCCTGGAGAAAGATGCGGAGACCTACAACGGCCTGGTCAAAAAACACAAAATTGTAAAGTCGCAGGGGTGGATGATCGGAAACAGCCCGCGCAGCGACATCAATCCGGCGGTACGGGTGGGGCTCAACGCGGTTTACATCCCGCACGCCAACACCTGGGAACTCGAACACGAAGCGGTATTGAGCGGCCCGGGCAAGCTCGTCATCTTGCCGGCGTTTCGCGAGCTGCGCTCCCACTTCTGAGGCCGCCGCAGCTTTTCCAATTTGGATGTTGCGTCCGTGGCGCAGCGGTCCACACTGCCGGTATTCCCGCGAGCGGAGCACCCGGAAGAGGAGATTCGAAATGGCAACGGCAATCGCAGGGCAACTCACGGACTGGCGCCAGGAGTGGTTTGAATTTGAAGATGTCGCCTATTTAGACCTCGCGAAGCAGGGACCCATGCCGAAGGTTTCGCTCCGCGCCGCGCAGACGGCGCTGGAATGGAAGAAATTCCCGCATCGTATTCCGGATTCCGCCTATTTCGAAACGCCAAATCGCGTGCGGTCTTCGCTCGCGCGGCTGATCGGCGGGAAGCCGGAGGAGATTGCCCTGACGACGGGCGCGAGCAGCGGAATGGCTGCGGTCGCTTATGGCCTTCGGTGGAATCCGGGCGATGAAATCATCACCGGAAAAGGCGAATTCCCGGCGCAATTCACCACCTGGAAGCCGCTGGAGGCGCGGGAGGGGGCGCGCTTGCGCGTGGTCGCTCCCCGGGAGCGTTTTCTCACCGCGGACGACTTCATCGCGGCGCTTACACCGAAAACAAAGCTCGTTTCGGTAAGCCTGGTGCGCTTCGACGACGGTTCGCTGCTCGATGCGGCGCGCCTCGCGGCGGCGTGTCATGCGCAGGGGACGTTTTTGCTCCTCGATGCGAGCCAGTGCTGCGGCGGCATGCCGGTGGACGTCGCCCAGCTCGGCGCGGATTTTCTCACCTCGGCGGGCTACAAGTGGCTGCTCAGCCCTTTCGGCACGGGATTTTTCTGGGCGAAGAGCGAACACATCGAGAAGATGCGGCCGGGCCCGTTCTATTGGATGGCGACAGCGGGAGCGGAGAATTTTGCTTCGCTCAAGTTCGACGATCCGAAGCCGCAGCCCGGCGCGCGCCGCTGGGATGCAGCGGAGACGGCGAGCTTCTTCAACCTCACGGCCATGGACGCGTCCCTTGAGCTGGTCCTGCGCATCGGCCCGGAAAACATCGCGGCGCACAACGCAAATCTCATGACTCAGATGTACGACCGGCTCCCGCGCGACCGCTGTGTTCCAGCGAGTCCCGTGGAGGCCTCGCGCCGGGGCCCCTACGGCTGCTTCGCCGCGCGTACCCCGGAGAAGACCGCCGCGCTCTACGAGGGCCTGCGGAAACAGAACGTAATCGTCAGCCTGCGCGAAGGAAACCTGCGCGTTTCCCCGCACCTCTACAACACGGAACGGGACATCGATCGCCTGATTGCGGTGATCACGGCTTGAATCTTCCGCCCACCCGGCGCAGCGAAAAAGACTGCACGAGGCCCGCGCCGATGCGCGCGCGACGGCGTAGAATTCTTTCATGACACAAGACAAGAATTGGCCGCGCATTGCCGTCGCCGGTGCCGGAGCCGTCGGCGGATACTTCGGCGGGATGCTCGCGCGGGCGGGCGCTCCGGTCGAGTTCATCGGCCGGCCCGCCTTTGTCGAAGCGGTGAAAAAAAACGGGCTGTTCCTCGACACGCTGCAATTCCAGGAAGCCGTCCGCGTGGAAGCCTCGACGGAACTGAGCGCAGCTCGCGGCGCAGACCTCATTCTATTTTGTGTGAAAACAACGGACACGGCCGCGTCAGCGCGCGAGCTGGCGCAGGTGCTCTCTTCCGATGCGACGCTCGTCAGCATGCAGAACGGCGTGGACAATGCCGAACAGATCCGCGCGGCCGCGGGCATCGAAGCGCTGCCGGCGGCGGTGTATGTTGCGGCGTCCGTCCCCGCGCCCGGCCGCGTGAAGCACGCTGGGCGCGGAGACCTGGTGATCGGCCCGCGGAATGAAAAGACGGAGCGCGTTGCGGCTGCATTCGCGCGGGCCGGCGTACCTTGCACGATTTCGGAAAACATCACCGGGGAACTGTGGACGAAACTCCTGATGAACTGCGCGGGCAATGCCATCTCGGCGCTCGGGCGCGTCAACTATGGACAGATGGCGGCGAGCGCGGATGCCGGGAGGGTCGTCGAGTCGGTCGTGCACGAGGTTTTCGCCGTGGCGCGCGCGGCGGGTGTCCGCCTGGCAAGGCTGGAGGACCCGCAGATCGCGTTGGGGGCGGCGCTGAAGCTCGCCGAGCAGATGAACAAAGCCACTTCTTCCACGGCGCAGGATTTGTTGCGGGGAAAGCGAACGGAGGTTGATTCCCTGAACGGCTACATCGCGCGGCGTGGCGCCGAACTGGGAGTGGCCACGCCCGTCAACCACACGCTGTACGCGCTCGTGAAGCTCGCGGAGGGGCGGAGTTAATCTCCGCAATTCTCACTACGGCCGTTCGACGGCGCGGAACGGCACGTGCACGATGGCTTCGAGCTCAACCGGGGCGCCCTGCCGCTCCGCCGGACGGAATTTCCAGCGGGCGAGCGCATTCATGGCGTTTGCATCCAGCTGCTCGTCGACCCCGCGCACGAGCTGGATGCTGTCCACGGAGCCATCCCGCCGGATCACCGCATAAAGAATCACTTCCCCTTCGATTCGCTCGCTGATCAGCGCCGGCGGGTATTTCGGATCGATCTTGCGCAGCGGCACAGGACCGGATAGATCGCCGGAGGGGACCGCAGGCGGCCCGGAAGCTTCGTCGCGAAGTTCCGAGAAATGCAGGATCCAGCTTCCCGTCACGCTATTCAGATTCGGCATGTTGACGTTCAGCGTATAGACCCTCTTGGGGCCGAAGATCGCTTCCGGCTTCGCGCCGGGCGCAAGCGCGCCGAAACTTGGAGGGGACGATTTCGCCCGCGACTCCGCCGCGTTCTCCTGCGCTCTGGGATGTTCAGGAAGCAAGCGCCCCGGCTGGACCGGCGGCGAGATCCCGCTCCCGCCGAGGCCCGAAATCCCGCCGGACTTCCCGGGGTTGCCGCCGCTGATGCTTACACCGGCGCCGTTGCCTCCTTGGCCCGTTCCCCGGCCACCGCCGCTGCCGGTTGCTCCGTTGGCGCCGCCCGTAGAGCCTGCCACCCCGTCCGCTGCCCCACCGGGCACGCCGCGCTGCGTACCTTCCGGTGAAATGGAGATGCGCGCGGAAAGATTACCAGCGGGCACCAACACATCTGGAGTGGGAGCGGCAGGCGTCGCTGACAGGACGATCAGCGTGCCCGCGCCGCCCAGTGCGCCGTTTGGCAGCGCGGAGCCGATCTCCGGCGCCGCATCTGCCTCTCTCGGCTGAGTACGCGCCGCCGGGCGTGGGACGCTTGACGCGTTAATCCGAATCTTGGGTTTCTCCGGCGCATTCGGCGATGTGGCCAGGCTGAGTTCCCCGATCTTCGGCTCCTGATTCGGCAGATCCGGCGCGTCCATGGCCGCCACCTTGGCCGCGCGGCGTGGACGCGGACGGAGCTTCGCGAGCATCTGCGGGCTGATCGAGATGCGCGGGCTCGCCGGATGCGCTGCCGGCCCAAGCTGCACGATGTTGGGGAGGTTCGGGAGAATCTTGGGAGCTTCCGCAGCGTAGGCTGTATTAATCAGAGTCTGCCGCGGATGAGTGGGGTGCGCAGGATCCGTGATGATTCGCTGCCGGGGATGGAACGCGTCAGCCCCTTTCGGAGGGAGCGGCTTCTCCGGTTCGCCCACCGGACTGGGTGCCTCCTTCTGCCCAGGCAGGTCGAGAAGCGACAGGTCCGCGATCGGACCGGACCAGCTTATCTGGACGTTTTCGAGGGCCGTCGAGCGACGCGGCGATGCGGGCAGATTCGGCCAAGGGAGCATGAATAAGGCCACATGCCAGAGGGCCGCGACAACCACCGCACGGCGCGGCGCCCGGCGTTCAATCCAGCAATCCCGAAAGAAACCATCGGGAAGAAAGCGCTTCGGCGCGACGGACCCACCGAAAAGAATCCGGGCGCTGCTCGAAAGACTCTGGCGAAAGCTGCCCCAGGCCACTTCCAGCCGCGGGGGCGGGCCGGCAGCCAGGCGGAGAGGCCGGGGCTTCTGCCCAAGCCCGAGGAGATAAGCACCTCCGTGGGGTCCAACGGGAAGCATAGATTCGCGCATTATACATGGCAGGGCAGACTTCCGTAGGGGGAGGGAGAATCCATCAGATCCTGGGGCCAAGGCGGCGAGACTTCGGCTACGCGGCAAGCTCGAAGAAACTGAGAGCCGCATCTCCCTGCTTGAGCACGCGCGCGAGCCGCAACCGTCCATAGTTTTCGGCAAGTGAAAAGTTGCGACGGTGCTCGACCACCACGCGCCCGCCGGGGGAGAGGAACTCCGCCAAGCCCAATGCACCGAGGGTCCGCGCGTACTCTTTGTCGTCATCCCAGGGCGGGTCCACAAAGACAATATCCATCCCCTCTTCCGGCGCCGCTGCGTGTTGCGCTGCAAGCATCTCCACGCCGCGCAACGCATCCACGGAGAGAATCGCGGCTCCGGTAGTGACGCCGAGTGAATCGAGATTCCGGCGGATCAGACTCGCCGCCGGTGGATACTTTTCGATGAAAATGACTTCGGCGGCGCCCCGGCTGAGGGCTTCGATCCCCACTGCGCCCGTGCCCGCGTAAAGGTCTGCAAAACGCGAGCCTTCGATCTGCGGCCCCAGGATGTTGAAAAGGGTTTCGCGCAGGCGGTCGCTTGTGGGGCGAAGCTTCATTCCGCGCAGGCTCTTGAGTCTGCGGCTGCGATAAATGCCGGCGATGATGCGCATGGCTAGCCGATTCGCGCCAGATGATACCGCCGCTGCCACTCCGCCGGGAGGGCGCGCACGACGCGATCGAGCGCGGCGGCTTGCGCGGAGTCTTCGACGAAGGCAAAAGCTTCGCGGCGGGCGAGTTCGAGCAGTTCGGGGTCGCGGAGCAGGTTCGCGATGTGGAATCCGAGGTCGCCGTGCTGGCGCGTGCCGAAAAACTCGCCGGGGCCGCGCAGCCGCAGATCGGTCTCCGCGATTTCGAAACCGTTCCCGGTCCGGACCATTGTTTCCAGGCGCTGGCGCGCTTCGTCGGTGCTGCGCTGCGGGCCGACGAGAATGCAGGAGGACTTCCCGCCGCCGCGGCCGATGCGCCCGCGCAGTTGATGGAGCTGCGAAAGGCCGAAGCGCTCGGCGTGTTCGATCACCATGACCGTTGCGTTGGGAACGTCCACGCCGACCTCAACGACCGTGGTGGCCACCAGGATCTGCAGCTCATTGGCGTGAAAGCGCTGCATGACGTTTTCCTTGTCCTCGCTCGAGAGGCGGCCGTGCAATAGCCCGAGGCGCAGCTTCGGGAAAACCTCCTTCGAAAGACGCGCGTACTCCGCCATCGCCGCCTTCAACTCCAGTTTGGACTCCTCGATGACGGGATAGACGATGAAGGCCTGACGCCCGCGGGCCGTTTCCCGCCGCACGAATTCCCAGACGCCGGCGAGGTGGGGCTCGCTTGTCAGCCGCGTTTCGATGGGCGTGCGGCCGGGCGGAAGCTCGTCGAGGAGCGATACGTCCAGGTCGCCGTATAGCGTGAGCGACAGCGTCCTCGGAATCGGCGTCGCGGTCAGCACAAGCACGTGAGGCGCCCGGCCGCGCGCGGCAGCCTTGTCCGAAAGGCGTTTGCGCTGCAGCACGCCGAAGCGGTGCTGCTCGTCAATGCAAACCAGGCCCAGCCGCGCGAACTCCACGTCCTCTTCGATGAGGGCGTGCGTGCCGATAACCAATCGCGCTTCTCCGGACCGGATCCGCTCGCGCGCCCCAGCTTTCTCCGCGGGCTTGAGGCCGCTGATCAAGAGCTCCACGCGATACCCGGCGCGGCCGAGGATTCGCCGCGCGGAAAGGAAATGTTGCACGGCAAGAATCTCCGTCGGAGCCATCAGGGCCACCTGGCAGCCGTTCTCCATGGCGATCACCGCCGCCTCGAGCGCCACAATGGTTTTTCCGCTGCCGACGTCTCCCTGGAGAAGGCGGTTCATGGGCGCCGGTTTTTCCAGGTCGGCGGCAATCTCCGCCAGCACGCGCTTCTGGGCCGCCGTCGGCTTGAAGGGAAGGATGCGCTTCACCGCTTCGCGAATCCGTTCTTCGCGCACGGTGAAGGGGATGGCATTATCCCGGCGCCGGGCGCGGCGCTCCAGAGCAATGCTGAGCTGGTAGAGAAAAAACTCCTCGAAGATAAGCCGCTGCTGCGCCAGGGAGCGAAACGCATTAAGCGCTTCGACGGATTCCCCCGCCGGAGGAAAATGAACGCCGATGAGCGCTTCGCGCCGCGCAGGGTAGCCGAGCCGCTCACAGAGCCCCGGCGGAAGCGGGTCGAAAAGAGTTGCATCGAGCTGCTGCAGCGCGGCATAGACCGAGCGGCGGATGGCCCGCGAGCCAAACGTGCCGATGGCTTCGTAGATCGGAACAATTCGCCCGACTTCGGTGGAGTCCGCTCCCTCGCCGCCGAGCAGTTCCATCTGGGGATTGACCATTTCAATTCGCGCCGGGCGCAGCCGGTCAATCTCCACTTTGCCGTGGAGGACCAAAAGCTGTCCCGGCTTGAGCCTGCCCTCCAGGTAGCCGCCATGAAAAAACTTACAGGGCAGCGAGCCGGTTTCGTCCTGCACCAGCAAGTGATAGATGGCGTCGCGCCTGCGAAGCGAGCGCACGGAACTGCCGCTCGAGACGCGCGCGCGAACCGTGTACGTGCCGCCCGGCCGGATCTCGCGTATGGCCGAAAAATGGATGCGGTCTTCGTAGCGGAACGGCAGATAGCCCAGAAGGTCCTCGGACGTATGGATCCCGCGCTTGGCGAGCAATTCGGCGCGTTGCGGCCCGACGCCCTTCAGCATCCGCACACCGGTGGAAAGAGAAAGCGGCATAGTCATGACTTTATATCACCGGCGATGCCGGCGTGATACTTGCGCCGCAGGGCGGCGTGCCGCTAGAGTGTGCCGATTGCGGAGTTTGAGCCGGGGAGAATTATTGTGCCCAACGAGCGACTGAGAGGATCCGACCGCCTTGCGCTGCTGCTATGGCTCGTGGCAGCCGTCGCCGGCGGGCTCTTTGCTTTCAAGTATTTCTTCGCGGCCTTCCCGGAAGCCGCGGTGAACTTCCAGGTCCCACGCGCCGAGGCAGTCGCGCGCGCGCGGCAATTCGTCACGGACCTGGGGGAAAACGTCAGCGGTTACCAGTCTTCGATCGTCTTTAGCGTGGCGGACAGCAAAGAAGAGCGCTACGCCAAGACGTATCTTGAACGGGAGTTGGGTCTCGAGCAGGCCAACCGCCTCATGGCGGGAGAGCTGAGCATCTGGTACTGGGAGGTCCGCTTCTTCCGCCCGCTCCAGAAGGAGGAGTTCCGTCTGCATGTGAGCACGGCCGGGAAAATCACCGGCTACGAGCACATCATCGAAGAGGCGCGAGCCGGCGGCAAACTGGAGCGCGCCGCGGCGGAAACGTCGGCGCGGCAGTTCCTCACGACGCGCTACGGAGCCGCGTTGGAGAATTGGGA
>DASZZJ010000031.1:0-15352 GCA_035545075.1 Candidatus Acidiferrales bacterium
GGTGCACTGCAGGCCGAGGTGCGCGGCCACGGTGGCCGAAGCGACGCCGTGCTGCCCGGCGCCGGTCTCCGCGACGATTCGCGGCTTGCCCATGCGCACGCAGAGAAGACCCTGGCCGATGGCGTTGTTGATCTTGTGCGCGCCGGTGTGCAGCAGATCTTCGCGCTTCAGGTAAATCTTCGGCCCGCCCAGTTGCGCCGTGAGGCGGGGGGCAAACTGCAGCGGCGTGGGGCGGCCGGCGAAATTCTTCAGGAGAGAATCGAGTTCGGCGCGGAAGGCCGCGTCGGCCATTGCCGCTTCGTAGGCGCGCTCCAGCTCTTCCAGCGGCGCCATCAGCGTTTCCGGGACGTAGCGGCCCCCGTAGGGGCCAAAGCGTCCGGGAACCGAGGCCGGAATGCCGATTTGTGTGCTCATAAGCGCTATCAGTTTCTCACAGCCTGAGGTGAATAGCGGGCGGACCTTAGTCCGCCCCTACAATAGGCATCGCTTCCGATCTCGCGATTGGCGCGCTCGACCTCGCGGAGAAACTCTCGCAGCTTGCCGGGATCCTTCTTGCCGGGCCGCGATTCCACGCCACTCGCGACGTCCACGGCATACGGGCGGCCACACCGGACGGCCTCGGTGACGTTTTCCGGCGTGAGGCCGCCCGACAAAATGATAAGACGCGTGCGCGCAGCCCGGCGAGCGAGGGCCCAGTCGGTGGTCCGCCCCGTGCCGCCATATTGGCCTGTTCGGGCCGCATCGAGAAGGAAGGCCGAGGCGGCGGCGAAGCGGCCGAATTGCGCGAGCCGGAATCCGGAGCCTGCGCGAAAGGCCTTGATGACAGGGAGATGGCGCGCGCAGGCCGCGACATCGCCCGGCGGCTCATCGCCGTGGAGTTGCACGGCGCTCAAGCGGAGTGCCGAGGCAAGCGAGAGCACGGCGCTCGGCGTCCAGTTGACAAAAACCCCCACCGGCGCGACAAACGGCGGCAGGCGGCGGATGATGCGCCAGGCGTCAGCCGGGGAAATCGCGCGCGGACTTTTCTTGTAGAAGTTGAACCCGAGGGCATCGGCGCCGGCGTCGCAGGCGGCGCGCGCATCCTGCCAATTCGTTATGCCGCAGATTTTGACGCGCACCATCGGAGCAACTCAGGAGGGCTTTCCGAAGAGCGCGGCCAGCGCCGCACCGGGATCAGCGGCCTGCATGAGCGACTCCCCGATGAGGAACGCGTCGAAGCCCGCTTCGCGGAGGCGGCGCAGGTCTTCGTGCGCGCGCAGGCCCGACTCGCTCACGGCGATGCAGTCGTCCGGAATCTGCTCGATGAGGCGGAAGGAGGTCTCGACCGAAACGGCCAGGGTCTTGAGGTCGCGATTGTTCACGCCGATGATGCGCGCTCCGGCGGAGAGGGCGCGATCGAGCTCTTCAGCGGTGTGAACTTCGACCAGGGCCTCCATGCCAAGCTCACGGCCGAGCGCAAGGAGTTCCCGGAGCAGCGCGTCGCTGAGCACGGCCACGATCAGGAGGAAACTGTCGGCATCGTTTGCGCGAGTCTCCCAGACCTGCCAGGGATCGAAGACAAAATCCTTGCGCAGGACGGGGAGCGCGACGTTTTTTCGGGCGTCGCGCAGATTTTTGAGCGAGCCGTTGAAGAACTCCTCCTCGGTCAGGACCGAGAGCGCGGCGGCGCCGGCCGCTTCGAGGCCGCGGCCGAGCGCAACGGCATCGAAGTTCTCCCGGAGGACGCCGGCGGAGGGCGAAGCCGGCTTGAGCTCCGCGATGACGTTGAGCCCGGCGCGAGTGAGCGCCGCGGGAAAGTCCCGCAACGCCGCGCCGTGTTTCACGCCGTAGCGGAGGGCGGTTTCGGGCAGAACTTTTTTTCGATGCTCGACGGCGGCGCGCCGAGCCTCGAGGATGCGGTCCAACACGGTTCCTGTGTTCACATGCGTCATGGCCGGTGTGCCGTTATGCTAGGAGGCGCGCGAAGCGCTGTCAAATGCGCGCCGCGCCTAAAATGAACCGCACCCGAGAGATGGAGGCGCTGGCGGCGGAAATCGTGGAATGCCGCAAGTGCCCGAGGCTGGTCGCCTACCGCGAAAAAGTTGCGCGGGAGAAGCGCCGCGCCTTCCGCGAGTGGGAATACTGGGGCCGGCCCGTGCCCGGTTTTGGCGACCATACGGCCGAATTACTGATTCTGGGACTGGCTCCTGCGGCGCACGGAGCCAACCGCACCGGCCGCGTCTTCACCGGTGACCGCTCCGGCGATTTTCTTTACAAGGCGCTGCACCGCGCGGGTTTCGCGAACCAGCCGGCCTCCGTCCGCCGGGACGACGGCTTAAAACTGCACAACGCGTTCATCACCGCGACGATTCGCTGCGCACCTCCGGGCAACAAGCCGCTGCCGGGCGAGATCCTGAATTGCCGCGGCTACCTTCTCCGCGAACTGGACTTGCTGCGGCCGGGGGCGATCCTCGCCCTGGGAAAGATTGCGTGGGACGCCTACCTCGACATATTGAAAGAGCGTGGACGGATTGTTTCGCGAGCGGCCTATCCGTTTTCGCACGGGGCGGAAGCGAAATTCGCGGGCGCGCTGCCACGACTGTTCGGGGCGTACCATCCGAGCCAGCAAAACACGCAAACCGGGCGCGTCACCCAGGCGATGCACGCACAAGTGCTGAGGCGCGTTCGAAGATTCCTAGCGGGTTGAATTGAAACGGCGAACCCTTCGCCTGCGCAAGGCGAACTGAAGTTAGCGGATGTAGCCCCAGCACGACCCCTCGACAAGATGATGCGGGATCCTAGACGGCCTGAGGCGGGGTGTCGGATTCTGCTGGCAGCGAGGTGTCAGGAAAACCTGACGAAAAACGAATGAGAGTTCGGGCGCGTGCGGCGATTTGCGGGCCACTGCGGGACTTTGCGCGCCATCCAAAGGCACAACGTCCGGTTTATGCTGCGGTGCTCGAAATGCAGAGGAAGAGCGGCGTCTGGTGACGCATAGGGAGGAAAAGATGAAAGGAACTCTTTTGAGGAATTTGGTTGCGGCCGGGTTCGGCGCAACACTGGCGCTCGGCGCGGCCCTGCCCGCAGCGGGACAGGATGGCGCCGCTGCGCAACGGGAGGACAGGCCACGCGCGGCGTCGCTGGCGCAAAACGCGGTGGCGCCCGGCACACGGTTCCTGGTGCGCACCGAAGAGGAATTGACGACGCGCAATCGTGAGGAGAACAAGAAATTCAAGGTGATAACCTTGGAGCCGCTCGAAGCCGGAAACGGTCTCGTGGTGCCGCCGGGAGCGGAGATTCGCGGCCACGTGAGCCGGGTCGAGCCGGCGAGCGTGACGGGGCGCGCACGGCTCTGGCTGACGTTCGACGAGATCAGCACGAAATACGGGAAACTGCCGATCGTCGCGAACGTCGTGAGCGTGCCGGGAGAGCACAGCGTCAAGTCCGGCCCGAGCAAAGAAGGGGAGATCGAGGCGCGCCGCAGCCGAGGGAAAGAGGACGTGGAAGCGGCCGCGGCAGGCGCTGCGATCGGCGCTGTTGCGGGAGGCAAGGCCACCCACAGCGGCAAAGGAGCGGGTATCGGCGCCGCGGTGGGGGCGGCCGCAGGATTCCTCGCTTCCTCCGGCATGGGCCGCGAACTGGATTTGCCCAAGGGCACGAAGCTCGAGCTGGAGCTCGAACGCCCGCTCTATCTGCCGAACAAGTAACCGGGGTTCGCAGTCCGCGCTAGACCGCCAACGGCCGCAGCTTGGCTTTCCTGGATTCACTTGTTAGAGTCAACTGCACGAGCTGAAAAAGGAGTGGCTTGTGAATGGGTGAACAGACCAAGAGCGCGGCGCTTGCCGTGGAGAGCACGCAGCACCGCGAACGCGTGCTGATCGTCGAAGACGAAGAAAATTCCCGCAAGGGATACGAAGCCCTGCTGCAGCGGTGGGGCTGCGACGTCCTGGGAGTCAGCAGCGCGGAAGATGCCCTCTCAAAATTTTCCGCGTTCCAGCCGCATGCGTTGATCGCCGACGTCGAGCTTCCCGGCATGAACGGCCTCGAGCTGCTGGCGCAACTCGGGCCGGAGCTGCGCGACGTCCCCGCCATCGTCATTACCGGCAAAGGCAGTGAGGAACGCGCCGTGGCCGCGATCGAGGCGGGAGCGTTCTGGTACATCGAAAAGCCGCTGAAAGCTCCCGTGCTGCGCGCGCTGCTGGACCGGGCGCTCGGCAAGGCGCGCGACGCGCGGAAGCTTGTTTCCCTCGAGCGGCAACTCCGCGAAGCGGGCCGGCTGGGGGATCTCGTCGGCGCCTCGAAGCCCATGCAGGAAGTGATGCGCATTGTGGAGATGGCCGCGCCGAGCTCCGCCTCCGTCCTGATCACCGGGGAAACCGGCACCGGCAAGGAAATCGTGGCGCGGACGATTCACAAGCTCTCGCCGCGCGCGGACCGCCCGTTTGTCGCCATCAACTGCTCCGCCATTCCCGAGTCCTTGATGGAGAGCGAGATCTTCGGGCACGAGCGCGGGGCCTTCACCGGCGCGGCCGAGCGGCGCATCGGCTGCTTCGAGCTGGCCGACGGCGGCACGCTGCTGCTCGATGAGATCGGCGAGATGCCCGCGCCCACGCAGGCGAAGCTGCTCCGCGTGCTGGAAGACCAGAAAGTGCGCCGCCTGGGGAGCAAGTCGGAGACGCCCGTGGATGTGCGCGTCCTCGCCGCCACGAACAAGGATCCGGTGCAGGCCGTTGCGAGCGGGAGCCTGCGGCAGGATCTCTACTTCCGGCTGAACGTCTTTCACATTCATCTGCCTGCGCTGCGGGAACACAAAGAGGACATTCCCCAGTTGGTCGAACAACTGCTGGGCGACATCAACGCGAAGCACCGCCGGCACGTCCGCGGGATCGGAGCGGAGGTGCTGGACATCTTCATGAGCCATACCTGGCCGGGAAATGTCCGGGAGCTGCGCAACATGCTGGAGCGCGCGGCGATCATGTGCGACCGCGACCTGATCGGTCGCTCGCATCTGCCGGGCGAACCTGGCAGGACGGCAATGAAAAGCCCCGGCGATCTGGCGGGCGTGCGGTTTCCTGTCGGCACGACGGTGGGTGCAGCCGAACGGGCGTTGATCCTGCAGACGCTGCAAGCGACGGGCAACAACAAGACGCGGGCCGCCGAACTGCTGGGCATCAGTCTGAAGACCCTTCACAACAAGCTGAAGGAGTACGGCGGGGAGCGCGCCGAGGCGGAATAGGCGAGAGCAGGGCGACGGGATGCAGCTCCGGCTACGCACAAAACTGGCGCTGGTGATGACGAGCCTGGTGCTGCTCGTCGTCTCCGTTCTGTCCATGGTCTTCGTCGTGCGCCTCACGGGACAAGTCCTGCGGCAGGCGAATGACCGCGCCCAGTTCGTGGCGCAGCAGGTCTTCAATCAGGCCAAGCACGCGGTCGAAGATGCCGCCGGACACGGGTTGCGCCCTACGACGGGAAACCCCGAGGACATTCACGACTACGTCCGGCACGCCTTCGAAGCGCATTCCGGCTTGCACGCGGAGATTGACGCCGCAATCGGTTATTCGCTGGCCATCGACGAAGTCACCATCGCCGACGCGGACGGCATGGCGTTTGTATCGAGCGATCCCGAGCTTCCGGGCCAGCCTATCCCGCGCCGCACCCCTTTCTCTGATTTGCTGAAATGGAATTTCTTTTCGAAACTGGGCGCGATCTACGGCCCCGAACAACGATTCGAGGTGGACTATCCGTTCACGATGAGCGGAAAGCCGTTTGGGGATGTGCGCGTGCGGGTTTCCTCCGCGTTTCTGCGCAAGGAGCTGACTCCGGACCTGCGCGCGTCGGCGGCGATCGTCCTCACGGCGCTGGTGATTTCCACGCTGCTGGCGGTAGCGGTCAGCCGGGCGGCGCTGCGGCCGTTGTCGGCCATTTCCGAGCAACTCGACCGCATTTCGGCCGGCCAGTACGACGCCCCCGCGGCCGTCCCGGCAGGCCTGGGAGAAAGCACGGACGAACTTGGCCAGGTGAGCCGCAAGATCATGCAGGTGGGTCTGCAATTGCGCGGGGTGCACGAGATCTTCAGTACGCTGCGTGAGAATCTGAACCAGGTGATGGCGGGCCTCGAAGACGGCCTGTTGCTCTTCACCCGCGACGCGCGCGCGGTGATGGTCAGCCCAGCGGCCGAGAAATTCCTGGCCGCTCCGGCCCGCGATCTCCTGGGCCGGCGCGCCGAAGAGATCTTTCCCCCCGGCCATCCACTGCGCGCGGCGCTGCGCCTGGACGGGAACCAGTTTCGCGAAGTGACGGCGGAGACCGAGGTGGAGACCCGCGAAGGCCGGAAGCGCGTGGGAGTGAGCGTGCAGGCCATCGAAGAAAACGGCGAACGCATGGGAGCGCTGGTGACGCTGCGCGACCTGGATTCGCTCGAGAACATCAGTACGCAGCTCCAGGTCAGCGAACGCCTCTCCGCGCTGGGGCGCATCACCGCCGGCGTTGCCCACGAGGTAAAAAACCCGTTGAATTCCATGCGCCTGTGGCTCGAAAACCTGAAGGAATCCTTGCCGGGGGGGCAGAATGGCGCGCGGGAAGCCGTGCGCGTGCTGGACAAGGAGATCGACCGCCTGGACACCGTCGTCAAACGCTTCCTCGATTTTACCGGGCCCATGGAAGTGCGCCTGGAAGCGACGCAACTGGCCGATCTGCTGAAGGAGGTCCTCGACGTGGCGCGCCCGCAACTGGAGAAGGCCAATATCCAGGTGGCGCGGCTTCTCCCCATCGACGTGCCAGAGGCCAACGTGGATCGCGCCCTGTTGAAACAAGCCATCCTGAATCTCATCCTGAACGGTATCGAGGCCATGCCCGGCGGCGGCCAGTTGCGGCTCGTCCTGAGCCGCCGGGGCGAGATGGCGGAGATCGCCGTCGGCGATACCGGCCGCGGGATCCCTCCCGAGGACCGTCAGAAAATCTTCCAGCTCTTCTTCACCACGCGGCCCGGGGGCAGCGGGATCGGTCTGGCGAGCACTTTTCGCATTGTGCAGCTTCTCAATGGTTCGATAGACTTTACTTCTGAGGTCGGGCGCGGCACGACCTTTCAGATCGAACTGCCGCTGGCTTCCTGACCATGCGTTGCGAGGCAATCCCCAGTCCCTCGGCCCGCAGGCCGCGATTCTCGCGCGGCGCGCCTTTTCTTATCATCTGCTCGGCGGTTTTTCTCGGGAACGGCTGTGCCGGCCGCAAGCCGGCCGCATTCCCCTGGCAGACGGCTTCGATGGTGCGCCCGCGGCCGCCGGCCAAACCCGCTTCGACGGCAGTGGAGCCCGCGCCGGATCTGGAGCCGGTCATTCCGCGGCCACCTCGTCTGATCCTCGCGCACAACGCGCCCCCGCGTCCTCGGACAAACGGCTCGGCTGGGACAGACGAAGCAGATCCCGACTCGCGCGCTGGATCCTTTTCCATTGCGCCCCAGCTCACACCCGCGGAATCGGCAGCGGCGCAGCAACAGACCGACCAGAACCTGCGCGCAGCGGAAGCCAACCTCAGCCGTTCCAAGGGTCGCGCGCTTTCGCCGACACAGTCTGATCTCGCCCAGAAATCTCGCAGCTTCCTCCGCCAGGCGCGCAAAGCGGCCCGCGAGGGAGACTGGGTCCGTGCGCGGAACCTCGCGGTAAAAGCGCAACTGCTTTCCGAAGAACTCGTTCGCACGCTCTAACAGCCTGTTGAAATACGCTCTTGTCGAGTCCTCCTGAGGCCCGCGAAGCGGGCGCCGCCGCTTGCCCTTCCAGAAGATGCGCTAAGATGAGGCCGTGAAAAACTTTGACGTGGCGATTGCCGGAGGCGGCCTGATTGGCGGGGCGATTGCCTTCGAGCTCGGCCGCGCGGGTCTCCGCGTCGCGGTCTTTGACCGGCAGGAGCCCGGGCAGGAAGCCTCGTGGGCTGGTGCGGGGATTCTTTCGCCCGCGCCGGAACACCGATGGATGATTCCTCTGGTTCCGCTGGGGAAGGCCAGCCTGGGCCTCTACCCCCGGTTCGTCGCCCAGGTTGAGGAGATCAGCGGACAAAGCGCGGGATACCGGCCGAAAGGCGCGCTGGAAGCTCTGTTCACGCGCGCCGCGAAAGAAGAACTGAGCACCTTGGTGGCGCTGCACCGCGGATTGGGACTCGCCTGCGAACCCATCCGCGCGGAGGAAGGGCGCGAACTCGAGCCGGCGCTCAGCGAGGAGGTGCAGGCGGCGGCTCTGCGCCCCGAGGAAGCCTCGGTGGACACGCGGGCGCTGACGAAAGCCGTCCTCGAGGCCGCGCGGCGAAGCGGAGCGGAGTTTTTTCCGGGAAGCGGGGTGCAAGCGATCAGCCGCGAAGGCGGGCGTTGCTCGGGCGTAATCACCTCTTCGGGAAAGTTTTCAGCAGGCTGCACGGTGATCGCGGCGGGCTGCTTCTCCGGAGGCATCGAAGGCGTGGGCGCTTACGCTCCGGTGCGGCCTGCGAAGGGGCAGATGGTAGCGCTGCGCTCACCCACGGTGAAGATCGAGCGCGTGATCTGGTCCGAGCGTGTTTACCTGGTGCCACGCAACGACGGCCGCATCCTTGCTGGCGCGACCGTCGAATACGCCGGCTTTGACAAAACGGTCACGGCGGGAGGAATCCAATCGCTTCTCGACGCCGCAATCGAGCTCGCGCCGGCTCTGCGCGGCGCGGAAATCATCGAGACCTGGGCGGGATTGCGTCCCGATTCCCCCGATCATTTGCCGATTCTCGGCCCCACGGACCTGGAAGACTTGCTGATGGCCACCGGCCATTTTCGCAGCGGCATCCTCCTCGCGCCGGTTACGGCCTCCCTGGTGCGCGAGTGGATTGTGGAGAAGCGCGTCTCCCTGGACGTGGAGCGTTTCAGCCCGCTGCGCTTCCAGCAGGCGTCCGGCGCCGCCGCATCCGGCGCTCCCGCTTGAATGGGGGCGGCGTGCGGCGTTCCGCCTACGGGCGCTGCGGCGCGGGCGGGGGCATCGGCGACATCTGGCCGAGGCTGTTGAACTGGATCTTGTCGGCGTCGAGCGAGACGGCGCGCTCGAGAACGATGTCCAGCGACGTGCCCCGCGGGAGCTCCACCCCCGGTCCGCGCGTAAGCAGCACTGCGGCGAGACCCGCGATGGCGCCGATTCCTCCGCCGATTCCGGCGCCCTTGATGCTGCGCCCCGCGATGGAGCCGATTGACGCACCGGCGGCCGTGGTCTTGGCAACCGTGGCCACATCGCCTCCCTTGTTGCTGCCGCCTTCAATCTTTCCTTCGCGGTCCACTTTTTCCTTGCCGCCCGTGTCGCCTCCCGAAGTGGGCTCGGCGTTCAAGCTGACGGTATAACCATTGGGAAGAATAAGCGTGTCCAGCCGGATGCGCATCTCTCCGCGGCCTTTCACGCGTCCGGGCTTCTTCGCTTCCAGGACGGCGCCGCGAATGTAAGATCCCACGGGAATGATGATGCGATTGTCCTGCGTCACCGGAAAAGACGTCTGGAGATAGACGGAGTCGCCGGGCTTGGCGTTGCGCGTCGAAAGGCCGTTCTCGAGAACGACGGCGACCTTGGTTCCGGCGGGGAGGGTCACGTGCTCACCCGTCGTGGGCCGGGGCGGCGCCGGCGGCGGGGCGACGGCAGGCGGAGGAGAAGTCTGGGGTCCGGGCGGCTGTTGCGCCAGCAGCGGCTCTCCCAGGACGAGGACTCCGAGGGCCAATGCGGCGGGCGCGAGCCACAGTCGAGGACATTTCATGGCGGGTTACTCCTCACCCTCTGCAATGCGGGGCGGCAAAGGACGGATGTCTTCAGTATAACCCGCCCGTCTCTCACCCGCTCAAGAGCATTGAAAACCGCCTCCAAGCAATCGTATGTGAGCGTGGTGTTGACGATAGCGCGCACCGAGCCTAAGTTGGAACGGCACCAGGCTGTTCGTGTTTACCGAGGTGAGAGATGGCGAAGCTCGCGCTGGTTTATGGAATGCGGTTGTTTCCTTTGGAGGACCTGGGCGAAGTGCGGGAAGCCACGGTGATCCTGAAAAACGGCAACACCGCAAGGGTGACCATGCACCTCATTGAAGGAAGCAAGGAAGAGATTGAGAAGGCCTTCCGGCAATCCACGGAAGCGTTTTTCGAAATGTACCCGGAGATTTAGCGGTTGCCGAAGTTTTCGGGGTCGGCCGTGCGGTCGCCCAGCGAATCGGAAATCAGCACGGTGGATTGGCCGGTCAGCTCGAAGCGCTTCCGGCACTTGTAGCAGGCGGCCAGATCATCGAGGCGGACCATATAGGAGCCCGCCTTGGCGAATTGCTGGCGCTCCTCGTCGCTGGCGCCGCGCGGCAATTCCTTCTTCTTGTTGCAAACCTTCCAGCGCACCGGGAACTCAAACTCGTTCCGGCAGTGGGGGCAGAAGAGCTTCTGCTTCTTGGTCTCTTCGCGTTCGTTGTAGAAAGCGCGGTTGTCCATCGTCAGCCTGCGGCCTCTGCGGTCGCGGGGACGATTGTAACAAATTCGAGGCCGAGGTCGCGCCAGCGCGGCAGCCAGTATTCGAGCGCCGTCAGAGTGCGCTCGCGGTCGCCGTTCTGGCGCCTGTGGTTGCCGTCGTGAAGGCACAGGACGTCACCGCCGGGGCGGAGCGGCGCGCTCCGCGAGGCATGCGCAGCGCGGTCCGCAATCGGCTGCATTCTCCGGATCAGCCACTCGGCAGGCTTCGGCTTCCAGTCGCCCGGAATCAGCGTCCACATCACCACGCTGCGAATGCCGCTCGCGCGCGCCACGCTCGCCACGAACGGATTGCGGATGCCGTAGGGCGGACGCATCATCGCGGGCGCTTCGCCGGTGGCCGTGGCGATCGCCTCCTGGCAGCGCTGGAACTCTTCGCGCAGCCCCGTCCTTCCGAGCCAGAAAAGATTCGGGTGCGTCTCCGTGTGATTGCCGATGGCGTGGCCGCGCACGGCGATCTCCTGCACCAGGTCCGGGCATTCGCGCACGAACTTTCCGACCAGAAAGAAAGTCGCCCGCGCCCGATGCTGTTCGAGCAGGTCGAGGAGGCGCGGCGTGATGGCGGGATTGGGGCCGTCGTCAAAGGTGAGCGCGAGTTGTTTCGGCGAGGAAGTGTAGCGAATCGTCGGCCCGAAAAGCTGCGACCGCGGATGGACCGCGCCGTAGGCCGTCGCACCGGCGGCGGCGGCGAGACCTGCCGCAGCCGCGGCCACCGTCGGAATCGCCGTGAGAAGCGGGTCCACACCGGGATTCTCGCACGGCTGGAGAAGCGGAATCGAGAAAAAAGGGAAACTATTCCAGCTTTTTCAAAGCGTGGAGATCGATTCCGAGCTGCTGGCACTTTTTGTAAAGATGGCTGCGCTCGAGCCCGAGGGCGCGCGCGACATTCGTCATGTGAAAGCTCTGGCGACGCAGCTCCGCGAGCAGCACTTCCTTTTCGAACGCTGCAACGCGCTCCGCCAGCGTTCCGCCCACGGCGCCCTGTGAAGGCGCGCTTGCGGCGGCTGCGGACGCGGGATGGCCGGCGTCCTGAGCCGGCAGGGCGAGCCTGACATCCCCCGCCGTCAGGGTATCGCCCGCGGCGAGGAGCATGAGGCGCTCCACCACGTTGCGAAGCTCCCGCACGTTGCCGGGCCACGAGTAGCGCTTCAACTCCTCGATGGCCTCCGGTGTGAACTCCTTCGCCTTCCAGCCGTTCAACGCGGCGACCTGCCGGGCGAAGTGCGCGGCCAGTTCGGGAAAATCCGCCGGCCTTTCGCGCAGCGCCGGGAGGACAAGCGGAAAGACATAAACGCGATGGAAAAGGTCGCGGCGAAAAGCGTTCTGACGGACGAGGTCTTCCAGATTGCGGTGCGTGGCGACGAGGACGCGGACATTTACGCGTAGCGGTCTGTCGCCGCCGACGCGCTCGATTTCGCCTTCCTCGAGGACCCGCAGGAGCTTGGCCTGCATGGAGAGCGGCATGTCGCCAATCTCGTCGAGAAAGAGCGTGCCCCCTTCGGCCTGCTCGAATTTTCCGGTGTGGCGCGCCGTGGCCCCGGTGAATGCGCCCTTCTCGTGGCCGAAGAGCTCGGATTCGATCAGTTCGGCGGGGACCGCGGCGCAATTCAGCGTGATGAACGGCGCATCGCGCCGCGCGCTCTTCTCGTGAATGGCGCGGGCCACCAGCTCCTTGCCCGTGCCCGTCTCGCCGAAGATGCACACGCGAGTTTCGCTCGCCGCGACCCGGTTGATCTGCTCCAGCAGGCGCTGCATCGCCGGCCCGCTGCCCACCAGCTCGTGTTTTCCCAGGCGATGCCGCAACTCGCGGTTCTCTTCCTCGAGCCGCGAGAGGCGCAGGGCATTCTCGACGGTGAGGAGCAGCTTGTCCGTCGAGAGCGGCTTTTCGAGAAAATCGAGCGCGCCCAGCTTCACCGCTTGCACGGCCATCTCGACGTTGGCTTGGCCGGAGATGAGCACCACGGGCGTCTTCACGCCGGCGGCCTTCAGCTCCTGCAGCAGCGTGAGGCCGTCCTTCCCCGGCATGACCACGTCGGAAAGAATCAGATCGAAGGATTCCGAACGGAGCAGGTCGGCCGCGCGGGCCGCGTTGTCGCAGACGGTTGCCTCGTGGCCGGCGAGGCGGAAGGCGCGGGCGAGTGAAGCCAGCGTATTCGCGTCGTCATCCACAAGCAGCAGATGCGCCTTGGGCGCCACTCAAACTTCCTTTCCGGAGATTCCGAAGGGCGTGCCGGCTCGCGCGGGTTTCGGCGCGGCCTCTTTTTTCTTCGGAACCGTGGCGGCCTTGAGCGAGCGCTGCGGCAGGTCCATGCGGAAAGCCGTGCCGTGTCCGGGGTCGCTGGTGACGCTGATGGTGCCGCCATGGTCGCTGACGACGGATTGCACAATCGCCAGCCCCAGCCCCGTGCCGTGCTGTTTGCTCGTGTAGTACGGCGTGAACAGGCGCGAGCACTCTTCGGGCGTGAGCCCCTGGCCCGAATCGGCCACTTCAATCCGCACGCCGTCGCCCTGCGCGCTGGTCCGCAGCGTGAGCGTGCCGCCCGCAGGCATCGCATCGAGAGCATTGAGGACCAGGTTCTGCAGCGCGCGATGCAGCAGATCGGGATCCGCTGCGATGTCCGGCAGCGATTCAGCGAGGTAAAACTCCGGCGTGATCGCCGGCTTGCCCACGGCGCTGAATTGCGGCTCAAAAAGGCGCACGGCGCTCCGCACCGCCTCGTTCACCTTGACCGGCTGGAGCTCCGGCGTGGGCATCTTCGAGAAATCGCTGAAGCGGCTCACGATGGTATTCAAATTGGCAAGCTCGGCCTTCAGCGTGGCCGTCGCTTCCCGAAAAACCTCGTTGAACTGCTCGGGAGAAAGCGCGCGCGCGCGTTGCAGGTTTTCGAGCGTCAGTTGCAGCGGGAAGAGCGGGTTGCGGAGCTCGTGGGCCAGGCGCCGCGCCAGCTCGCGCCACGCCGCGACGCGCTCGCTTTGCACCAGACGCTCGCGTTGCGCGGCCAGCGTGCGCGTCATGTCATTGAACGCCGCGGCGAGCTGCCCGATCTCGTCGCGGCCGCCGGTTTCCATGCGCACGTCCCAGTCCCCGCCCGCCACGGCGCGCGCGCCTTCGGCAAGCTCTTCCACCGGGCGCGTGATCCGCGCCGAAACCCACCAGGTCAGCAGAAGCCCGATCAACAGCGCGGCCGAGCCGGCGGCCAACGCGATCCTCTGGATGCGCCGGAGCAGGAGGACCATCTCCCGGCGCGGGCTGCCCACCAGCAGCACGCCCAGAAGCTCATCGTTCCGGCCGAGGAGCGGCATCGCGTGGATAGACTCCGCATCGGCTTCGTCCCCCGACCAGTGGATGGTCTGCACCGTTTGCTTCGGCTGCTTCTGCATCTGCTCGATGAGCGGCTCGAACTTGTCCGCCTCCGCCACCGCTCCCGAGGAATCCGTCAGCGACGCCGCGAAGAAGCCCGGCTCGAGATTCTCATAAAGCAGGGCGCGCATCCCCGCGGGAAGGACCAGCGAGGCGAGAAAGTTCTTGTCCAGCCGCCGCCCCCCGATCACATAGAGAGAATTGGGAACCTGCGGCTGCGAGCGCACGGCGGTGAGCGAAAGGGTGATCTCGTTGGGGAGCTCTTCGCGTCGCAGGAAGGCGGGTGAAGCGCTCCAGTCCTTCGGGGCGGTGACCCAGTCGTTCTTGTATCCCACGCGCGCGGGATACTGCGCGGAGGAGATCAAGGTTCCGTCGGAGCGCACAAACTCGAGGTAGTCGAGGCCCTGGTCCTGCGCCGCCCCGATGGCGTCGCGCACGAAAAGCGAGAGGTCCGCGTTGCGCTGCGAGAGGCTGATGGCCATTTTCAGGGTGACTTCCGCGTCGGCGATATTTTCGACGCGGTGCGCCACCTCTTCCCCGCGCTGCGCGAACTCCCGGTGAAACTGGGCGACCAGCGCCTCGGTGCGTTGCGCATCCATCTCTTCGAATGCGCGACGCGTATAGCGCGTCACGCCCCAGGCCACCGCGGTCACC
Organism: Candidatus Acidiferrales bacterium; assembly: GCA_035545075.1. Classification (GTDB taxonomy): domain Bacteria; phylum Acidobacteriota; class Terriglobia; order Acidiferrales; family UBA7541; genus Acidiferrum. Next base: position 14,487 of record DASZZJ010000031.1, read on the forward strand.
GACGCCAGCACCGTGAAGAGAAAAACGAGAAAGAGCTTCGTGCGGAAGGTCATGGATGGACTCCAGGGGACTTCGGAGGCGGCGCTGCTTCGGCATCATCCAGCCAGACATCGGCCAGATTCCAGGCCCCCCACCGCGCGGGCATCCAATCGCGGACATTTGCGCCGATGCCCGCGAATTCCGGCAGCAGCACCAGGGGTAACACGCGGCGTTCGTCGAGGATCTTTCGTTCGCGGGGATAGAGCTCGCCGGGGCCGGCGCCCGCGGAGGAACTCTTCGCCGATTCACTCAAGCCGAGCGCAGCGGCGAGCGCGTCCATCTCGGCGCGGGGTGAAAGTGACGCGTAGTGCCAGGAAACCAGCCGCACTCCCGGCGCCGTTTCCCGGCCCGGAGCGTCGCCTCCGGCGCCAGCCCGCGGACTCGACCGAGCCGTCGTCTGAAGGATCAGCGAGGACTGCCGCGCGTTGACGACCACGCGATCGCCAAGCAGCTTGGCGACATCCCCGGAGGCTTCGACGCGCAGCCGCAGCGGCGCGGCCCCGCTGGCGATTCCGGCCGGCAGCGCGGCGCGAAGTTCCCTGGCGCGATCGGGATTCGTTTCCACGGTGAACAGGAAAGCATACCCGGAGAGCCACTGCGGCAGAAGGGCTGCTGCGGGCTCGGCTTGCTTCTGGAGCAACACGCCCGCCATGGTGGCGCGGTCGAGCGAGAGCGAAAGCGCCTCGCGGAGGCTCGTATTCTCCGCGGCCGGATTTGCGTCCTCGAAGCGCAGCGCGTAGAGCTTGACCGGCGCGGACGCCCACGTGCGCAGCCCCGCCTGCGCCGCGCGGCGCAGGAGATCGGGCGAGAGTTCGACCAGGTCTGCG
>DASZZJ010000032.1:0-6459 GCA_035545075.1 Candidatus Acidiferrales bacterium
GCGTTATGGCCAGGCTAAGATAGATGCCGTTTAGGAGCGAGCGGTGGCAGTCCTCCCTTTGCCCGGCGCCGAAGGCTTGCGAAACCAGAGTGTCCAGCCCGATCAGTAACCCGGCACCGAAAAACGCCAGGACGTGGAAAAGGATGGAACTGATACTAACTGCGCCGATGGCCTCGGCGCTGTTGGGCAGCCGGCCGACCATCATCGTGTCCACGGTGGCCATGCTCATCCAGCCCAGCTCGGCGAGAACCAGCGGCAGGGCCAATCGCCAAGTCGGTCGAAACTCCGCCCGGAATGTGCTCATGCGAATCATGGCAGCGGAACACAGTGTAAGCGGTGCGGCGATTGGGAGCAAAACCAGCCTTTGCGAAACCGGGCGCCACTGCACCCGTGCAGGGCCCGTTGTATGAATCGCGTGCGAGCCTTATTTTTTTCTTGCGCTTGTCCCCCCAGCTTCCGTACATTACCCTAGCGGTAGGGGGAGTTGTGCTCAGGACGACTACCTATGGGAAGGCTGTTGCCAAGTACCGTCAGGCCGTGTGGGTCCGTCGGCGAGGCAGAATAGTATGACTTCCATCATTACGATCGCGAATCAGAAGGGCGGCGTGGGAAAGACGACCACGGCGATCAATCTTTCTGCGGCCATCGCCCGCCGCGGCAGGAAGACGTTGCTGCTTGATCTCGACCCACAGGCGAATACGACGATCGCCTTTTTCGAGCCAGGGGATATTCCCGTCACGATGTTCGACGTCCTCAGCGATGCGCGCGTCGAATTGGCGAAAGTAATCCGTCCCACGAAAGATCCGATGCTTTTCTTGGGACCGGGAAGGCTGGCCCTGGCGAAGCTCGAACAGGTGCTCGCCGGGCATTTCGATGCGCCGTACAAGCTAAAAGACGCCCTCACCACGGTCCAGAAGAATTTCGACTACGTTATTCTGGACACGCCGCCGTCGCTGGGGATTTTGACCGTCAACGCGATGGTGGCGTCCACGCATCTGCTCGTGCCGATTCAGGCGGCCTACTTCGCCATCGAGGGGACGGACGATCTACTCGAAACGTACGAGCGCATCCGCGCCCGCCCCAATCCCACCCTGAAGGTCCTGGGCGTCTTGATCACCTTGTTCGATAAGCGCACCAACATCTCGCGCGACACGCACCAACAAATTCGCTCCGTGTTCGGCGAGGTGCTCTTCAGGACGCGCATCAGCAAGAACGTTCGCCTCGAGGAGAGCCCGGCCTATAAGGAAACCATTTTCACGTATGCGCCGAAGTCCCCGGGCGCAGCCGAGTACAAGAAACTAGCCGCGGAGGTTATCCAACGTGTTGAAGAAGATCGGGTTGCCCGTCACGCTAAAGATGCGGCATGACGCGCATTACATCGAATCGCTGACCACTTACAGCGGCGCCGCCATCGGCCGCATGATTCCGGTCGAAAAGATCCGGCCCAATCCGGACCAGCCGCGCAAGGCCCTGGGGGACTTGCGCGAGCTCACCGAATCCATCCGCGAGAAGGGCGTGCTCGAGCCACTGCTCGTGCGCTACGTGCCGCGCGAGGAGTGCTACCACATTATTTCCGGGGAGCGGCGGTACCACGCATCGCGCGCCGCCGGGCTGCGCGAGCTGCCCTGCATCGAGAAAATCGCGGACGACGCGGAGACCCTCGAACTGGCGCTCATCGAGAACATCCAGCGCAAGGACCTCACTCCCTTCGAGGAAGCCGACGGGCTTCACCGCCTGGCGACGCAGTTTGAATACACGCACGAGGACGTGGCGAAGAAGATCGGGCGCGCGCGCTCCTCGGTGACCGAGACGCTCACCCTCCGTGGCATTCCCGAGTCCCTGCGCAGGAAGTGCATGGAGCGCGGCGTCATCTCGAAGTCGCTTCTTCTCCAGATCGCGCGCCAGCCGACCGAAAAGAAGATGATCGAGATGTTTCAGCGCATTCTACACGGCGGGCTGACGCGGGACGACGCACGGCGCCAGCGGCGGGAAGAGCAGCAAACCGGGCCGCGGCCGCAGCCGTTCATCTTCCATTTCGAGCCGGAGACGGAGCACTTCAAGCTGCGCATCCAGTTCCGCAAGAGCCACGTCTCGCGCGAGGAGTTGATCGCCGCGCTGCGGGAGATTATCGCTTCCCTCGAGCGTTCCTCGGACAAGGCGGACTCGGCCGTCGCCTAGGCTCGGGACGGGGATCTTCCACTCGCGCCCTCCTGTGATCCGGCCGCGCGGCGCGCATCGCACATGCCGGAACTGTCGCCTCAACAGATGCAGCTTCTCGAACGGCTCTTTGCCGCCGGCTTCCGCGCTATCGCCATCCCGCCGTATGAAAACGTTTTGTGTATCCGGCGCGGAGACTGCGCCGCGCTTCTGGCGCCGGCAGCCGACGTGGGGTTGAAGCTCCAGGCTCCGCCGGCCTGGCTCGTCGAGGGGAATCTGGGCGTGCGCGTACGGCGCGGCGGGCGCGAGGTTTTCGTGTGGAAGAAGAAGGAGATCGAGGCCACCCCGGAACGCAACGCCGAGTTGAAAACCTTCGAGCGCGATTTATCCGGGCTCCTGCGGTTTTCCGCGCAGCAATGATTTCCGCAATCTAGGATGAGCTTCGGCTACAGGCGTGTATCCTAATGAGCGGGGCCATTGCTTCGTGTATAGTCAGCGGAATCTTGTTCCTTCGGAGGTGATTGTGAAGAACGCGATCAAGGCTTCAGTCTGGATCTTCTTCATGGGAATTCTGGCGCTGCTAGCCGATGGGGCCGCTCGGGCTCCGTCGCCACGCCAGGCCGCGGAGACGATTGCAAGCATGGAAGCCAAGTGCAACCAGGGGCAGATGGCCAGTTGCGTGGAGCTTGGCCTCCGGTACGCGCATGGTACTGGCGTGGCCAGAGATGGCGCGCGCGCGGTGCAACTCCTTCAGAAAGCCTGCGACCGGGGCTACGGTCTCGGCTGCACCGACTTGGGTGTCATGTACGAGAACGGTAACGGCGTGACCAAGGATGAGGCGCGTGCCGCACAACTTTATCAGCGCGCCTGTGAGCGGGGCGACGCCCTCGGCTGCGGCTACGCAGGTGACATGTACGCGGGGGGCCAAGGAGTGGCGAAGGATGATGCGCGTGCCGTGCAGTTCTATCAACGGGCCTGCGAGGCAGGCCAAGGTCTCGGCTGCAGCAACCTGGGGTTGATGTATGCGAACGGCCGGGGAGTGGTGAAGGATGTGGCGCGCGCGGCTCAATTCTATCAGCGGGCCATACCTCTCTATCAGCGGGATTGTGACGGAGGCCAAGGTGTCGAGTGCCGCTACCTGGGTGAGATGTACGAAGAAGGCCGGGGCGTAGCGAAGGATGATGCGCGCGCGGCTCAATTCTATCAGCGGGCTTGTGATGGGGGCAGCACGCTTGGCTGCTACAAGCTGGGTGCGCTGTACGAGGGAGGCCGCGGCGTGGCGAAGGACTTGCAGCGTGCTGCCACGAACTACGAAAAAGCTTGCCGGGACGCATGGCAAAATGCCTGCGAGGCATTGTCGAAACTGCAAGGGCAAAAATAGAGCCAGCGCCTCGCCGACACGTCTGGATTCGCGGCTCGGTGAGTAATGCCGGCTTTACCGCTGCTGCCAGAGTGATAAGCGATGACCACCTATGACCTGATCTGCATCGGCGCGGGACCGACCGGCCTTGCCTCCGCCATCGAGGCGCGGCGCGCCGGGATGAAACCGCTGGTGATCGACAAGGGCTGCCTGTGCAACTCCCTTTACCACTACCCGGTGAACATGGTGTTTTTCACCACGCCGGAGCTCCTGGAGATCGGAGATCTGCCGCTGACCTGCGCCGGAGAAAAACCGACGCGCCTGGAAGCATTGAAGTACTACCGCAGAGCGGCTCAGTTTTACCAGCTCGAGTTACGCCTGTATGAGCGTGTGGAGCGTGTCGAGGGGAGTGACGGAGGATTCACGGTCGTCACGCGCGCGGCGAACGGGGGGGAGGGGGAGTACAGCGCCGGGAAGATCATTGTGGCCACCGGCTATTACGACCTTCCAAATCAGCTGGACGTTCCCGGGGAAGACCTGCCGCACGTGACGCACTACTACACCGAGGGGCATCCGTTTTGGAGCCAGGATGTCGTCGTCGTTGGGGGAAGGAACTCGGCCGCGGAAGCAGCGCTGGATCTCTTCCGCAGCGGCGCGCGGGTGACGCTGGTGCACCGCGGCGCGGAGTTGGGAAGCACGATCAAATACTGGGTCCGGCCGGACATCGAGAACCGCATCAAGGCAAAGGAGATTCGCGCGCTCTTTGAAACCAGGGTCGTGCGCATTGAACCGGACCACGTCATCGCCGCCTATGGGGCAGGGGAGCGGGCATTGCCCGCGCGGCAGGTCTTTGCGCTCACCGGATACCATCCCGACTATAGCTTTCTCAAAAAACTCGGTGTGCGGCTGGACCCGCAAACGTGCAAACCGGAGCTGAACACGGAGACGCTGGAGAGCAACGTCCCCGGCTTGTACCTTGCCGGGGTTGTCATCGGCGGGAAGCAGACGAGCGAAATCTTCATCGAAAACGGGCGGTTCCACGGCAAACAGATCATTGGCGCGCTGAAGGCGTAGGCAGCCGGAGCGCAGGCCACGCGCGTTGCGCTTTGTCGGACGTGATTCCGTTTGCTAGACTGAAATTGCACGGGAAGCGAAACGATGCCCTCTGTATTGCGTGAAGTCGGGGAAACCTTCACCACCCTGGTGAAGGGTTTCAGCGTGACATTCCGCAACTTGCTGCGCAAACCGGTCACCGAAAATTATCCGTTCGAGCCGGTTCATTTCCAGGCGCGTTACCGCGGCATCCATGTTCTGCACTGCGACGAAAGCGGCCTCGAGAAGTGTGTCGGGTGTTTTCTCTGCGCTGCGGCGTGCCCGGCGAATTGCATTTACATCGAGGCCGCGGAGAACACGGATGCAAAGCGTATTTCCGCCGGCGAACGCTACGCCAGCGTGTACAACATTGATTACTCGCGCTGTATTTTTTGCGGCTACTGCGTGGAAGCCTGCCCGACGGACGCCATCACGCACGGGCACGGATTCGAGCTGGCCACCTACGACATCAATTCGCTTATTTACCGGAAAGAGCAGCTCCTCGAAAAGCCTTCACGAGGCCCCGGGTACAAACCGGCGCGGTAGTCCCCGCCTCTCTTAATCATTGAGAAAAATCGTGGCTTTGTGCGGCCCGAGGCACTCCGCGTAGTTCTGCGCTTCCCGTAATGGATACACAGTCTAGGTACGGTAAGACGCGGAGCGTGGCGATGCAGCTTTCAGCGCGAGGAAGAATCCAGACAGAAACAGCACGGCTAAGGCGCACGGCAGGACGCACTCCTTCCTCTCTCGGCGGTGAGCGGCGCGCGCCGCCATCGTTTTTGGCCGAATGTCTGCGCCATCCTGCCCCGCTCGCTCGAGTGGAGAAATTGGCCCCGCAGGCCGGTAAAAAACCACAAGAGACGCAGAGCAAATCACGACTACGCGCCAGGGATCAAAGTATCAGCCAAATCGTTATCGGACGTAATCTCGGCGCGGTGCGGCTCCAGGGGCGCTCCACAAACCTCGCAGGTGTTTCCCCCGCTGCGCTCACGCTGTTGGATCAGCCAGCGCGCCAGCAGGGCGGAGGCGCTCTCCTCGACCCATTGATCGAGAAGCCGGGAAATATCGTGCCGCAGATTTGCCGCGTGGTTCAGCCGCGACAGCTCAAAGCTGCGCAAGGAGAAGACAGAAGCCGAAAAGAGAAAATCCCAAGGTGGCTGGGATCGGTCCGTGCTCACATTGACCCCCTCGGCGCCGACCGCAATCAGAGTACACTACTAGTAATACTAGTCAAGTATAACTACAACAGTACTAGCTGTGGATATCTGTGGAAAACTCCGGGCGAGGGAAGTGCGCGCGGGGAACTCCGGATTCGCGCTTGCAGCGCCTGCGCCGGCGATTACGAGAACCCCGACGCCACAGCGCCGCCCGGAGAGGACGAAGAAGCCCCGGACTCCGCGGAGCCGCCGGAGCGCTCTGGCGGAGATAGCCCGGACAAATCGGCCTGAGTGCGGAGAAGAAAATGCGCCTTCGAAATGCGCGGCTAAATCATACGGGAAAGAAGCGGCGGCGCGGCATGCGCACGCAGGGGCAGATTCTCTGTGACGTGATGCTCGCCGCGGCCGCGTGCGAGGCCTGGCTCACCCTGGAGGAGCTTGCGCTCCTCACGCGTTTCGGCGAAGCAAGCATCTCCGCGCAGTTGCGGCACCTGCGCAAGCCTTCCTCCGGAGGGTTCGTTATTGAGAAGCGGCTTCGGGATGCGGCCGAATCGCAGCGGCGGCCCGCGCAGTGCGGCGCGCTGTGGGAGTACCGCCTGCTTTCTCCAGCCTGCCGGATGAATGGCGGGCGGCCGCGCCGCCGGCGCTCCGTCGCGCGGCACAGAAGGGCAGCATGAGGGCGAAGCCGGAGCT
>DASZZJ010000033.1:0-5677 GCA_035545075.1 Candidatus Acidiferrales bacterium
CAGCAGGCGCCAGACGACGCGGGTAAGGAGATCCATGAGGGAGTCAAGCGGGCCGCTTTCGCGGGCGGTAGGGGCGAGCGCAGCGGGGGTCACGCGAAGGAGTCGCCCTTCGACCGTCAGAGTCTTGCCGTCGGAGGTGAACGAGCCGAAGATGAGGTAATCGACATCGAGATCGCCGGCAAGGCGGAGCATGGTGGCGCGGCTCAATCTTGCGGAAGAGGGCAGCCCGTAGCGTTCGAGCTCTGCGGCGCGGCCTTCGTGCGTGTAGACATGCTGCCCGTAAGCGGAAAGCCGCTGGATGGTCAGCTCTTCGAGGCCATCGCTAAGCCATTCGAGGCGCGGGTCCGCACTGCGGTTTTCGAAAGGAAAGACGAGATAGTGGGCGTGCTGGCCTGCATCGAGGGACGCGCTGCGGTGGTCCGCAGCGGATTGAGCGAGAGAAACGCCCGGAAGCAGGCCGAGAAGCGCGGCTGCCCCGGCGAGCCGAACGAGATTTCCGGCGCGAACTCTACGCTGCATGGCGAGTGCAATTGTAGCAGATGGCCGGGAGGACGCGGAGCGCACGCAGAACAAGATGGGCCGGTGGCGGAAAATGCGCGGGTCAGGGATGGGCGCCGTCAGGGTGGGGGGCCAGGAGCTCCTGAATCTCGACGTCCGAAAGCACCGCGGTGAATGCCGGGTCGGTCTTGACGGAGTTCATGGACTTGAATCCTTCTTCGCGCGCCTTGCGCAGATAGTGGATGCAGCGCTCGACATTGTTGGCCTGCGCGAAGGACTTGGCCAGGAAGAAATAGAAGCGGCCGCGGTCTTCCACGCTCCGATTCTGCATGAGGGCGGCGTTGCGCGAGCTGGCCTGTTCGAAGAAGCCGGGGTCGATCTCGAGAGCCTTGCGGAAAGCGGCAATGGACTCCTCATATTTCTTGGCGGCGAAGTAGGCGTAGCCGAGGTTGCTGTAGAGAACGGCCATCTCCGGGCGGACCGAAATGGCTTTCTGATACGCGTGGATGGCCCGGGAATACTTTTTCTGCGAATAGTAAATGGTGCCGAGATTGTTCATGGCATCGGCGTAGGCCGGGTCCAACTTGATGGCGTGCTCGTAACTCCTCGAAGCCGAACCGAAAGAGAGAAGTTGCTGATAGGCCATGCCGAGTTTGTTGAAATAGAACGGGTTGCCGGGAAACTTTGCCGTGAGCTGCCGGTAGGTGGCGGCGGCCTCTTTGTATTCCTTGCGGGCCATGTAGAGGTCGGCCATCTCTTCGGGAGGGAGTTGAACGGGGGTGGCTTGCAAGGGGGGCGGCTGGCCCGGCGTCATTTGGAGACTTGACTGCGCGCGTCCCCAACGGGCCACGCCCAGGACGAGAAAAAATGACGCCACAGGAATCGCCATCGCACGGAGTTTCATGGCGAGTCTCCCTTCTACTGCTTCTCTTGCTTCGGCTGGTCGCTGTCTTTCTTTTCGCTCTTGTCCTTCTTGTCGTCCTTCTTTCCCCCCAAGATACCAAAAAACTTCTGCAAAGGGCCTTTTTTCTTCTCCTGCTCGGGGGGAGGAGGCGTGGCGGCGCCGGGTGGCTTTGGCGGAGTGCTCGTGGCAGGGGCGTTGGACGCGGGGGGAGAAGCGGCACCGCTGCCTGCGGCGGGGGGCGGATTGGGCGAGCCGCCGAAAATATGTGAGAGCCACGAAGCGGGCGTAGTCGAGGTGCGGGCGCCGCCGCCATGGCGTTCGCAGAATTGGGTCGGCTCGGTGCCGCTGATGTAGACCTCCGCGCGGGTAACGGGGCACAGCGGTGTGGCGAGCTGAAGGGTCTCGGGGTCTATGGTCACGCTCACCACTCCCGCGGGAGCGAGGAAGTCATGGACCTTGCTGTAGGCGGGCATGGACGTGGCGCGGATCATGAAGTCCGCCCAGATCGGGGCGGCGGTGACACTGCCGGTGAGGCCGAGATCATGGTTGTCATCGAAACCGATCCAGACGATGCAGACGAGATTGGACGTGAAGCCGGCGAACCAGCCGTCGCGGGAGGTGCCGGTCTTGCCCGCGGCGGGGAGGGTAAACCCGCGAGCTCGGACGCCGGCGGCGGTGCCGCGATTGAGGACGTCCTTCAAAAGGCTGGTAACCAGGAAGGCGACGCGCGGGTCGAGTACCGTGCGAGTCTGGGGCGTGATTTTTTCGAGCAGCGTGCCATCGGCGTTCACGACACTGAGGAGAAATTGCGGCTCGGCGCGGACGCCGGAAGCGGCGAAGGCGGTGTAGCCGGCGGCCACGTCCAGGGGGGACATTTCATAAGCGCCGAGGGCGACGGCGGGAGTCGCCTGAATGTTGTTGCCCAGGCCCATCTTGCGAGCGACCTGGACGACGCGGCCGTAGCCGACGAGTTCGGCGACTTTGACGGTTGCGACGTTGAGGGAATGGATGAGGGCGTCGCGCACCGTGACCGTGCCCAGAAACTTCTCGCCATAATTGTTGGGCGTGTATGCGTTGCCGTCGAACTCGAAGGTGGTGGGCTCATCCACGATCGTGGTGGCGGGAGTGACGATGGGGTTCACGCCGTCCACGGCGTTGTCGAGGGCCGCAGCGTAGACGAACGGCTTGAAGGCAGAGCCGGGCTGGCGACGGGCGAGGGCGTGATTGAGCTGGCTCTGGCCGTAATCGCGGCCGCCGATGAGCGCCTTAATCTCTCCGGTGCGCGGATCGAGGGCGACGAGAGCAACTTGAACCCGGGGGATCTGGGCGCTCGGTCCCTTTTTCTTATGCTGTCTTTTCCATACGTCGTATTTCTTGGCGAGAAGCGCGTCAACGTTTTTCATGCCCGCTTCGACGGCGGCCGCTGCGGCGCGCTGGAGCACGGGATCCAGCGTGCTGTAGACGCGGAAATTCTCGGAGAGGAGCTCGGCTTCGGAAAGTTTCTCGAGAAGGTGATCCTTCACCATGTCCACGAAGTAGGCGGCCTCCGTGCCGGAGAAGGCGCTGCGCGTGATCTTGAGCGAAACGCGCCGGGCCGCCTGCTCTTCCGCTTCGGTGATGAAGTTGTTCTCAACCATCTGGGCGAGGACGCGATCCCGCGCCTGGACGCCGCGCTCCGGCCGGCGGTCGGCGGAGGAGTAGTAGTTCGGCGCGCGGATGATGCCGCAGAGGAAAGCGGCTTCCGCCAGCGAGAGCTGACGGACGTCTTTGCCGAAGTAGGCGAAGCTGGCTTCGCCGAAGCCGTGGAGGGCAAAGCTGCCCCGGTTGCCGAGATAAACTTCGTTGGCATAGAGCTCGAAGATCTGTTGCTTGGAGTAGCGCTGCTCGAGCTTGAGAGCCACCAGCGTCTCGGCGAGCTTGCGGCGCCAGGTGCGCTCCGTGGAGAAGAAGAAACTTCGGGCGACCTGCATGGTGAGGGTGCTGGCTCCCTGGAGGCGCGAGGAGTGGCGCATATCGGCCCAGGCCGCGCCGAGAATGCGCAACGGGTCGAAGCCGGGGTGCTCAAAGAAGCGTTTGTCTTCGGCGGAGAGGATGGCGTTGACGAGAATCTTGGGCAGGTCTTCGTAGCGCACCCTGCGGCGCTTTTCGCGGGAGCTGTCGAAGAGGTTGGTGATCAGCTCGGGCTCGAGTTCCGCAACAGCCAATTCTTCGCCGCCGCCGAGCGGGCGGATGGAGCGGATGGTCTTGCCGGCGAACTGCACGGTGAGGGCGTTTTGCCCCTCGAAATAGGAAAGTTTGGACGGGCGGATTTCTATCGAGTTCCCTTGAACGGTGTATTGGCCGAGAGAGTCCCCGCCGGATTTCGGGCGGTAGCCCGCGCGCTGGAGACGCGCGGAGAGTTCGTCGGGGCCCATTGCGTCGCCCGGGGTGATGCGGGACGGAGCAGAGAAGATCTGCGCGGTGTTCTGCAGGATGCCGCCGGAGATGCGCTCGTCGATCATGCGGGAATACTTCACCGAGTAGTAGGTGAAGAACCCCGCACCGGTGAGGAAACTGACGAGAAAAACTCCCAGAAGGATCAAGCCGAACGCGGAAGTCCAAAAGCCTCTTTGCAAACGAAAGTGCACCACCTGTCTCCTGAGGGCTGCAACTTCATTGTCTCTCAACTGCTCCTACCAGGAAAGACGCAAGGCCGGAAAAAACGTTGCGGCACGGCAACATCGCGACCCGCCCGGAGAGCTCCGGCTCAGAGGATCGAGCGGTTTTCGCTCGAAGGACTGAAGTGCATCTCCGTGTGGTAGAAGAAGAGGTCCAGCGGAACGGTATAATGAACGGTGATCCGCACGATGTGGCCGTTGTATTCAATTTTGACGTCTTCCCGGTGCGCGGGAATTTCCAGGTCTTGAGCCGCGCGGAAGACGGTGTCGCGGAGCTCCTCCTCAGGCTTGCGAAACGCTGAAGCGTAGCGCGCAGTCTCCTGCATCTTGTCCTGAAGCTGATAGTCAGCGAAGTAGATCGGAACGACCTTGAAGCAAACGTAGACCAGCAAGAGAAAGAGGCTGGTCCAGAGTATGGCCTTCAGCCGGCCCAAGCCGCGCTGTGTGGCCGGCCCGCACTGCGCCGTGCCTCCGGAGAGATTGCGCATGTTCATCGCCTTCATCCTGAAGCTAACACTGGCGGAAAAAAGTGTCGAGGCGCGGGGCCGCACGGTGTATCGGGAAAGGAACGGGGGAGGCACGGGAATCTCCGGGGCGTGGCGCCGGATCAATAGGCGCGAGCGAAGATGGCGCGGGCGGAGGCGGCTTTGCCGCAATAAACACAGGAGCCGTTGCCCGCAGGTCCGTCCACGGGAATGCAGCGCATGGTGGCGCGAGTCTCCTCCTTGATTTTGGCTTCGCAATCGGCGCTGCCACACCAGAAGGCGGAAGCGAAACCGCTTTCCACGGCGCGCTTGAGGTCGTCGTAGGTCTTCGCATCGTGCGTGTTGGCGGTGAGGAAAGCAAGCGCGCGGTCGTAGAGCGATTTCTGAATCTCGTCCAGGAGGCGCGCGACAGCAGGCGCGATTTCGCCGAGCGCGACGCTGGTCTTCCCTTCCCGGCCGGGGCGGTCGCGGCGGGCGAGGACGGCGGATTGCTTGGCGACGTCCTTGGGGCCGAGCTCGATGCGCACCGGGACGCCGCGCATCTCCCAATCGTTGAATTTCCAGCCGGGGCTGGCGCCTTCGCGCTCGTCGAGGGTGACGCGGATCGAGGCCTGCGCGAGTGCGGCTTTCACCTTCCGAGCTGTGTCCATCACCGGAGTTTTTTCCTCGTCGGACTTGAAGATGGGGACGATGACGGCTTGATAGGGCGCGAGCTTTGGCGGCAGGATGAGTCCCTGGTCGTCGCCGTGGACCATGATGATGGCTCCGATGAAGCGGGTCGAGAGGCCCCAGGAAGTTGTCCAGCAGTGCTGGAGCTGGCCGGCCCGGTCGAGATAGCGAATCTCAAAGGCCTGGGCAAAATTCTGGCCGAGGAAGTGAGAAGTGCCGGACTGGAGGGCTTTGCCGTCGCCCATCATGGCTTCGATGGAATAGGTGGTCTCGGCGCCGGCGAATTTTTCCGAGTCGGATTTGCGCCCGGGAATGACCGGGATGGCGGCGTCGTTGACGGCGAAGTCGGCGTAGATGTCCAGCATCTGGCGGGTCTCCGCCTCGGCTTCGGCGCGCGTGGCGTGGGCGGTGTGCCCCTCCTGCCAGTAGAACTCGAGCGTGCGGAGGAAAAGCTTTGTGCGCAG
>DASZZJ010000034.1:0-26164 GCA_035545075.1 Candidatus Acidiferrales bacterium
CCGTCCTCCACCGTGAACTCCATGTCTTGCATGTCGCGGTAGTGGCGTTCAAGCTTTCCTCGAACTCCTTCGAGCTGCGCGTACAGCTTTGGCATGGACTTCGCCATCTCGCTGAGGGGTGTCGGCGTGCGGATTCCGGCCACGACGTCTTCGCCCTGCGCATTCACCAGGTAATCGCCGTAGAACACTTTCTCGCCGGAGGAGGGGTCCCGGGTGAAACAGACGCCCGTTCCGGAACTGTTTCCCGTGTTGCCGAAAACCATCTGGACGACATTGACCGCGGTGCCGAGCAAACCCGTAATTTTCTCGACGCGCCGATAGGTGACCGCCTTCTCCGCCATCCAGGAGCCAAACACGGCGCCGATGGCGCCCCAGAGCTGCTCCAGCGGATTCTCAGGAAATGCCGCGCCGGTCTTGGACTGAAAATATTCCTTGTACTCGCGGATGAGGTCCTTCCATCCGGCTGCGCTCACCTGCGTGTCTTCCTTTACGCCGAGCCGCTGTTTCATGGTCCGCAGGCGTTCTTCGAGATGCTCCTTGGGCAGCCCGGTGACCACGGTCGAGTACATCTGCACGAAACGCCGATACGCGTCGTAAGCGAAGCGCTCGTTGTTCGTCGCCCCGGCAAGACCTCGGATGGAGCGGTCGTTCAACCCCAGGTTGAGGATAGTGTCCATCATCCCCGGCATGGACCGCGCGGAGCCGGAGCGCACGCTCACCAGCAAAGGGTTCTTCGGGTCGCCCAGCTTCTTCCCCGTGACGCGCTCCAGGCGTGCCAGGGCCTTGGCCACCTGCACGCGCAACGCACCGGGGTAGTGGCGACCGTGCTTGTAAAAGTAGTCGCACGCCTCGGTCGAGATGGTGAAGCCTGCCGGAACCGGCAGCCCGATCCGCGTCATCTCCGCGAGCCCGGCACCCTTGCCGCCGAGCAGCTCCTTCCATTCTCCGCGTCCCTCCGCCTTACCCGCGCCGAAAAAATAGACCCAGCTTTTCACTTTAGCCTCTCCCCAATTCTCTTTTCTCTCTCCGTGTCCCGAGTCTCATACAGTCCTTGCCGCCGGCACAGTTCACAACGTCGGCACGCCGACAAATCCGCCTCCGAAACTGTCGGCTGGATTCCCCTTTCGCAGTTAAAGTAAAACTTTATGCTGCCGCTCATCGCGCTTCTTCTCCACCCAGCTCCGAAAAATCGGCAATGGTGGTGAACTCCTTCAGCAGCCCAGCAAGGAGCGCGAGCCGGTTTCTTCGCACTGCTTCGTCTTCCGCCATGACCATCACTTCCTCGAAGAAGCGGTCCACCGGTTTGCGCGTGCCCGCAATGACCTCCAGCGCTTCGTGGTACTTCCCGGCGCGCTTGAATCCCTGCACTTTTGAAGAAGCCTGGCGGACCGCGGAATAGAGCTCACGCTCTGCATCTTCCGCGAAAATCTCCTGCCGGATCTCATGCCCCTTGTCGGCCGCAGCGGCCTTCTCGAGAATCTTGCGAATGCGCTTGAAGGAAACCGCCAGCGGCTCGAAATTGCGCGAACGGCGAATGGCGCGCAACGCCTCGATTCTGCGTTGCGCGTCCACGAGATCGTCGGCACCGGCCCGGAAAACCGCGTTGACCTCGTCATAGGCAAAACCCATCTTCTCCCGAAAGACAAATCGCGCGCGGTCGAGGAGGAATTCCAGGATCCGCGCTTCGCTGCCCGCCGGTATGGTGAGCCGCGCTGGAGAAGCGGCCACCGCCTTGATGGATGCACCCACGGCCGCCGAGAGCGAAAGCGAAAGCTTGCGCTCCAGGAGTATCTTGACGATTCCGTGCGCCGCTCGGCGCAATGCGTAAGGGTCGCTCGAGCCCGTCGGCACGATGCCCACCGCAAAGCAGCCGGTGACACTGTCGAGCTTATCGGCGATGGCCACGATGCACCCGGTCAGATGGCGCGGGATGGGGTCATCCAGCGCCGCAGGGCGATAATGATCGTAGACGGCGTCGGCGATGTCCGCCGGCTCACCCTGGGCTCGCGCGTAAAGCCCGCCGACCACCCCCTGCAACTCCGGGAACTCGCGAACCATCTCTGTCGCCAGGTCGCACTTCGCGATTTCCGCCGCGCGGTCCGCATCCGCTACATGGGCTTGACTGAGGCCGAGGTTGAACCATTGCTCGGCGAGCCATCGCGCGACGCTCCGGACGCGCTCGACTTTTTCCCGGTAGCTCCCCAGCCGGGATTCGTAAAGCACGCGCTCCAGTTTTGGCAGGAAGTCGGCGAGCCGACATTTCTGGTCGGCCTCCCAGAAGAAACGCGCATCGGCGAAGCGCGCGCGCAGGACTCTCTCGTGCCCCTTCCGCACCAGTCCCTTGAGGTCCCGGTCCAGATTGATGACCGCCAGGAAGTTCGGCGCCAGACCGCCATTCTTCTTTTCCAGCGCGAAGTACTTCTGGTGGCCCCGCATCACCGTCACCAGAATCTCGTCCGGCAGGTCGAGGTAGCCCGGATCGAAGTCGCCCTGAATTACGGAAGGAAACTCATTCAAGTAGGTGACCCGGCCGAGCAACTCGGGATCTTCGTGCAGCCGCAGACCGGCTTTCCGAGTCAGGTGCGCAATCTCTTTCTCGATCTTGGCGCGGCGAATCCCGGGGCGGACGAGGACTCCGTTCTTCCGCAGCTTGGCCTCATAGTCGGCGAAGTTTCGCACCGCGAGATTTGCCCCGCCGAGGAATCGATGTCCGCGCGTCCGGTTCCCGCTGGTCAGGCCCGCCTCGGAGAAGCGCACGGGCTTGCCGTTGAAGACCGCGAGAATCCACCGGATGGGCCGGATGAATCGCGGCCCGTCGAGGCCTGTCCAGGTCATGGAGCGCGGCCACGAGAGGTCGCGAATGATTCGCGGCAAGAGCCCGGCGAGAATTTTCTCCGCCGCGCTTCCCGGCGTGACGCTGCGCACCACTACGTACTCACCCTTGGGTGTGGAGACAAATTGCAGCTGGTCGAGGGAGACGCCTTGCTTCTCGGCGAAACTGACGGCGGCGCGTGTCGGCGCGCCGACCGAATCATAGGCCACCGACTTGGGAGGTCCCATGACCTCCTTCACCGCGTCGGGCTGCCGGAGAGGAACTTCGCGGGCGATTGCCAGCAGGCGGCGCGGCGCGGAGAAGGCCTCCACCGTCACGCCCTCGATCAGACTTTCAGCGCCCAGATATTTCTCAAGCAGCGTACGAAGTTCGGATTCTGCGTGGGGAAGCATCCCGGCAGGAATCTCCTCGCAGCCGATCTCAAACAGCAGCTCGCCACGGCGATCGCCTGCCTTCCCCTTCATGCGCGCGCCTCGCCGGTTGCCGATTCCATCTCACCGCTCAACTGCTGGACGTAATACTGCGCCGTCCGGCACGACTGCGTGCGGACCCGGGCCATCAGCGCGGCACGCTCCGTCGTGGAGATCGCTCCCCGCGCGTCGAGCTGGTTGAACAAGTGCGAACATTTCAGGCAGAGGTCGTACACGGCAAGCAGCGGATAGCGTTCGCGCCGCGCACCATGGGCCTTCTCGAAGCCGTCCAACAGGGTTTTCGCTTCCTTCTCGTGAAGCTCGAACTCCGACCGAATGGCATGGACATCGCTCGCCTCGAAGCTGTACACGGAGAATTGCCGCTCCTCTTGCAGGCGAATCTCGCCGTAAGTTCGGTCTTTCGACCAGCGCAGATCAAAGACGCTCTCTACGCATTGAAGAAAGGCCGCAATGCGCTCCAACCCATAAGTCAATTCCACGGAAATGGGATCCAGGTCGATGCCGCCGCACTGTTGAAAGTAAGTGAATTGCGTGATCTCGAGACCGTCGAGCAGGACCTGCCACCCGATGCCCCACGCGCCGAGCGTGGGCGATTCCCAATTATCCTCCTCGAATCGTATGTCGTGCTCGCGAAGGCGGATGCCGATGACTTCCAGGCTCTCCAAGTAGAGATCCTGCACTTCCGCGGGCGAGGGCTTCAGGATCACTTGAAGCTGCGTGTGCTTGTAGAGGCGATTCGGATTGTCGCCGTAGCGACCGTCGGCGGGCCGACGGCTCGGCTGGAGGTAAGCGACACGGTATGGCGCTTCCCCGAGAACGCGAAGAAAAGTCTCCGGGTGCATCGTCCCGGCCCCGACTTCCACATCGTAGGGCTGTTGGAGGACGCATCCCCGCCTCGCCCAGAATTCGGAGAGACGCAAGTTCAAATCCTGAAAACTCAGGCCTCGTCTTTCACCTTCAAGTGTTACTTTAACTGTCAAATTTTCTCCAATAATTCCCTGCTCTTCAGTTTGCGCTCCATGTGCAGCTCCAACCAATCCAGAGCCGCCTCGCGCAGTTCCCCGGCTGGCGCATCCTGCTTCGCGGATGCTTCCATGCGGTCCAACCCTTGCACGATGTAGCGCTCCGCAAGTTGCCTCGCCGCGGCGGAAACCGGCTTCATCCCGGCGCGTCGGCAATTCTCGCACAGAAGGTGCGCGCTCCAGGTCGCGCAGAACCCTGGCCCCACGCCCAGACTGGTGCTGCACCGGCCGCAGCGGTCCAGCGCAGGGAGCCAGCCGCCCAGCTTGACGCTCCAGAACGCGAAGTAACTCACCGCGACGCCCCAGGCCTTGCGGCGCTCGATCTCGCGCGTGGTCAGCAGCACCAGCCTGAACATGGCCTCGGCCGGCTCTCGCTCCGGCAAGACCGACTCCGCGATTTCGCTGACCACCGCCAGCCCCGTTGCCAGGGCGTAATCGCTCTGGGCGGCATGAAACGATTCGAGCAGTTCGCACTCCCGGATGCGCACCAGATCCCGCGTCTCGCGCTCGATGTATTCCATCCGCACGTGCGCAAGTACCTCGAGTGCGGAGCCGAAGCGGTTCTTCAGCCGGCGGGCGCCCGCAGCCACTCCCCGCAGCCTCCCGGCCGATCGCGCGAGGAAACTGACCAGCCGGTCCGCCTCGCCCAGAGGAAATGTCCTGAGAATGATGGCTTCCGTTTCCTGGGCAGGCATAGAGCCGTCGGCGCGCCGACTCGCGCCCCGGGGCGGTTGAACTCACCACTCTTCGCCGGCGAAGCGAGCGCCTGTTTACTTATCACAGGCGCAGCACTCGCGCAATGATTCCTTCTGCGGGATTCAAAGACTCATGCTCGCCCCTCGCGGCAAGAACAACCCAACAAAGCCTTGCAGAAGAGGCTTTCTAAGGGACTCTTGGATTCCGTTAACCAGGCCTCCCGGCGCCTGCTTTTATCGGACGCGACCTCCTGCTTCCCCTCCCCGCCGGCACCTTTGCAAACGCTGCGGGATTCGCTACATTCCCTCGCGGCTCATTATGCGCGCACGAATTGTGGACATCGCCGGAGTCGGGCTCAACGCCACGGACACCCTCATCGAGTTGTCCCGCTTCCCCGCCTCCGGTTCCAAGATGCCGCTTCTTTCGCTGCGAACACTCCCCGGCGGGCAGACGGCGACGGCCATCGTCGCCTGCGCCAAATGGGGGCTTCGCACGCGTTACGTCGGCCGGATCGGCGATGACGCTGCCGAGCGCATGCACCGGGAAGAACTGGCCCGGGCAGGCGTCGAGTCTCACCTCATCCGAGTGCGGGATTGCCCGAGCCCGCAATCCTTCATCTTGGTCGAAAGGCAGTCCGGCGAGCGGACCATCCTTTGGAAACGCGACCCCCGGCTGGCGCTTCGCCGGGGAGACCTGCGCCGAGGCTGGATAACCTCCGCGCGTCTGCTTCAGGTGGATGGCCACGACGCGGGTGCCGCAGCCGTTGCAGCGCGGTGGGCGCGCTCGGCCGGAGTCCCGGTCTGCGCCGACCTGGACACCGTGTATCCCGGCCTCCCGCGGCTGCTTCGTTTCGTGGATTATCCGGTGACTTCGCGGGAGTTCCCGGTGCGGCTGACCGGCGAGAAGGACCCCCTGCGCGGGCTCCCGCACCTCTTCGCGCGATACCGCTTCCGCCTCGTCTGCTGCACGATGGGCCGCGACGGCGCGCTCGCCTGGGATGGCACGCGCTTCTGGTATGCTCCATCCTATCGAGTTCGGGCGGTGGACACGACCGGCGCGGGAGACCTCTTCCACGCCGGGTTCGCCTTCGGCGTCTTGAAGGGCTGGGACTGGCAGCGGGTACTCGAATTCAGCTGCGCTGCGGCCGCCCTGAACTGCACCGCGCTTGGCGCCCGCGGCGGCATCCGGCCCCTGAGGGAAATCGAACGCTTGCGCACCGCGGGCCGCAGGAATCCGCCGGCGTTCAGCGCGCGGGAGCTGGCCCAGGCCGCCCGCGCCCGGCAAGAGCATCGCGGGCACCGCTGAGAAGCATGGGGGCGCGGAACGAACCGGACCGGCCATGTTCATCCCGATCAAGGACCTGAATCCCCGGCGATCCTTCCCCGCCGTCACGCTCCTGCTGATTTTGGTGAATGTCGGTGTCTTCGCCTACTAATTCACTCTTCCGCCTATCGCTGAAAATGCCTTCATCCTGGCTTACGCGGACGTGCCCAGCCGCCTGCCGGTCTGGTTTTCCGGCCACGCGGGCCCGGCGGCGCTCCTGCCTTTCCTGACCAGCATGTTTCTCCATGGCGGGATTCTCCACATCGCCGGGAACATGCTTTTCCTGTGGATCTTCGGCGACAACGTCGAGGATTTCTTCGGGCATCTCGGATACCTGCTTTTCTATTTCGTTTGCGGAATTACGGCGAGCCTGGCTCACGACTTCTCCAACCTCCACTCGGGCGTCCCCGCGCTGGGGGCCAGCGGCGCGATCTCCGGCGTGATGGGCGCGTACGTGGTGCTCTACCCTCGCGCGCGTGTGCTGACTCTCGTCTTCATTTTCCTCGTGCCGATCCCGGCGGTGGTCATTCTGGGCTGGTGGTTCATCCTGCAGATTCTGGGCGGATTGAGCGCTGTGGGGATGCAAGCGACAGGAGGCGTGGCCTGGTGGGCCCATATCGGGGGATTCTTGATGGGCGTCTTGCTGACGCTCGTCCTCCGGCTCCGCGGAAGCCGGGCTTAGCCGAATCCTTTAGTGGCAGGGCCAACCTCGACAAAACCTCGGCTCGACGGCCGCCACGCAGAATCACTAACTGATTTGTGACGAACGGCTTCTAGCTCGAAAAAGAAAGGGGGGCACGTCCGTGCCCCCCTGGTTCATGCCTTGTTAATTGTAGGCCGCGTTACGCGGTTATTTTGCGGGCTTTTTCTTGACGGGTGGCCTTGTCTTCCTTGCTCCGCCCTTGGGCTTGACTGTCGGCTTACTTTCTTTTTCTCCGCCCTTGGTGCTGATCAGCGCCAAGTAATCTTGCGCGTTAAACGGGTACCGCCGAGTGGATTGTTCTCCCGTGGTACTCAAGGTGACGTCAACGCGCCGATTATTGGCCAGGACCATCACTGGCAGATTATTCAGCATTTGTTGCCGGTCGTCCTGACTTATGTCGGGATTATCCGCTATCTGTGCCTTGACCTGCTCGGCAGTCAGTTGGTCCTCTTTGCCAAACGACCGCGTCTCAATGTGGTCCGCAGGGACCCCGCGTTCCACCAGGTAGCTCTTGGTGCGTCCTACGCGTCGTTCCGTAAGACCCTTGTTGTATGGCACTGAGCCGCGGGGGTCTGCATGGCCACCGATGATCAGGTGGGCATCAGGGCTGTATTTCAGATATTTTATGAAGTCCTCGGCCAGGGTTTTCAGGATATTTCCCTGACTGTCGACCAGGCCGCCCCCGGGATTACCGATGGTAGGCCGAGAGGTTTGAAAGTAAATACTATGGAGAGCAAGCCTGGCTTCCAACTCCTTGATCTCAGGAGCAGGAGGCGGCGGAGCTTCCACGTTCACTGTGGTGGTGGACGAGGCCGTAAGCGGCGGATTGCGGTCATCCTCGACGGTGCAGGTCACGGTAATTACCCCCGGCCGTGTGTCCCCGCTGTTCCAGGTAACCGTGGCGCCTTCGCCGGTAATTCTTCCACCGCTGGTGGTGTAGCTATAGCTTAGCCTGCGGCCATCGGGGCTGCTGGCGTTCGACCTGATGGTTGAGGTCCCACCGATGCGCACGCTCGCCGGATCCGGCGAGCATGAAATCTCGGGCGGACGGGGCGTTTTCACCCTGAACTTGCCACTGCAGGAGGCAGAACCATGTTTGCTGCCATCACTCAATCTGGCAGTGACTCCGTAGGAGCCGGGCTGCAAGCCGGTGGTGTCAATCTGCGTGGAAGAACTGGTCCCCGCAACTTTCACCCCGGTGCCATTCCAGTTGTAGGTGACCGTACGCTTGGGATTGAAATTAGATCCAGTGGCAGTCGCGGTCACCGTCTCGCCGGCAAAGACTTCGTTCGGCTGTACCGAGCAGGATGCGCTGGGCGGCGTTTCAGCCCGTTCTCCGCCGAACAGAAACACAATGCCCGCCTGCAGTCTGATGCCGCTGAGATCGGTGCTGGGAGTCGTGGCCGCAGGACCAAACCGGTAGCTGGACCATACCCAGTCCGCCCTGATCAGCCGCAAAGCAACATGCCTATGAACGTTGACATCAAGACCGCCGCCGGCCATGATTCCTATTTTGTCGATATCGTGGAAGGCATCAGGCGTAAGACGATGGTCGCCCACTAACGCCTCAAGAAATGGGGAAAAACGATGGCCGCGGAACGTAATCTTGGGGCCTAATGATATGTTGCTGAAAGCGGCGTCGTCAATTCTCCTGACTAGCGTGCTTTCACCGCTGCCCCAGTGGGTACTGGCATCGAGCGTGAGGCCGAACCAGCGATTGAAGTTATAGGTGGCGCTGACGCCGATGCCGCGCGGATTCGATTCCATGCGGCTGGTCAACGGCAACAATCCTCCTGGAAGCTGGCCGTGCACATCCGCGCCGGGATACAGGAAAGAATATCCGCCGTAAAGCTCCCACTTCGGAGCAGGCGGGTCCTGAGCTGCGGCGAGGGTGGCAAACATGCACAGGACAACAAACATTGCCGGCAGCATTGCCAGAAGCCGACCAGGATGGCGCTTTGATTGAGATGACATGCGAATATTCCTCCAAACTTTAATAACGTGAACTCATACTTTTTCAGCCTGCCCGGTAGTGTACCAGCCTCAAGTTAATCTCACTACCGTATGCCTCATGGACATGCGGGCACATTCACCTTATTGTTGTCCAATGTGACTTTGCCCGTGTTCGCCAGCGCTCTGCCATCTAGCGTCGCGCCGGTGAGAATCACAAGGTCCCTGTGACACAAGATGGTTCCTTGAAATAGTGACCAGGTTCCAAGGGTCGCGTCTTGGGCGATTGCCCAGAAGACGTTATGAGCTTGGGCGCCGCCGATCAGCTTGACTTGGCTCGCTGGCACGGCGGAGCTACCGGATGCCGTCGTCAGTGAGGACGGAACCTTGAAGATCCAGACACCATTCGGATTGGTGCTACCGTCGAGGAAGAGAGTCCCGGTTATTCCCAGCGTGCTCGGGGCAATATAAATGCCAGGGGGAAGGGTTTGCCCTCCTATATCTGCGGTAAGGGCGATCCCTACCGATGGCCCTCCTCCTGCGTTCATGGCGTTGTTGAACGCCACGAGCATGTCATCCTGGGCGGTCTTGGCGTTCGCAGGAATAGGGGGAATATCGCACTTGTGTTCCGTGCCCGTGAACGTTCCCGGTCCCGCCGTGTCTACAAATCCAGTGATCGAACATGCTGGGAATATCCCAATATTCCCCGTAACGACGGTGGGGTTGGGGGGAGTGCTGGCGGTGACGACGTTGGAAAGGACGGGTGTGGCGGCCAGAACTCCGTAATTGCAGGCCGTTCCCAACCCTGCGGGCGGTGGCAGCAGACACGGGCCGGAGGTCGTGAAGCTCCACACGAAATTGGCCGCCAGATGATTGCCGAACGTGTCCGCCACCCCGGTGGTAATGGTGGCGGTAAACATGGTGCTCGGTGTAAGACTGGCCGCGGGGGGTGTAAAGGTCGCAACCGTGCCCGTTGAATCAACGGTAACTATTCCAGTCACCGCCCCGCCTGGCCCGCTCAAAGTAAACGTAGACGTGTTGATGGTCGCAGGGTTCATCGGCTTGCTGAAAGTTGCGCTGATAACC
Source organism: Candidatus Acidiferrales bacterium (assembly GCA_035545075.1). Lineage (GTDB taxonomy): Bacteria > Acidobacteriota > Terriglobia > Acidiferrales > UBA7541 > Acidiferrum. Next base: position 10,045 of record DASZZJ010000034.1, read on the forward strand.
GCAATGTTGGGGCAAACGAGGGTAAAGCCGGGCGACGGAGTTACGGAGATCACTGTAGGCGGGCTTAGGGGGTTGCCGGGCCCCAGACTCTTGTCCGGGTCCCCGCATCCGGCGGCAAAAATGAGAACTAGCAGTGCTATAAACCAGATCTTGTGGTTGCTGTGTGTCCGCATAATTGCTTTCCTCTTCCCCGCCCAACTACCGCCGTATCTTGTCCCGGACAGATAAACCTGGCAACTCTGGATCAAGCTGCAAGCTCAAGACTCTACATGGCGCTATTGCTTTGGTCAAGCAAGAGTAAGCAGCCACTCCTTTTCGTCAAACGACTCGAATGCCTCATGGACATGCAGTCACATTCACCGGGTTGCTGTCCAATGTGACCGCGCCCGTCCGCGCCAGCGCTCTGCCATTGAGCGTCGCGCCGGTGGTCAACGTGATGGATGCCTGAGCCAGGATGGTTCCTTGAAATATCGTGTTGGTTCCCAGGGTCGCTGAAGCGCCGACCTGCCAGACCACGTTGTGGGCGTTGGCGCCATTGATCAGGATGATGTTGCTGTTACCAGCTGCCGTAGTCAGTGTGGACCCTATCTGGAAGATCCAGGTACCATTCGCGTTGCCTCCGCCGTCGAGAGTGAGATTCCCGGTTATTAGCTCCGAGCTCGATTGCTTATAAACGCCAGGGGTAAGGGTTAGTCCTCCTAGATCTCCGACGAGGGCGGCCCCTCCGGCTGCGCCTGCGGCGTTGTTATACGCCGTGGTCAAGTCACCCTGGGCGGTTGCGGCAGTCGCATCGCCCTGGTGGAACGTGCCCGTTATTGTTCCCGGCGAGCCCGACGGCACAGTTCCAACGAATCCAGTGATCGAAGCAGCCGGCGAAATCCCCACATCTCCCGTAACGTGAGTGAGGCCGGTATTGGCCACCTTAGGGGTGGCGGCCAGAATTCCGAAACTGCAGGCCGTTCCTAACGCCACGGGTGGCGGGCCCGAGAGGGAGCTGCCGCCTCCGTTCTTGTCCGGGTCGCCGCATCCAAGCACAAGAACGGGCAGCAGGAACGCCGAGATCCAAATTGTTCTAACCTTCAGTTTGCGCAAGAGCTTCTCCTGTTTACCCAATTACAAGACGTTCTAAACTGCCAGCAGCCACCCACAGATTGACGGAACCAGGGATTTCAACGGCTGCCTAATAAACACGACCCCCCGTCAGTTTCCCCCTGTATATACCAACCCCCGAATCCCGCTTTCTGTTCAATTTTGTACACTCTGGACAAAAAGTTGTCAAGACTTTTGAACACTGCAGCTGAAAATAGTCTTCCCGGACAGGTGGCTATGCTGCCTACCATCAAAGGTAGGTCCGGGATAAAACCTCCACAGTTCGAGCAAGATCCGGGATGGGCCGCCCGCATCGCCCGGTTCATTCAATGGACCGGGCACGCCCGCCCCTCCCAAGTAAGCGGCTCAAAGTTCTGAAATCAGAGAATGTCGAGTACAAGACTCTGAATGCCGCTTAATTAGTTCAGGCACCATAAGTTTCTCGCCAAGCTGAGCTTAGTTAGGCCCTCACGGCGTTTTTCGTCAGATACGCGCAGAGCGAATCGCCGACCGCCGCTGTGCTCAATTCTCCGCCGAGGTCGGGCGTCACCCGTTTTTCCTGTAAGGCCGCTTTCACCGCGCCGCGCAGCGCATCCCCTTCGGCCTTCCAGCCCAGGAAGTCGAGCATCAGGGCAGAGGCCAGCACCGAGCCGAGCGGATTGGCGATTCCCTTCCCGGCGATATTCGGCGCGGAGCCGTGCACCGGCTCGAAAAGCGATGTCCTGCCCGGGTGAATGTTGGCCGAGGGCGCGAGTCCCAGCCCTCCGGCAAGCTGGCCGCCGAGATCGCTGAGGATGTCGCCGAAAAGGTTGCAGGTGACGATCACGTCGAACTGGCCTGGGTCGCGCACCATCTCCATGGCCAGCGTGTCAATGTACAGGTGGCGGGAATCGATCTCCGCGTACTCCGCGCGCACCTCCTTGAACACGCGCTGCCAGAGGTCGTGCGCGTAGGTCAGTGCGTTCGATTTGTCGCTCATGCACAAGCGCTTCAGGCCGTTCAGCCGGGCGTACTCATACGCGTAGCGAATGATGCGCTCGACGCCCTTGCGCGTGTTCACGTCCTCCTGGACGGCCACTTCATCCGGCGTGCCCTTCTTGAAAAATCCCCCGACGCCGGCGTACAGCCCCTCGGTGTTCTCCCGGATGATGATCAAGCGAATGTCGCGCACGGTGCGCCCGCGCAGGGGCGTCAGCCGGTCGTCGAGCAGCACCACGGGCCGTGCGTTTACGTAGAGGTCGAGCTTGAAGCGCAGGCCGAGAAGGATTTCCGCGGCGTGCTGATTCGAGGGTACGCGCGGATCGCCCAGCGCTCCGAACAGGATGGCGTCGAATTCGTCGCGGAGCATCTCGACGGCGCCCGCCGGAAGGGTCACGCCTTCACGGAGGAATTTCTCGGCGCCCCAGTCGAATTCGACAAACTCCATGGGGCGCTTCACGGCCGCGCGCAGCACTTTGACGGACTCGGGCGTCACCTCCCGGCCGATTCCATCGCCGGGCACCACCGCAATCCGCGCGGCAGGGCCGCCATTGCGCCGGGGAATGTTAGCCAAACTGGAAGCCTCCTCCGCTCAATGCCTCAGACGGAAGACAGCGCGCAACCTAGCATGCACCCCAGCACGCGTCAATCGGAGCGTGGCACACCGGATCTCATCCGGCGGGTTGCGCCTCCGCCGCTCGCCCCGATTCAATCCAGTAGACGCCGACGAGAACGAGCGCTGCGCCTGCGAACTGCTTCGCGCTGGCAGGCTCCCCGAGCCACACGATCCCCAGGATCATCGCCGTGACGGGAAGGAAGTAGGTGAATGCGCTCACTTGCGAAGCCGGCAGGTACCGTAGCAGCCAGTAATACAGAACATAGGCCACTGCGGAAGCGAAGACCGCCATGTAGACCATCGCGGCCCAGGCCTCCCACGGCACGGTCCGCCAATGGGTTACCGGCCCGCTGCGGCGGGCGGCGTAGATCGCCAGAGGCAGGACAATCAGGGCGCCCGCGAAATGCGTGTAGGCGGTCATCGTGAGCGCGTCGTATCTCCTGGCGACGCGCTTGCCCAGGACCGCGTAGAGCGAGAAACCGACCGAGCCGCACATCGCGATGAAGTCGCCCGCGAGCGTCGGCGAATGCGAGGAGAGGCCGCTCTCGCCCGCCAGGATGGCCACTCCGGCCAGCGCGACGGCCGTGCCGCCGGCCTTGCGCCACGTCCACCGCTCGAGTTTCATCGCCACCGCCAGGGCGAGGATGTACACCGGCCCCATGGCGACGATCACGGAGGCATGGCCCACCGAGGTGTAGCGGAGAGCCACGGTGAAGCAGGTCTGGTTGACGGCCACGCCGAAGAATCCGAGGTAGGCGAACGTCCAGTAATCCGCCGCCGAAAAGCCCCGGTGCTGCGCCTCGGCGGCCTCGGAGAAACTCGGCAGGCGGCGGCAGATCAGATAAGTCGGAAGCATCGCCGCGCCCGCCATCACCACGCGGAAGGAAGCCATCACCAGCGGGGAAAGATGCCGCAGGCCGATCTTTGCCGCGATGAAGTTCACGGCCCAGATGGCCACAATCAGCGCGATGGAGACGGAGACAGCGCCGCGGCCCGGGCCGGCCCGCCCGGTGGACGTGATCCCTCGTGGAACGCTCAACGGTTCACACCAGCCGATCCTTGCGCACGGTGAGCTTCTCGATCCGTTCGCGGCGCGGTTCGAAACCGATTCCCGGCCCTGTGGGCACGCGAATCGTCCCCTGCGGAGTGACCGTCACTTCAGGCTCGATGATGTCCTCATCCCAGTAGCGCCGGCTGGCGGTCACGTCCCCGGGGAGCGAAAAATTCGGCAAGCTCGACAGCGCGATATTGTGCGCCCGGCCAATGCCGGACTCCAGCATCCCGCCGCACCACACGGGAACTTCGCGTTCGAGGCATAGCTCGTGGATTCTCTTCGCCGGGGTGTATCCGCCCACGCGCCCCAGCTTGATGTTGATAATCTTGCACGCCCCCAGCTCGATGGCGGCGCGCGCGTGCTCCTGCGTATGGATGCATTCGTCCAGGCAGATGGGCGTTTCGAGTTTTTTCTGCAAAGCGGCGTGGGCGTAGATGTCGTCCCAGCCGAGCGGCTGCTCGATCATCATCAAGTAGAAGCCGTCGAGCTGCTTCAGCAGCGGCCAGTCCTCCGCGCGGTAGGCCGAATTCGCGTCCACCATCAGGCGCACGCGGGGAAATTCCAGCCGCAGCCGCCGCACCGGCTCCACGTCCCAGCCCGGACGGATCTTGATCTTGACGCGCTGGTATCCTGCGGCAAGCTCCTCTCGAACCGCTGCCACGAGTTCCTCCACCGACGACTTGATCCCCAGCGAAACGCCGCAGGGAATCTCCTCGCGCGTCCCACCGATCAGCTTCGCCAACGGCACGCCTTTCTGCCGCGCTTCCGCATCCCAAATCGCCGCTTCCAGGCTTCCTTTCGCCATGTTGTGCCCGCGCACCGCCGCAAATAGGTCCCAGACCTCCGCTGCGGAAGCAATTTCCCTGCCCTTGATCAGCGGCCAGAGAAAATCGCGGAGAATGTGCCACGCCGTCTCCACCGTTTCCGGGCTGTAGAACGGCCTTTCCCCGGCGACGCATTCTCCCCATCCGGTTACGCCGTCCACGTCGGCCTCGACGAGCAGGATCCGCCGCGCCTCCGTGCGGTCCACGCTGATCTCGAACGGAACTTTCAGCTTCATCGGCACTTCGCGCAGCGTTACTTCGCGAACGCGCATGAACATCTCCCCCAAGACTCGCTAGAAATCGCTCCACGGAGCAAGAAGATAAGCCGGCCCAGCCGGCGCCGTCCGCGCCGCGATGGCCGCATAACCTCGCGCGAACCAGGACTGGAACTCTCCGCGAATGCGCGCTTGCGTGCGCGCGGCGTCCTCCACGGAGACCGTCTGCGCACTGGCGAACGCCGGCGGCAGCTCGACCAGCGCCGGGGCCTCCGCCGGCTCCGGCACTTTCCCGGAGAGAATGCCCACGACGCGCGGCGAATCGAGATGCCACTCCGCCACCAGCCGGTCGGTCCGCAATCCACGGTGCAGCGGGCTCGACGTCACCCCGTATAGATTCGGCACGTAGCTGCGCGCAATCGCGCCCAGGTGGTTGAGGTTGAAGCGCGCGTTGCGCAATTCGAGCGGGTCAAACGTCCATTCCACCACGCGGATCCCTCGGCCCAGCGCCTCTTCCCGCTGGAAGAGTTTGAGCTTCCGCCCGATGCCGCGGCCGCGGTACGCAGCCAGCACTCCCGTCATGTGCGATTCCAGGAACGGCTTTCCAACCCGAATTCCAGGGAGCGCCAGGGTGTATCCCACCATGCGTCCGCCATCAAACGCGCCCAGAACCTGCCCGCCGACCCGCGACGCAACAACAAACACCGTGACCGGCTCGATCTCCCGGTCCGCCTCGCCCCAGATCTCGCGCTGCAATTCGACGCATCGCCCGAACTCGGCCAGCGATTCGCAGCGCCGAACGACGACTTCTCCGTCCATCAGCACTCCAACTCTTCTACTGCTCCTCGCGGCCTCACGGCGCCGAGCGTTCCCCGCGCTTGGCCATCTCCCAATAGTCTTCGAGCTCGTCGCGCCCCGCCGCGGCCAGCGAACTTCCCTTCTCCGAGGCCAGCCTCTCCATCGCGCGGAACCTCGCGGCGAATTTCCGGTTCGCCTTTTTCAGCGCGATTTCGGGATCCACCTGCAAGTGCCGCGCCAGGTTCACCGCCACGAACAGCAAATCCCCCGCCTCTTCCTCAACCCGGGCTGCGTCTTTGGCATCCAGGGCCTGCTTCAGCTCGGCCGTCTCTTCACGCCATTTCTCGAGGAGGTCTTCGATATTCTCCCAGTCGAATCCGATCCGCGCCGCGCGCCGCGTCAACTGAAACGCTTCCAGCGCCGCCGGCACATTCTTCGGCACCCCATCGAGCAGGGACCCGGGCTTGCTCCCGGCTTTTGTTTCTTCCCCTCGCTCCGCTCTTCGCTCCTCCGCCTTCAGTTGTTCCCAGTTCTTCAGCACCGCTTTCGCCGTGCGCGCTTTTGTCTTCCCGAAAACGTGCGGATGCCGGCGCACCATTTTTTTGTGAACGCCGCGAATCACGTCGGAAACGGTGAAGCGGCCCTCTTCCCCGGCAATCTGCGAATGAAAGACGATCTGCAGAAGCAGGTCGCCCATTTCCTCGGCAAACTTGGCGTCGTTTCCGGCCTCCAGAGCTTCCAACACCTCGTATGCCTCCTCCATCAGGTAAGTGCGGAGGCTCGCATGGGTCTGTTCGCGGTCCCACGGACAACCGTTCGGCGCGCGCAGCCGCGCCTGCAATGCGACGAGTTTCTCGAAGCATTCTCCGGCCGAGCGTTGCCCCAGCTTCGTTTTCGCGCGAACCCGCGGCGCCGCGGAACTTTTTCTGCGGCGCTTCCGCTCTTTATGTTCTCGATTGCGTCGTAAGGGTGTGCTCATGCGTTTTCCTGAATTTTGCAGCGAGTGCCCCGATGTCCTGAGCGCATCGCCCTCGCTCTTACTCTACCGTTTAGGTCTCGAGCGATTGCCATTGTCGGCGCTTGCGACTTTCACGTCGAACTCGACCGGCAGCTTTTTGGGCGGGTAGCAGGCATTGTTGTCACACGCCTGGTACTTGAATTCTCCATGGACGGTGTAATCGCCGGGCGCGGCTTTGCTTTGCGGAATAATCACCGCCTTGATGATCACGTCGCCGGAATAAACGCTGAGCTTCTGTGTGGGATCAAAGGGAAAACTGGTCAGTTGGCCCGCAGGATACTGGACTTTCGCGATGACCAGTTCCGGCGGCGGTGAAAAGCCCAGTTGTGTGGGGATTAATTCCGGCGTTGTGGGCCGGTTGGAGTTGATGTGGTATCCGCTCTTTACGTGGAAGGTGAACTCCACCGGAGTGGAATGCCCCGGTTTTACCGTGACGGTTTGCAGCGGTTCAAACTCGACGTAGGTGCGGCCCTGGCTGGATACGTTTCCCTGCTTCGCCGCCACCAGCCCGCACAGCAGCCCGGTGACGATTCCCATTGCCGCCGGTAGTCTGCGCATCATTGTGCCGGGGCTGCTTTCGAATCGAGTGATTTCTTGATGTTTTCTTCAATGACGTTTCGGCCGCGCACGCCCAGCTCATGCTCCAGGATTTTCCCCGAGCGGTCAATAAAGAACAACGTGGGCAGGCCGTCGATGCCGCCGTAAAGATCGGCAACTTTCTCAGTCCCGATCAGGATCGGATAGTTCACTCCCATTTTATGGGCGAAGCTGGAGATGCTCTTTTCTCCGCTGTCGTCCATCGCCACACCGATAACTTGCAGTCCCTGCGGCCCGTATTTTTTCTGCAGCTCAACCAGCCACGGCATTTCGATCCTGCACGGTTCGCACCAGGTGGCCCAGAAATTAACCACCACGGCTTTTCCCCTCAGCCCAGAAAGCTTCAGGGTCTTCCCTTTCGAACCCAGCAGCCTCAATTCGAATTCCGGGGCGGGCTTGCCGTTAAAACGGTCCTCATAACTGCCGACATTGGCTACCCCTCCGGGGCAGGAAGTAAACGACTTCCCTGCAAACAACAGCCCGGGGATTAAGACCACCGCAACGCCTGCGAAAACTCCGCCGCTTCTCACGTCAAGGACCTCACAGGGCAAATCGGTTGAAGAAGCCCAGTCTGCTTGCAAGCCGGCGGAATTATACATCGGCGCGCCTCGGCAATGATGAAACCCGCATGGATCACGCCCTCCCAAGGGCGTCTTAAACTTAGTACGTCCGATTCAAATCGGAGATATGGGCTTATACTGTTTCGCTCGGCTCCCGCAGTAGCACATCGCGCGAGCCGCTGATGGGGATTCTTCCCGCGCGAGGTCCGCGAGTGTCAGGCTCCACTCTCAAGTCCAGCGTCAATCCGCAGTCCGCCGACTACCAGAAAAATACCCGCGGCATGGTGGACCTCCTTACGCAGATGAAGAATGAGGAAGAAGAAATCCGCCAGGGCGGCGGAGCAAAGGCCATCGAAGCGCAGCACAAGAAGAAGCGGCTCACGGCCCGGGAACGGATTACAAAGTTGATTGATCCGGAGACTCCGTTCTTCGAGCTGGGGATTTATGCCGGCCACGAGATGTACGAGGAGTGGGGCGGAGCGCCGGCCGCAGGCACCATCACCGGGCTGGCCCGCGTCTGCGGGCGGCTCTCGATGATCATCGCCAACGACGCCACGGTGAAGGCCGGAGCGTTCTTCCCCATGACCGCCAAAAAAGTCATCCGCGCGCAGAACATCGCCATCGAAAACCGCATCCCGACGATCTATCTGGTGGATTCCGCGGGGGTCTTCCTGCCGCTGCAGGAAGACGTCTTCCCGGACACGGACGATTTCGGCCGCGTCTTCCGCAACAACGCCGTGATGAGCGCCATGGGCATCCCGCAGATTACGGCCATCATGGGAATGTGCGTGGCCGGCGGGGCGTACCTGCCGGTCATGTGCGACCACATCCTGATGACCGATGGCTCCGGGCTGTTTCTCGCGGGCCCGGCTCTGGTGCAGGCGGCCATCGGGCAGATAACCTCGGCGGAGGACCTTGGCGGCGCGAAGATGCACGCGCAGATCAGCGGCACGGTGGACTTTCGCGAGGCGGATGATGATTCGTGCCTCCGCCGCATCCGCGCTCTGGTGGACAAGATGGGCGCGCCGGATCCACCGGTCTTCAGCCGGGAGGAGGCGCGCGAACCTTTGTATCCGGGTGAAGAGATCTACGGCCTGTTTTCAGGCGACCCGGCAAAGCAGTACGAGATGCGCGAGGTCATCGCGCGCATCGTGGACGCCGGCGAATTTGAGGAGTACCGGGAGGAATACGGCCAGACGCTGCTTTGCGGCTACGCGCGGATCGGCGGCTGGGCCGCGGGCATTGTCGCGAACCAGAAGAAGAACGTGCAAACGTTCGCGCGTGGCTCGGACCAGAAGCGCGTCGAATTCGGCGGAGTGATCTATACCGAGTCGGCGGAAAAAGCCGCGCGCTTCATCCTGGACTGCAATCAGAACCGTATCCCGCTCGTCTTCCTGCACGACGTGAACGGTTTCATGGTCGGCAAGGACGCCGAGTGGAGCGGGATCATCCGCGCAGGCGCAAAGATGGTGAACGCGGTGGCCAACAGCGTGGTGCCGAAGATTTCGGTCATCTGCGGGGGGAGCTTCGGCGCGGGCCACTACGCCATGTGCGGGAAGGCCTACGACCCGCGTTTTATCTTCGCCTGGCCGACGGCACGCTACGCCGTGATGAGCGGCGACTCGGCGGCGGGAACGCTCGTCGAAATCAAGCTGAAGCAACTCGCACGCGAAGGCAAGAACGTCGACGAGAAACAGAAGAAGGAACTCTATGAGTCGATCCTTGCTACCTACGAACGCCAAACCGATCCGCGCTACGCCGCCGCGCGCCTCTGGGTGGACTCCATCATTGATCCGGCGCACACGCGCGACGCCCTGATTTGGGCCCTCGACGCAGCCGCGCTGAATCCTGAAATCCGTGAGTTCAAAACTGGGGTGCTGCAAACGTGAGGGAGGTACAAAGTTGAAAGTTTAAAGTTAAAAGTCAGAGGGAAGAATCAAGATGCAACGATTTACGGAACTGAAGGTCTGGCAACGAAGTCACGCGCTCGTGCTGAGCGTGTATCGTATGACGACTGGCTTTCCGAACGCCGAACGGTATGGACTTACTGGCCAGCTACGCAGGGCAGTGCTTTCCGTACCCACGAATATCGCGGAGGGATCGAAGCGCGTTAGCCGGCAGGAATATGCGCGATTCTTGAATATCGCGGAAGCATCGCTGGCCGAGACCGAGTATTTGCTCATGGTCAGCCGGGATCTGGGCTATGCCACGCCAACATCGGCGAACTCAACGATCCGGGAAGTTGCTGAGGTGGCGAGGATGTTGCATGGTCTTCGGGCGAAGGTGGAATCGATCTCGTGAGTTGATCGTGCTTTTTCTGACTTTCAACTTTGAACTTTCAACTTTGAACCGTCGGCTATCCGGAGGATCTCTAGCGCGAATGGAAACCGTGAAACTCATTGAGTGCCCGCGGGACGCGTGGCAAGGCTTGCCGGAAATGATCCCGACGGAGCGGAAGGCGGAATACTTGAAGGAGTTGGTGCTCGCTGGATTCCGCCACATCGATGCAGTCAGCTTTGTCTCGCCGAAACACGTGAAGCAGATGTCCGACAGCGAAGAGGTAATGAAGAGGCTAAATGCTTCCCTTCCCGCAGGCATCGATCCGCCGGAGATTATCGGCATCGTGGTCAACGAAAAAGGGCTCGAGCGCGCGCTGGCAACCCCGGGGGTCACAACGATCGGCTATCCATATTCCATTTCAGCCTATTTCCGACGCGCCAATGCCAACATGAGCCGGGAGGAATCGCGCGCCGTGGTCGAGAAGTTAAATAAGGATACGAAGGCGGCGGCCCGCGGCCTGGTCATCTATATCTCGATGGCCTTCGGCAATCCGTACGACGAGCCCTGGGGGCCGGAGCTTGTCGAGGAGACGCTCGAATGGCTGAAGGAGATGCGCGTGCGGACCGTTTCCCTTGCGGACACGGCGGGAACGGCTTCGCCGGAAGTTGTCGGCGAGCTTTTCCGGCGAGCCAGGGAATGTTCCGCGGGAATCGAGCTTGGCGTGCATCTCCACAGCCGGCCGGAGAACATGCACGAAAAGATTCTGGCCGCGTATGAATCCGGCTGCCGGCGGTTCGACAGCGCGCTGACGGGCCTCGGCGGCTGCCCTTTCGCCGGAGACGAACTTGTCGGCAACATCGCGACGGAATCCGTCCTGGCGGCGCTGCGGGAAGCGGGCGCCGATCCGGAAATCTCCGCCGCCGGCCTCACGCACGTCATGGAGATGACCAACGCCATCCGCGCGGAGTACGCGCACGCGCCGCTCGCGAGCTAAGGAGCCGACTCAGCACCATGTATTCGACGCTGATTCTGGATCGCCGAGGCGACATCGCCACGATTACGCTGAACCGTCCGGAAAAGCGCAACGCAATTTCCGCGCAGATGATCGTTGATCTCCATTCGGCGCTGGAGGAAATCGAAAAAAGTTCCGCGCGAGTGGCCATCCTGACGGGAAATGGAAAAGCCTTCTGTTCCGGGATGGATCTCGAGATGCTCATCGCCATCTCCACGAAGTCGCCGGAGGAGAACATCGAAGACTCGCGGCGCATGGCGCGAATGTTCCGGCGGATCTGGAGTTTTCCCAAGCCGCTCATTGCCGCGGTCAACGGGCCCGCGCTCGCCGGTGGATGCGGCATCGCCATGCTCTGCGATTTTACGCTGGCGTCTCCGGAAGCAAAGTTTGGATACACCGAGGTGCGCATCGGATTTATTCCGGCGCTGGTCTCGCTCTTCGTGAGGCGCCAGATCGGCGACAAGGCGGCGCGCGATCTGCTGCTCACCGGGCGAATCATCGAACCCGCCGAAGCCAGAGCCTTGGGCGTGATCACGGAGATCGTCCCGGCCGAACGCCTGCTTGCCAGGGCCCGGGAGCTGGCGGAGACTCTGCTCGCCGCAAGCCCCACGAGCCTGGTGCGCACAAAAAAGCTGCTGAGAGATTCCTCGGCCGCCGGGGTGGACGCCGACATCGAGCGGGCCATCGCGGAGAACGCCAGCATCCGCACGACGGCGGATTTCCGCGAGGGACTTGCCGCGTTCCTCGAGAAACGCAAGCCGGTATGGCGCGGCGAGTGATGCTCACCGAAAACATGAGCCACCACGAAACAACCCTTCGCGTCCGCTACGCCGAAACCGACCAACTGGGAATCGTCTATCACTCGAACTATTTCGTCTGGTTCGAAGTGGGCCGCGTGGAACTGATCCGCTCCCTGGGCTTCAGCTACAAACAGATGGAAACCGAAGACGACTGCCACATCGTCGTGGCGGAGGCGCACTGCCGCTATCATTATCCCGCGCGCTACGACGAAGTGCTCCGCGTGCGCACGCGCATTGCGGAAAGTCAAAAGCGCGTGATCAAGTTCTTCTACGAAGTGTTCCACGAGCCCGAGGGGCGGCTGCTTGCCACGGGCGAAACCACGCACGTCATCTGCGGCCGCGACGGCCGCGCGAAATCTCTGCCGCAAAAATATCGCCGCTTGCTGGTGGCCTCCCCTGCGGAAGCATCCGAGAGGAAGAAGTAATGGCCGTCACGATCACAGGAAACGATTTGACGCTCGCGCAACTCTACGCTGTCGCGCTGGGGGAAGAATCCGTTTCTGTTGCGCCCGCGGCGATCGCGAAAATGAAATCTTCCCGCGAGGTCGTGGAGCGGCTCCTGCTCTCGGGCGGGACGGCGTACGGAATCAACACCGGCTTCGGCAAACTGGCCTCGGTGCGGATTTCTCCCGAGCAAGTGCGCGAACTGCAAGTCAATCTGGTGCGCTCGCATGCCTGCGGCGTCGGCGCCCCGCTCACGGAAGCGGAAACGCGCGCCATGATTTTGTTGCGCGCAAACGCGCTGGCCAAGGGCTTCAGCGGCATCCGCCCCATTCTCGTCGAGCGGCTGTGTGCGATGCTCAACGCTCGCGTGCACCCGGTGATTCCATCACAGGGTTCCGTCGGCGCCTCCGGAGATCTCGCGCCACTCGCGCACCTCGCGCAGGTGATCATCGGCGAAGGAGAGGCGCGGTACCGCGGAGAAACGCTGCCCGGAGGCGAAGCAATGCGGCGCGCCGGAATTGCGCCCCTCGCATTGGAAGCAAAGGAAGGTCTCTCGCTGCTCAATGGCACGCAGGGGATGCTCGCTCTCGTCAGCCTGGCTCTGCGCGATGCGGACTTCCTGATCGATTCGGCCGACGTGGCGGCGGCGCTTTCGCTGGACGCGTTGAAGGGCAGCCCGGACGCTTTTGATGAGCGGATCATGGACGCGCGGCCGCACAACGGCGCGCTGACGACAGCGCGAAATCTTTCTCGCCTCAACGCGGGCAGCGAAATCCGCGAGTCCCACCGCTCCGCGGCGAAGGACCCGCGCGTTCAGGATGCCTACAGCTTGCGCTGCACGCCGCAAGTCCACGGAGCGGTGCGCGATTCGCTGGCCCACGCTCGCGCCGTGGCGATGGTGGAATTGAACAGCGCGACGGACAATCCGCTGGTATTTGTCCGCGAAGGAAAACCCGGCGAGGGCGATATTTTGAGCGGCGGAAACTTTCATGGCCAGCCGCTGGCGATGGCCGCGGACCAGATTGCGGTGGCGATTGCGACGCTCGGCGGAATTGCGGAACGCCGCATCGAGCAGATGACCAACCCGTTCACCAGCCTGCTGCCGGCGTTTCTGACGCCGAAGCCGGGGCTGAATTCCGGCTTCATGATCGCGCAGGTGACGGCGGCTGCGCTGGCGAGCGAAAACCGGGCGCTGGCCACGCCGCACTCGGTGGATTCCATCACCACTTCCGGCAATCAGGAAGACTACGTCTCCATGGGCATGAGCGCAGCGCGGCGGCTCGAGCGCATGCTGGCGAATTTGCGATACATCGTCGCGATTGAATTGCTCTGCGCGTGCCAGGGGATTGACTTGCTCGCGCCGCTGCAAACGGGCGCGCTCGCCAAGAAAGCCCACGGCGTGGTGCGCGCGAACTCCGCAAAAGTGATGGCCGACCGATCGCTCGCGCCCGACATCGAGGCCATCGCCGCCGCAATCGCGCAGAACGAAATCGCGCGCATCCTTTCCTGATTCGGCAATTCCCTTTCCGCCGCGCGGATCCTCATCAACCAAGCGCCTCCAAAAAGAAAGTGCCCATGCGGTAGCCCGCGAGGTAACTGAACGGCGGAAGCTCCAGCGAGTAGTGCCCGCAGGGAAGTTCGAGCGTGCGCGGCTCGGAACCATGCGCGCGAAGCGCGGCCAGCATTTCGGCGGTGAGCTCGGGAACGAACGTCGGATCGTATTTCCCGTAAACCATGTAGCACTTCTTTCCTGCTCCCATGCCGCGTTGCACGTAGGGCATGGGGCTGATGGGCGCCCAGAAATCCCGCAACTCGTCCAGAGTAACTTTCGCGCGAAGGCTTTCCCAGACGTGATTCGTGGTCATGCCGAGCTTCACCACATCGGCGAAATAGGTGGAGACGTGGAAGAAGCCGCCCGCACGGACGGCGGGATCGTGCACGAGCGTGATGTATCCGATCGAAGAGCCGATGCTGGTGCCGAGAATGCCGAGGCGGTTGTAACCCTGCGATTCGAGCCAGCGCAGGCACTGGCGGGAGTCCCGGACGGCCTGCTGATTCGCCTGCAGGGTGAGGCCGATGTTCGCCCCGACGAGCTGGTCGGCGCGTTCGTGCCCCGCGGCCATGCGGCGGTCGTGATAAGGCATGCTCAGTCGCATGGCGGTGATTCCGAGCCGTTGCAGCCACTCGCAGAGAGCGCGCTGCCCCTCCCACTTGGCGTTCCAGTTGGGGAGCACGAGAACGGCCGCACCGCCGCGGCTCGCCGGGAAAAGCTGGGCGTGGACGGTGTTGTTTTCGGGCCGCTCCGAGCGAACCAGGCTGGTAAAGGTGAGGACGTTGTTCTCGAAGCGGTAGTCGGAAGCCGGGGTGGCGGAAAACCATTCGTGGCTGCGGTCGAGCGTCGCCGGGGCCCACTCGCGGAGAAAGCCGCGCGGATCGGGTTCGTCTTTGCGGCCGCCGAGGTGCTCGATGCCCCAATCGAAGGGGCGGACCATGCGGTTGTCGTCGGTGGTCCAGCGACGGTGCTCGTAGCGGCGGATTTTCTGTTCGAGCCAGTGCATCGGGGCGACCATAGAAATATAGCGGACGTCGGCAGGCGGTGCAAATCCGATATACCCCCCACCCCGGGTTGATTTGCGTATGAGTGGCAAACAAAGGACTTGCGGGAGAAGAGTGATAAAGAGTGCGGAAGAAGAAGGAAGTAAAGGGGATAGATGAGGCAAAGGAGGTAGAGAAGGCGTAGGACGGCCCCCTCCCCCATGTTTTTCGGAAGTGCGGATTCTAAAGGACTTACGAGAGGTTTTTCTCGTAAGTGCGGATTCTAATGGAGTTATAAGTCTTTTGTTTTCCGCAGTTACGAGAGGTGCTCGTAAGTGTTGATAACAAGGGAGTTGTGGGCGAAAACTTGGCGCTGTAAGTCCTTTAGATTCCGCAGATCCGAGGGGAGTCTGTAAGTGTTGATTCTGAAGGGGTTGTGGGAGCAGCTTTTCGGAAGTGCGGATTCTAAAGGGGTTAGGGGAAAAATCCGGCCGGGAGCGGGGGGTGCGCCTGTAATTCATAGGAGAAGATACCACAGAAGTAAACAACTTGCAAGAGAATTCTGGAGGGCGGATGCGAGTGCACCCTGCTGGACTCAGCGCAAGAAGGAGCCGACGACGCTATCTTATCAGCCGATGGCCGGTCCTGCTGCGGGCGAGCGTAGGGGGAACCGCCGCTGGGGGCACTCCTCTGAGCCTCCGGTGGCAAGCAGGAAACCGTTCGTCGGTAGAAGGCAAGGCTGTCGCGTGCCTTTGTATTGGTCAACGCGTTCGAGATATCCGATAGCAAGTCACAGGCTTGCTTTGCACTTATTTCCGCTGTTGCGGACTCCTGTGGAGATGTGACTGCTATCTCCATTGAATCGTGATGGGGTTCCGGAAGGTCGAACGGGTGGACAACCAGTTGTTTGGGTTTCAGAAACTCTTTCCACGAAAGCTGTGCGTCAGCTAGGACATGCAGTGCCTTCCGCAAGTCCGGGAGTGTGACGTACAGAATCCAAGCTGGTCTCGTGCCAAGCCGCGGGTCTTGAGAGGAAACAGGTATAAGGATCAATGGGGCGTGAGCGGTCCCTTCTCCGTGAACTAGCGGATTGTAGTAGAAACGCACCACGACATCCTCGTCTTCTGGGCAGCGCTCCACAAAGGATTGTGGCTTACCACTCTGGACAGTCGGCCGCTGTTGACAGCTCAGAACGGAGATGAAAACCAATCCAAAAAGGCGGGTGGCCCGGGTTGCGATTTTGTTTTTAGGATGACTGCGCACTGAAGGAGTATAACATCCGAGGAAATGACCGCGGAGT
>DASZZJ010000035.1:0-2885 GCA_035545075.1 Candidatus Acidiferrales bacterium
GCCATTCCCTCTCCTCGACTCTCTCAACCGGCGCTTCGCCTGCGCGCCACGCCGCGATTTCCCTGCTTTGCTCCGCGGCAACCGCACCCGCGCCACATTCGCGCACAAATTGATAGTACAAAGCCGCGCACAAAGGAAGAGGAAAACGCGCGCCGCCGGCTTTTTTCTGCGGCCGAGCGAAGAACGCTTCTTGGCCGAAGAAGATGTTGTATCATTCCCGGATGCCGGAAAAATTCACAATCGGGCTGGTTCAAATGAGCTGCGGCGTGGTTCCGTCTGAGAATCTCGCCAAAGCGCTCGCCAGAATCCGCGATGCGGCGCAGCGCGGGGCGCAGATCGTCTGCCTGCAGGAGCTCTTCCGCTCGCAATACTTCTGCCGCGAGGAAAACGCCGAGCTGTTCGCGCTTGCCGAGCCGGTTCCCGGACCGACCACCGAAGCGCTCGGAAAGCTCGCGAAGGAACTGGGCATCGTGGTCATCGGCTCGCTCTTCGAGTGCCGCGCGCCCGGCGTCTACCACAACACCGCCGTCGTGCTTGGCAAGGACGGGACGCTGCTCGGCAAGTATCGCAAAATGCATATCCCGGACGATCCGCTGTACTACGAAAAGTTTTATTTTACGCCGGGCGATCTCGGTTTCCCGAATTTCGAAACGCCGCACGGCCGCATCGGCGTGCTCGTCTGCTGGGACCAGTGGTATCCCGAAGGCGCGCGCGCATCCAGCCTCCAGGGAGCGAACATTCTTTTCTATCCGACGGCGATCGGCTGGCATCCCTCGGAAAAGGCCGAGCACGGCGCGGCCCAGCTCGACGCCTGGCGCACGATTCAGCGCTCCCACGCCATTGCGAACGGTGTCTACGTCGCGGCGGTGAATCGCATGGGCTACGAAGGTACGCCGGAAAGCGGCCTCGAATTCTGGGGCAATTCCTTCGTCGCGGATCCCTTTGGCCGCGTGATTGCCCAGGCTTCGAGCGACAAAGAAGAGATTCTCGTCGTCGAGTGCGATCCCCGCCTCATCGAGGACACTCGCCGCAACTGGCCCTTCCTCCGCGACCGCCGCATCGACGCTTACCAGCCGATTCTGAGCCGGTGGATCGAAAAGTGAGAACGCTCCGCACGGCCCGGCGCAGGAGATCCATCGAGATTCCCCTCCCACAGCAGCCGACTCCCTTCTCTCTCGGCTTCCGGATGCCCGCCGAGTGGGAGCGTCATGAAGCCACTTGGCTCGGCTGGCCGCACGAACGAACCGACTGGCCGGGAAAATTCGACCCCATCCCCTGGGTGTACGCGGAAATCGTGAGGCATCTCGCCCGGGTCGAGCGCGTTTATTTGCTGGTCCAGGATCGCGCGGCGGAATCGCGCGCCCGGCAGATCCTGAAAAAATCGCACGCCAATCTCGACGCGGTTACTTTCTTCCGCGTGCCGACCGACCGCGGCTGGATGCGCGACTCGGGCCCCCTTTGCGTGAAGAATTCCGCCGGCGAAGTCGCCTTCACCCACTGGCAGTTCAACGCGTGGGCAAAGTACCGCAACTACAAGCGGGACGCCGCCGCGGTGACGTTGGTCAATAAGCACCTCAAGCATCGCGTCTGGCAGCCGCTGCACAACGGCCGGCGCGTGGTCCTTGAAGGCGGAAGCATCGAGGTCAACGGCAGGGGGACGCTGCTCACGACCGAGGAGTGCCTGCTCAGCAGGGTGCAAGCGAGAAATCCCGGGTTCATTCGAATGGACATGGAGGAAATCTTCCGCGAGTACCTGGGCGCGACGAACATTCTCTGGCTCGGGAGCGGCATCGCCGGCGACGACACGCACGGGCACGTCGACGACCTGGCGCGGTTTGTGAATCCCACCACCGTCGTCACCGTGGTGGAAGAAGATCCTCAGGACGCGAATTACGCGCCCCTCCAGGCGAATCTCGCGCTGCTCAAGGCGATGAAAGACCAGGAAGGCCGCTCGCTGCGCGTTGAGACGCTGCCCATGCCGGCGCCGGTTTTCTTCGAGCGCCAAAGGCTTCCGGCGAGCTACGCGAATTTCTATGTGGCGAACAAGCTCGTCCTGGTGCCGCTGTTCGGCGACGCGAACGACCGCGCGGCGCTCAATACCCTGGCGGGCCTCTTCCCCGGACGTGAAGCCGTGGGGATTCCCTGCCGCGACCTCGTCCTGGGACTCGGCACGCTGCACTGCATGACGCAGCAGCAGCCCGCGGCGGGCTAGACAGGAAAAAAATCGAGGCGGTTGCGACCGGAAAACGGTATGATGCGCGATCTTGAAAGGGAGGGCTTCATGCTCGCGACAATCGTAAAAGATCAGTTTTCCATCATCCGCTATCAGCACGGCCTGATCGGTTGGCTTCTGATCGGTTTGGTGGCCGGTTGGCTTGCGGGAACACTCTCCCGCGGGCGCGGCTTCGGTTGCATTACCGACGTCATCCTGGGATTGATCGGCGCCTTTCTGGGCGGGTGGATTTTCCTCAAGCTCCACATCGGTCCGCCGGGGAACACCGGCTTCCTTTATTCTCTCGCTGCGGCAACGGTTGGCGCCGTTCTGCTGGTCACCGTCGCGCGCCTCTTCTCAGGCAGCGATAGGCGTTAACCCGGCGGGACTCCCGCCATCCGCTGGTGTGATACGATTCTCTCTTCGGCGCTGGAGACGCCGCCTCTTTGACAAAATCTTCCCTTTTCGCAATCCCCCTCGGCGGTCTGGGCGAATTCGGCATGAACATGATGGCGCTCCGCTATGGAGACGACATCATCGTCATTGACGCCGGGATGATGTTCCCGGAATCCGAACTCCTTGGCGTGGACATCGTCATCCCGGACATCACCTACCTCAAGCAGCACCGCGCCAAAGTCCGCGCGATCATCCTCACCCACGGCCACGAAGACCA
>DASZZJ010000036.1:0-3630 GCA_035545075.1 Candidatus Acidiferrales bacterium
CCTGGCTCGCATTTCCGGCGCGCCGCCGCGGTTCCGAAGCAAACTCCTGGGCCACACGCGCGTGGGTTTCCCCGCGGCTATCCGCAAGGAGATTCTCCGCGTTGCCGAGGGCGGAAGCCTGACCGCAGGCGAGCTCAGCCAGTTGCATTTTCGCCTTGCTGAGTGCTATGCGGACGCGGCGCTGCTTGCCTGCGGCCGCTTCCGCGTCTCCCCTTCACGCGTCGCCCTCATCGGCAGTCACGGCCAGACCGTTTTTCACCAGGGCCGGCCATCCTCTTTTCTTGGCCGCCGGACCGCTTCCACGCTGCAAATCGGCGACGCCTCCGTCATCGCCGCGCGCACGGGGATCACGACGGTCGGCGATTTTCGGCCCGCGGACATGGCTCTCGGCGGCCAGGGCGCTCCGCTTGTCCCTTACGCCGACTATCTTCTCTACCGCCACGAAAAGCTCGGCCGCATCTCCCTCAATCTCGGCGGCATCGCCAACATCACCGTGCTCCCCGCCGCGGCACGGCCCGCGCAAATCTTCGCCTTTGACACCGGCCCCGGCAACATGCTGATTGACGCATTGGTCCAGCACTATTCGCGTGGCCTCCGGAGGTATGACAAGAACGCACGTCTTGCCATGAAAGGCCGCCTTCTCCCCGCCCTGCTCGACGAACTCATGCGCGATCCTTACCTGAAGCTTGCTCCTCCCAAGTCCACGGGCCGCGAATACTACGGCCGCTCCTATCTGCAGAAGATTCTCGCGGCCGGGCGCAGGCATAGCGCTCGCCCCGCGGACCTCATCCGCGCCGCGACCCTCTTCACGGCGCTGTCCATTGTGGACGCGCTGCACCGTTTCGTCCTCCCCAGGACAAAGATTCGTCAGCTCATCGTATCCGGGGGCGGGGCCAACAATCCTCTCATCCTCGCGCAACTCGCTGCCGCGCTTTCCGGCATCGAAGTCATCACCTCCGCGCACCTCGGCATACCGGTCGAAGCAAAAGAGGCCTATGCCTTCGCGCTACTCGCCTACGAATCGTTCCATCGCCGGCCCGGAAATCTGCCTTCGGCCACCGGCGCGCGCCGCCCCGCCATCCTCGGTAAAATCGCCTATGCCCCGCCCCGCTGACCTCCCGCGTTCGGCGTTTTTCCTTGCCGCTTTGCTTCCTTGCATCCTTGCCTGCTCCCTGCTTCTCAGTTGCAACCGCGCAAAAACGTTTGATCCCTCTTCCATCACTTTCCTCATCGAAGCCAACCCGTCCAATCTCGACCCGCGCTTCGCCACCGATGCCCAATCGCAGCACATTGACGGCCTGATCTTCTCAAGCCTGGTCGAGCACGATGACCAGTTGAATCTCCGCGGCGACCTCGCCGAACGCTGGGAAACTCCGGATCCACTTACCTATGTCTTTCATCTCCATCGCGACGTTCTCTTCCACGACGGGCGGCGCGTCACTTCGGCTGATGTCAAGGCCACCTTTGACTTTTTGCTTGACCCGGCGAACCGCTCGCCGAAGCGTGGCGCGTTCCGCATGGTCACCTCCATCGAAGCGACGGACGACGCGACGGTCGTCTTCCACCTGAACGAACCCTACTCTTCCTTTATATGGAATATGTCTCGCCCGGCGGTGGGAATCGTGCCGGCCGGCGCAGGGCCGGATTTCGCTCGGCACCCTATCGGCTCCGGCCCCTTTCGCTTTGTCAGCCAGAAGCAGGACGACGAGGTCGTGCTCGAACGCAATCCCGGCTATTTTCGCTCACCCGCGCAAATCGCTCGCGTGCGCTTTCGTGTCGTTCCCGACGCCGTCGTCCGCGCTCTCGAGCTGCGCAAGGGCGCCGCTGACATCGAGATGAGCTCTCTCTCGCCGGACATTGTTCCCGCGCTGGCCCGGCAGCCCCATCTTGAAGTCACCCAGCGCCCCGGCACGAACTTCGCCTATATTGGCGTGAACCTCGAAGACCCGATCCTCGCGCGCCGCGAAGTGCGCCAGGCGCTGGCCTTCGCCACCGACCGCGAAGCGATCATCCGCTATCTCTTGCGCGGGCAGGCCCGCCTCGCGACCGGCATCCTGCCTCCCAACCACTGGGCGTACACCGCGGACGTCCCTTCCTATCCGTGCGATCTCTCCCGCGCGGAAAAACTTCTCGACGCAGCCGGTTTTCCCCGCAAGCAGGGCGGCGTGCGCCTCCACCTCACGCTGAAAACGACGACCGATGAACAGGCGCGCCTCGTCGGCGCCGCCCTCCAGGGGCAATGGAAGAAAGCGGGCATCGAGCTCGAACTGCGTCCGCTCGAGCTCGCCACGCTCCTCTCCGACGCCACTCGCGGAAACTTCCAGCTCACGCTCCTTCGCTGGGTTGGAGGGAACAATGATCCCGCCATCTTTGACCTCGTTTTTTCTTCCAAACGCTTCCCCCCGGACGGCGCAAATCGCGGGCACTACCGCAATCCGCGGATAGACTCCCTCTCACTGCAAATCCTGGTGGAGACCAACCTGGAGAAAAGGAAAGCGCTTTGCGCGGAGGCCCAGAGGATCCTGGCGGAGGATCTGCCCTATCTCCCCTTGTGGTTCACGGACGTGGTTTCCGTGCACCGGCGCGGCCTGGGGCCAATCGAATTATCGCCGACGGGCGATTACGACTTCCTCGCGACGCTCCGCCCGGCCGCACCTTAGTTCAGGACCCGCTGAATCTCCGCCACAGGGATTGCGCCCTCGCGCAGGATCTTCCAGGAATCTCCATGCAGCTCGACGATCGTGGAGGGCAGCGCGGCGCCCGTATCTCCAGCATCAAGCACCAGCGGCAGGCGCTCCCCGAGCTGCTTCATGACCTGATCCGCGCTGGAGCAAGCCGGGAAGCCGGAGATGTTTGCGCTGGTGCCGGTAATGGGCCCGTCAAACTCCTCGATCAGGCGGATCACCACCTGGCTCCGCGGCCAGCGCAGAGCGATGCGCCCGGTGTTCGCCGTCACCTTCAGCGGCAACCGGTGCGCGGCGTCCACCACCAGCGTCAGGGCCCCCGGCCAGAATTCTTGCGCGAGCCGCAGGAAGTTTTGCGGCGCCTCGCGCGCCAGGAATATTGCCTGTTCGAGGGAATTGACCAGCAGGGGAAGCGCCCGCGTCTCGGGACGCCCCTTGACGCGGTAGATTTCCTCCACCGCCGCCAGATTGAAAGGATCGGCTGCGAGCCCGTAGAGGGTATCGGTCGGGATCCCGATGACACACCCGCGCGTCAGAAAGTGTGCCGCATAGCGCAGTGCTTCCGCATCCGGGGCCTGCGCGTTTATGCGCAACAGTTCTGCCGGCACCTTTTTTGCCCCTGGGGCAGCCGAATTCCCGATCCTTCAGCGCGCTTCTCGCCGCACTTGCTTCTCGGGACGCTACCACAGCGTCCTTCAGACACGCAACGCCGCAGCGATGGCCGGCTTTGCCGTCCGTCGCGGCCTCTGCTACGCTCCCCCCATGGCCACGCCCCATCCATCGGCAAGGCCGGCCAACTTTACGCGGCCGAGCTCGGAGAACGCGCCGATCACCAGCCGCGAGAATCGCTGGCTCAAAGAGTTCCGCATCGCGCTCCGCGGCGGTGTGCCCACCGCATCCGGTTGCGCCGGAGTCGAAGGCGTCCGCCTTGTCGAAGAGGTGTTGC
>DASZZJ010000037.1:0-5212 GCA_035545075.1 Candidatus Acidiferrales bacterium
TTTTTCGCCGACGGAGTCCCTTCTCCGGAGTTTCCGTCCGGATGCGCAGGAGCTGGCCGTGCTTGGCCAGCCCGCCGTCGGGCGTGTCAAAAATGGTGTTCTGTTGGAGCACCCGGACCGCTGCGCCGCCGGTCGCCGCACGGACCTTCAGCTTGCGCAGCGCCCGGTTGAGCGCTTTGCGGTCGTGAATCCTCAGCTTGATTTCGATTTCGCGTGCCATTGGACCGTTCACGCAGCAGGCCTGTCTAGCGAGCGCCGCGGACTTCCGATAGTATAGCGGACGAACGCGTGCAGCTTTGCTGCCACCGTGACCCGGCGAATTCTTCGGCTGGGGCACGCGCCATCGCAAGCGAATGACCACCGAGACCCATTCATTGACCGAGAAGACAACCGTGGCCGGCGGGGATGCCGCTTTGCAGCCACCGGTGGCGAAGCGCCTTCCCGTCGAGCACGTCATGCACGGGGACCGGCGCGTGGACGATTACGGCTGGCTTCGCGAAAAAGAGAATCCCGAGGTCATCGCCTATCTGGAAGCCGAGAACACTTATACCGACGCGGTCATGCGCACCACGGGGGCCTTTCAGGAAAAGCTTTACCAGGAGATGCTCGGCCGCATACAGCAGACCGATCTCTCCGTACCATACCGGCTACGCGGCTACCTTTATTTCAAGCGAACTGAGGAGGGCAAGCAGTACCCAATCCATTGCCGCCGCCGCGACGTTCCCGACAGCGCCGAAGAGATTCTCCTCGACCTAAACGAGCTCTCGCAGGGCCACGAATTCTTCTCCGTCGATTCGTTTGAGGTCAGCGACGACAATCGCCTGCTCGCCTACTCCACGGACACGCGCGGTTTCCGCCAGTTTACCCTTCACGTCAAGGACCTGCGGAGCGGAGCCGTTCTGCCCGAGCGAATCGAGCGTGTCACTTCTGTGGCCTGGGCGGCGGACAACGTCACGCTTTTCTATACGATCGAGGATGAGGAAACGAAGCGCTCTTACCGCCTCTACCGCCACGCCCTGGGGTCGTCGTCCGAAGACGAGCTGTTGTTTGAAGAAAAAGACGAGAGGTTCCGGATCGTCGTCGAGCGCACCCGCAGCAGCGCATTTCTGCTGCTTACCAGCGCGAGCCACACCGCCAGCGAGGTCCGCTACCTCGTGGCGGACCAGCCCCGCGGCTCCTTCCGGGTCATGGCCCCGCGCGAGGATGAGCACGAATACTATGCCGATCACCGCGGAGACTATTTCTACATCCGCACGAACTCCGGCGGCAGGAACTTCCGGCTCGTGACGGCGCCGGTTGCCGATCCGCGCAAGGAGAACTGGCGCGAACGTATTCCGCACCGCACTGAAGTCATGCTCGCGAGAGCGGATGCCTTCGCCTCCCACATCCTCCTCTTTGAGCGGGAAGGCGGTTTGCCCCATCTTCGGATCGCAGATCTTGTTGGCGGCCCGTCCGAATTTCTCGCGGCTTCAAGGCGCATCACGTTCGACGAGCCCGCCTACGACGCCTCCCCGGGCGCCAACCCGGAGTTCGAGAAGGATTTCGCACGGTTCAACTATGAGTCGTTCGTTACCCCCCGGTCCGTCTTCGACTACAACGTGCGCACGGGCGAGCGATTCCTGCGCAAGCAACAGCCCGTGCTCGGAGGCTACGACGCGTCGCTTTACACAAGCGAATACCTCCATGCCGTCGCACCCGACGGAACCGGTATTCCTATCTCACTCGTTTACCGCCGCGATACCCCGCGCGATGGCTCCGCGCCCCTGCTCCTCTACGGCTATGGCTCGTACGGAATCTCCATGCCCGTCTCGTTCAACTCCAACCGGCTGAGTCTCCTCGATCGCGGCTTCCTCTGCGCTGTTGCCCACATCCGCGGGGGCGGCGAAATGGGAAAGCCCTGGCACGATGCCGGCCGGATGCGGCACAAGCGGAACACCTTCACGGACTTCATCGCCGCCGCCGAACATCTCATCTCGCGCCGCTACACTTCCGCCGATCGCTTGGTGATCCAGGGCGGCAGCGCCGGAGGGCTGCTCATGGGCGGTGCGACAAATCTCCGGCCAGACCTCTTCCGCATCGTCCTCGCCCACGTTCCCTTCGTGGACGTGCTCAACACCATGCTCGACGCTTCCCTGCCCCTGACCGTGGGCGAATACGAGGAGTGGGGCAATCCGCAGATCCGCGAAGAGTACGAAGCGATCCGCGCCTATTGCCCGTACACGAATCTGGCCCGCAAGAATTACCCTGCGATGCTCATGAGAACCTCTTTGAACGACAGCCAGGTCATGTACTGGGAGCCGGCGAAGTACGTCGCCAAGCTCAGGACGCTCAAGACAGACGCCAATCCGCTGCTTTTCAAGATCAACATGAACGCCGGGCATGGCGGAGCGTCCGGCCGATATGACTACCTGCGCGAGATCGCGTTCGATTACGCGTTACTGCTGACGCAACTGGGGATTCGAGACTGAGGCGGAATCTCATGTTAAGGGGACGCGCGGCTCCGAAGCGATGAGCGAACCGACCACGCCTCTCATGCGGCAATACCACGCCGTCAAGGCGCGCTACCCGCACGCCCTGCTGCTTTTCCGCCTCGGCGATTTCTACGAGCTTTTTTTCGAAGACGCCATCACCGCCGCGCGCGAGCTGCAAATCACGCTGACCTCGCGAAACCGCGAGCGAGGCCAGGCCATCCCCATGTGCGGCGTGCCCTATCACGCCGCGGACAACTACGTCGCCAGGCTGATCCGCGCCGGCTACAAGGTCGCCATCTGCGACCAGATGGAGCAGCCCGGACCGGGGAAAAAGCTCGTCCGCCGGGAGGTCGTCCGCGTCATCACTCCCGGCACGGCAACCGAGGCCGCCATCCTCGACGCGCGCGAAAACAATTTTCTCGCCGCCGTGGCACAGCACTCCTCGAGTTCCGCCGTGGGCGTCGCCTACGTGGACGTCTCGACCGGAGAGTTTCAGGCAACGGAATTCTCCGGCGAGCGCAGTGAAGAGGCGGCGCGCGAGGAGCTGCAGCTCCTCCGCCCGCGTGAAACGCTCTTCGCCCGGCCGAGCCGGCTTTTCGAAGCGGCCCGGGCGCCCCTGCTCGACGGTGTGGGCGGCGTTGAGACGCCTCTGGACGACTGGGTTTTCGAGCGCAGCTACGCGGAGCGGATACTCCACGAACAGTTCGGCGTCGCCGAGCTGACCGGATTCGGCCTGGACAATCATCCCCAGGCCCTCGCCGCCGCCGGGGCCATTATCCATTATCTGCGCGAGAATGCGGCCCGGGGCGACGGCCCGGCCGGTCGCGAAGCGCTCGGGCACCTCGACCGCGTTCGCTACTACCAGCAGCAGGACGCGCTGGCACTCGATCCCGTCTCCGTGCGCAACCTCGAACTGGTGACGCCGATTTTCCCCGAAGATGCTGAACGCGGCGGCCCCGCCACACTTCTCGCCACGCTCGATGAAACCGTGACCGGCATGGGAGCGCGCCTGCTCCGCGCGTGGATTCTTCGTCCGCGAATCGACCGCGACGAAATCGAGGCTCGCCTCGACGGGGTGGCGCGGCTCAAGAAACAAACCGTCCTCCGCGAAGAGCTGCGCCGCGAACTGAAGGGAATACTCGACCTCGAGCGCCTCACCAGCCGCATCACCATGGGCTTGGCCGGCCCCCGGGAGTTGGTGGCCCTGCGCAAGTCTCTCCTGCACGTCCCCGTGCTGCGGAAATTCCTGGAGCCGCACGCCTCGGGCGGCGGCCGCTTGCGCGAACTGCGCGAGGAGCTGGACGAGTTGGCCGATGTGCGCGAGCTGCTCGAGCGCGCTATCGCCGATGAGCCGCCGGCGCTGGCTTCCGATCCCGGCATCATCCGAAGCGGCTACCACAAAGAGCTCGACGAGTTCCGAAGCCTCAGCCAGCACAGCAAGCAGATCATCGCCGCGATGGAGGACCGCGAGCGCAAACGCACGGGCATCGCCTCGCTGAAGATCCGCTTCAATCAGGTCTTCGGCTACTACATCGAGGTCTCCAAACCCAACCTGCATCTGGTTCCCGCGGATTTGGAGCGGAAGCAGACGCTGGTCAACGCCGAGCGCTTCACGTCTCCCGAGCTGAAGGAATACGAGCGCAAGATCCTCGCCGCGGACGAGCGCATTCTGGAAATCGAGCGGCAGCTCTTCGGCGAGGTTCGCGCCGGCGTCGCGGCGGAAGCGCACCGGCTCCGGCGCACGGCTTCGGCCGTCGCGGAGTTGGACGTCCTGGCAAACTTCGCCAAGCTGGCCGCGGATCGCGGTTATGCCCGCCCGGAGTTCAACGACCGCGGCGAACTGCTCATCGCCGGTGGGCGCCACCCGGTGATTGAAGAGCTCCTTCGCCAGCGTGGCGAACGTTTCATCCCCAATGACCTGTGCTTTGAGCCCGGCCGCCAGCAAATTATTCTCATCACCGGGCCGAACATGGGCGGCAAGTCCACCTATCTCCGCCAGGCCGCCCACATCGTCCTGATGGCGCAGATGGGTTCCTTCGTGCCGGCCCGCGAGGCGAAACTCCCCCTCACCGACCGCATCTTCACGCGCATCGGCGCGTCGGACAATCTCGCCCGCGGCCGCTCCACCTTTCTGGTCGAGATGAGCGAAGTGGCGGCCATTCTCAACGACGCCACGCCGTCGAGCCTTGTCCTGCTCGACGAAGTCGGCCGCGGCACCGCGACTTTCGACGGCCTCTCGATAGCCTGGGCCGTCGTCGAGCATCTCCAGAAGCACACCCGCGCGCGCACGCTGTTCGCCACGCACTATCACGAGTTGACGGAACTCGCCGAGCTTCTGCCCGGCGTGAAAAACGTTCATGTCTCCGTCAAGGAAACGCCCAGCGAGATCATCTTCCTCCGCCGCGTGGAGCCCGGCTGCGCGGACAAGAGCTACGGCATCGAGGTCGCGCGCCTTGCCGGGCTTCCCCGCAGCGTCATCGAGCGCGCCCGCGAAGTCCTCAAAAAGCACGAGCAGAGCGAGCACCAGTTGAGCGAAACACTCACCCCGGGCGCGGACGAAGCCTCGCGCTCGAACGGCCGGCAGGAAGTCCTGTTCACCGCGCTGGACCGCGCCGTCCTCGACGCTTTGCGCGATGCGGACCTAGACGAGTTGAAGCCCATTGACGCGCTCAACCTCCTCGCCCGCTTGAAGCAGCAGATCCCATGAGCCCGCGGCCTCTGCTTGTTCTCGGCATGATGTC
>DASZZJ010000038.1:0-3114 GCA_035545075.1 Candidatus Acidiferrales bacterium
TTTGGAGACCAAGCAAGGATTTTTCCATGAGGGGAGCCCCGGCCTCCGCCATTCGCGAAGCGAGCTCCGGAGTCGTCTCGCGTGGTCCGATGGCGATCTCCTGTTGAAGCAGAATCTCCCCGGTGTCCAATCCGGCGTCAATCCGCATAGTGGTCAGGCCCGTTCGAGATTCTCCATTCGCAATGGCCCAGTTGATGGGAGCTGCGCCGCGATACTTGGGCAGAAGCGATGCGTGCAGGTTAATCCAGCCGTGTCTTGGGATTGTCAGGAGGCGCTGGGGAATGATCTGCCCATAGGCAATGATCACTACGGCTTCCGGCGCAATTCCCGCAAGCCAGTCGAACGAGTCATCGGACTGGATCTTCACGGGCTGATGCACGGGGATTCCGGCAGCGGCGGCGGCCATCTTGACCGGCGATGGTGAGACCTCCTGGCCGCGGCCGCGCGGGCGATCGGGTTGGGAGATGACGCCCGCGATTTTGAATTCCGGGGATGCGAGGAGGAACTTCAGCGAGGGAACGGCAAACTCCGGCGTGCCGCAGAAGACGATGTGCATGGCGGAAGCGTTGCGCAGCTTACCACTCGCCCTTTTTCTTCAACTTCTTGATTCTGCGCTTGATGAGGTCGCGCTTGAGCAGGCTGAGGTGCTGCAGGAACAGGATGCCGTTGAGGTGGTCAATCTCATGACAGAAGGCGCGCGCGAGGAGTTCCTCGCCGCGAATCTCGAAAACCTCTCCCCTGGCGTTCTGCGCGCGGACGGTCACAAACTGTGGGCGAATGACGTATCCGCGGAAGCCGGGGACCGAGAGGCATCCTTCTTCTTCGCGCTTTTCGCCCTCCGCGTGGATGATTTCGGGGTTCGCCAGGACGATCCTGGCCTCCGGATTCTTTCCTGACGTAACGTCCACAACGGCGACGCGCACGGCCTTGCCAATCTGTGGCGCGGCGAGGCCGACGCCCTGCGCCGAGTACATCGTGGCGAACATATCCCGGCAGAGTTCTTCGAGTTCCGCATCGAAGCGCGTCAACGGGGAGGTGCTCTTCTCGAGGATCGGGTCTCCGTACTTGACGATACCGTAGATCTTGCGCGGCTCTTGTGGAGCCGCGGAGGCTTCAGTACTCGTCGAGTTGTCGGGCATAGCCTTCGAAATTCCGCCGGGTTTCGCCAAACGAGTCTCCTCCAAATTTTTGCAGAAAAGCATCCGCCAGGACAAGGGCTACCATGGCCTCGCCGCCGACGCCCGCTGCCGGAACGACGCAGACGTCCGAACGTTCGTAAGCGGCTTTCACGTGCTCTTTGGTGACCAGGTCGGCCGTCTGAAGTGGGCGGCGCAGCGTGGAGATGGGCTTGAGATAGCCGCGCACCACGATGTCCTCGCCGTTGGTGATCCCGCCCTCCAAACCGCCGGCACGATTGGTCGGGCGGCGGAAACGGCGATCCGGCGCGTCATAGCGTATTTCATCTTGCACTTCCGAGCCGTAGCTGCCCGCCGCCGCGATCCCCATGCCGATCTCGACGCCTTTCACAGCCTGCAGGGACATAACCGCCTGCGCCAGCCTGCCGTCCAGTTTTTCATCCCACTGTGCGTGGCTGCCGAGGCCCGGAACAACGTTGTGCGCGACCACTTCGAAGACGCCCCCGACGGAGTTGCCGCTGTGCTGCACCAGATCCACTTCAGCGATCATACGTTCTTCGGTTGGAGCGTCAACGCATCGAAGGGGGGAATCGAGATTCCGGCAGACGGCGCTCAACTCCTCCCACTGAGCGGACCGTTCCAGCCGAGCATGTCCGACGGCAATAACGTGACTGGCGATCTCCGTGCCGAATTCGCGCAAGAGAAGCTTTGCGAATGACCCGGCAGTGACGCGCGCGGCTGTCTCGCGAGCCGAAGCACGCTCCAGAATATAGCGCGCGTCATGAAAATTGAATTTCAAACTGCCGGCAAGGTCTGCGTGACCCGGCCGGGGCGCGGTCAATCTCCGCTCGGCGGAAGGATCGCCGGCATCTTCCACGGGAAGCGCCCGCTCCCAGTTGGCCCAGTCCCGGTTTTCGATGCGCACCGCAATGGGTGCCCCGATGGTGCGGCCGTGGCGCACGCCGGCGAGAATCTCGGCGCGGTCCTTTTCGATTTGCTGCCGGCCGCCGCGGCCGTAACCGAGCTGCCTCCGGTGCAGCTCCCGGTTGATGAAGTCCAGGTCCACGGGAAGGGAAGCGGGCAAGCCGGATATCCAGGCCACGAGCGCCTGACCGTGCGATTCGCCGGCGGTATAGAAACGCAGCATGGAATCGGCTCGCGCCGTTGCGGAAGGCAATCGGGCGCGAAGCAAATAGTGTAACGGGCCATCCTTGGAGCGTCCAGAGCGCGTCACGGAAAGTTAGCG
The DNA here is from genome assembly GCA_035545075.1 of Candidatus Acidiferrales bacterium. Lineage (GTDB taxonomy): Bacteria > Acidobacteriota > Terriglobia > Acidiferrales > UBA7541 > Acidiferrum. Next base: position 2,383 of record DASZZJ010000038.1, read on the forward strand.
TCGCGCGCTACTGCTTCTTGACGCCGCCCGGCGCGGGCGATAGGCTGCGTGGCGGCGGTTCAGGCGAACGAAGAACAGTGGCAGACACTTCATTCCAGGTTGGGGGCACGCCTTCGAAAGCGACGGCCCCTCCTTCGGTCCTGAGTGTCCTCAGCGATGCGGTCAAGGGATCCATCGCCGGGGTGCAGGATTATTCCCGGCTTTCGTTTCGCGCGTTGACGAATTTAGTGTCCGGGCGGACCTACCCTCAGGACATGATGGAGCAGATGGATTTGATCGGGGTGGGATCACTTCCGATCGTCCTGCTTTCCGGACTGTTCATCGGGGCCGTGATGGTGCTGCAGACCGGATCGCAGTTCACGCGATTCGGGCAGACGGCCTTGACCGGCGACATCGTGGCCATCGCGCTGGTGCGGGAATTGGGACCGACGTTGACGGGATTGCTCGTCGCGGGACGCTGCTCCTCTGGGATTGCCTCGGAACTCGGCTCCATGCTGGTGACCGAACAAGTGGACGCCATGCGGGCGATGGGTACCGACCCGAGCCGGAAACTCGTCACCCCGCGCGTGGTGGCCACCATGTTGGTGTTGCCCCTGCTGACGGCGCTCACGGACTTCCTCGGTTTGATCGGCGGGTGCATCGCGTCGGTATTCACGCTGCGGCTGGATGCCGTCCAGTTCTGGACGCGAGCCATAAATGCCCTGGAATTCGGCGACCTGATGCAAGGCATCA
>DASZZJ010000039.1:0-3757 GCA_035545075.1 Candidatus Acidiferrales bacterium
AATCCGGCGCGCGTCACCGCGAACGCCTCGCTTCCCTTGTGGATCGCCCGGAAATAGCCTTCCCGGTGTTTCGAACGACCGACCGCCTGTTTGAAGGCATCGCCGACACCGAGCACCCCCAAGGCGTCGCCGCTCTGGTCGAACCGCGCGCCGCCACGCTGGAAGATTTGCTTCATCCCGCGACGGGCGCGCCGCTCGTGGTCATTCTCGTCGGCGTCCAGGACCCCGGCAACGTGGGCACGATTCTGCGCACCGCTGCCGCATTCGGAGCATCCGGCGCCGCCACCTGCGCTTCCTCACACAGCGGCACCGCGAATCCATATTCCCCAAAAGCCCTGCGCGCCTCGGCGGGCGCCGCGTTCCATCTCCCGATCTTCGCCGGGATGTCTCTGCCGATTCTGCTCACGCAGCTCCGCATTGCCGGCGTGCACATCTTCGCGGCCAGTCTGCGCGAGCCGCGCGACGCAGGCGCCTCGATGCTCTCGCCGTGGGAGGCGGACTGGCGCGAACCGGTCGCTGTCCTCCTGGGCAACGAAGGCGCCGGTCTGCCCGAGGAGATTGAGCGCAGCGCCGATGCCCGCATCCGCATCCCCATGGCCGCCTCGGTCGAATCGCTTAACGCCGCGGCCGCCGCTGCGGTACTCTTCTACGAAGCCGCGCGCCAGCGCAAACTCCTGAGCCGGTGAGGGAATCGCAGCCTTGAGCCTCTTTTCCAAACTGCCGTCCGCCACCGCAGCGGAAACGCCCGCGGCCCTCCAGCCGCTCGCCGAGCGCATGCGTCCCCGCACGCTCGATGAATTCCTCGGGCAGGAGAAGCTCCTCGGGCCCGGAGGGCCGCTCCGCTTGCAGATCGAGCGCGACGATCTCAGCTCCATGATTCTGTGGGGGCCTCCCGGCTGCGGCAAGACGACGCTCGCCCGCCTGATTGCGCGGCTCACGCGCTCTGAATTCGTCTCCTTCAGCGCCGTGCTTGCCGGCATCAAGGAGATCAAGGACGTGATGGCCGCCGCCAAGCGGGAATCTCGCTCCGGCCGCCGCACCATCGTCTTTGTGGACGAAGTTCACCGCTTCAATAAGGCGCAGCAGGATGCCTTCCTGCCTTACGTTGAGGCGGGCCACATTCTTTTCATCGGCGCCACCACCGAGAACCCGTCCTTCGAAGTCATTTCCCCGCTGCTCTCAAGAACAAAGGTTTACGTCCTCGAGCCCCTTTCCACGCCGCTCCTTGTCGAGCTTCTTCGCGGCGCTCTTTCCGATAGCGAGCACGGCCTCGGCGGGGAAAAGATGGAAGCCGCCGAAGAAATTCTCTTCCGCATCGCCTCCTTCGCGAATGGCGACGCCCGAGCGGCCTACAACACGCTGGAGCTGTGCGCGCACAGCGTACAGCCGGATTCCTCCGGCCGCCGCCGCATCACGCCCGAGCTTCTCGAGGCCGTCCTGCAGCGCCGGCTTCTCCGCTACGACAAGACGGGCGAAGAACACTTCAATCTCATTTCCGCGCTGCACAAGTCCGTCCGCAACTCGGACCCCGACGCTGCGCTCTACTGGCTGGCGCGCATGCTCGAATGCGGCGAAGACCCTCTCTACCTCGCCCGCCGCATGGTGCGCATGGCCAGCGAAGACGTTGGCCTCGCCGACCCGGGCGCGCTCGCGGTCACGCTGGCCGCCAAGGAAGCCTTCGACTTCATCGGGGCGCCCGAAGGCTATCTCGCCCTCGCGCAAGCAGCCGTCTACCTCGCCCTTGCCCCGAAATCCAACGCGCTCTATGTGGCCAGTGGCGAAGTCCTCGATGACGTGCGCAAGACGGAAGCCGATCCCGTCCCGCTGCACCTCCGCAACGCCGTCACCGGTTTGATGAAGAACATCGGCTATGGCCGGGGGTACAAGTACGCCCACAATTTTGAGGAAAAAGTCACTGACATGACTTGCCTGCCGAAAAACCTCGCTGCGCGCAGATACTACCGGCCCACCGATCAGGGCTTTGAACAGAGGCTGGGCCAGCAGCTCGAAGCGATTCGCGCGATCCGTTCGAAGAGGAAGTCCCCGTCGTGATGTGTGTATTCTCCCGGAGCCGCTTCGGGTGGCTCCGCCGCCTGTGCTCTCTCTTTTGCGCCCTGGCCGGATGCTGTTCCGTGGCCCTCCACGCGCAAGACGCGCCGCTGCAAACCATCGAGGAGGACATCTCCGCGTTTGCCTTTGCGCCCGATGGGCGCATCGTCTACTCCGTCCGGCACCCCTTTAGCACCAAGTTCAGGATCGGGGCCAGGGCCGAAACCTACGACCTGCAGCGCGACGACATCTGGATTCAGGAAGCCGCAGGCAAGCGCCGCCGATTGATCCAGGGCGAGAAACTTGTCCACGGAGCTGCTCCCTTCAGCTATTCGGTGGACTCCTTCCGATTCTCCCCGGACGGCCGCATGATCCTCGCCGAGCTGAACGCGAGGTTCGTCGTGGACAAAGACGGAACTACACGGGATGCCGAGATGGCCCTGCTTTTCGATGAGACGGGGAAGCAAGTCCGCATCGCCGATCAGAAGGAACTCCTCTTCGATGCCAGCAGCGGCGGCTGGCTCGCCGACAACGCCACAATTGTCTACCTTACCGAAGCGGTGAAGCCTCACCTGCTTTACGGGATTACATCGCTGCGCTTTGCCTCCGGGCGCGCCATCTCACTTTTTGCCGGCCGAACCTTCGTGGATGCCGCCTGGCTCCCCAAGTCCAGCTCCGCCGTCGTCATCGAGCGCGACCGCAATCTGACTGGCCCGCCGCGCCTGCAACGCCTCGACCTCGTCAAGGAGACCGACGCCGAGCTCGCCACGCTCGACGGCTATTCCGGCGGCCTCTCTGTATCGCCCAGCGGAACGCGAGCGGCCTACTTCCTCGATCATGAGGTCCTGGAAATCCGCGACCTCGCTTCGCCCAGCCACGTGGCCCGCGTCCGCGTTGGTTTCGGGCCTTATCAGTGGGCTCCCGACGAGAAGCGCATCCTGCTCAAGCGCGCTGTGGCGAAAAAGACCGGCGACTTGGTCTGGATCGATTTGCCGCCTCTTTCAGACGAAGCCGCGGCAAGGAAAACGACGATCCCGGTGGCCGAGCCGGCCCTCACGCCTCTCTTCCACGGACTCGGCTTTCGCGATTTCGGAATCTCTCCGGACGGACGCTTCCTTGCCGTCATCCAGCCGGGGAAGCGCAACCTGCTTTTCTACCCGCTCAATGTCCATTAACAGGCCGCAACGCAGGCCGCGCCGTGGCCAAGGCACTAGTCCCCGGGCGGTTCCGCGTGACGGATGAAGTGGATTACTTCCGGATTGCCGACGGCCCGGACGTATCATAGGTCAAGGAGCAGGGAGCCGTGACCACGCGTCAACCGAAGGTTCACACTCGACAGGTTCACACGCAACTGGGCCGAGCCGCAGTCCGGATCTTTGCAGCCAATGATCGCATGAACCAGATTCTTATCGAACACCTTGACCCTGCCGCCTGGAGAGCCAAACCGCCCGGCAAGGCCCGCACCATTGCGGCGATCTTCACGCACATGCACAATGTCCGCACCAAGTGGGTCAGGCTTACAGCTCCGCACCTGAAGGTTCCACGACAGCTCAACCGCGCGCACTGCACGCCGCGGCAGGCCCGTGCGGGATTGGTCGAGAGCGCCGCTCGCTGCGCGGAGATGCTCGCTGAAGCGCTCGGCGGTTGTGGGGGCCGCGTCGAGAAGTTTCGCAGAGACGGCTGGGCTCGGCCTTGGCCGGTTGGCCCG
>DASZZJ010000040.1:0-5046 GCA_035545075.1 Candidatus Acidiferrales bacterium
AACGCCGCGCACTCCTTTCCCAGCACGGCGTGCGCGCGGGACATCCCGCCGCTCGAGTAAACGCGCGCGTCTCGCGCGATTCCGTGCCAGGCGATCCACAGAACGGCCAGCGCCGGGATAGCCACCGAGACCCAGAATCGAGATCTCTTGAACGCAGTCCGCCTCCGGAAATAGTTGAGGTCAATCCGCTGCGCCAGTGTCTTCGTTGTGCGTGTTCGTGCCACGGTTGACTCGCTACAAAGCCCGCGCCGTCTCTTAATACCGGAGCGCCATCACCGCGTGCACCGCGCCGAGAGCCAGCAGCGCAAGCGACAGCGGAATGTGCACCAGCAGCCAGCCGTGCAGCCATCGGTGCAATTGCCTCTGCCGCACCAACTGGCGGGCTTCTTCGCAAATTTCTTCGAGATCCGCCAGCACCGCGTACGCGGCCGGCGGAAGGAGCGTTTTCAAGCCGGTGAAAGCGTTCTTTGCTCCTGCTGGACTTGCCAGCCGCGACCCTCGCGCTTCGGGCCGCGTGAGAAACACCCGCATTTCCTGCCGGTAGAAGTGCTTGAGAGGCTCCCCTTCTTGTTCGGTAAGAAATGGGCCAGCGACAGCGACGGCTCCGGCGGCGCCTGCGGGAGAAACAGGTGTGGGCCGGACAGCAGTAAACCCGCCGGCGAGCTGGCCCTGACTCTCGACGCGGTCCGTTCCGGGGATCCCCAGCGGCCCGCAGAGGGCTTCCACGGCGTGGTCGGCCTCTTCGCGCAGTTCTCCGAGCACGTGAGGAATCTCGTCGTAGATCGTTTCCATGGGCGCTTCGGAAGTCATCTTGCGAGGCAGGAGCTGTTGCAGTACTGCGCCGAAGATTCCGCTCGCGACCGTGATGATGAGGAGCCACATCAGCACGCGAGTGAGCGGCCCGCCGAAGCGAAAGCCGCCGTGAAAAAGAATCATCGGCAGACTGAGAAGGCCGAGCCAGAGATGGCCGCGCATCCAGGCCTGCGCGCGGCCGATCCGCCAGGTGGGGACTCTTTTCCGCGCGCCGAGCAGCCCGGCGTAGAGGATGAAGCCGAAGCCGATGCTGCCAAACGCCAGGCCGATCGCGCTTCCGCCGCGCGCGCCCTTCACGGAATGCAGCGCGTAAAAAACGTAAACCATCGCTGCGGCGGCCAGGATTCCCGCCGAGGCGATCAGCCAGCCGCGTTGTGTTTGGTCCAGGCGCAAAGGGCGGCTCCTCCTCGCGTCAGCGTTCCCGCGCTTGCCCGAGGAGGTACGGCGCAAAGAACTTACTGGGATCGACGCGATGCGCCGCATCGTGCGGGCAGGCATATACGCAGCTCGGCTCTTTCAAGTGCGTGCAGAGATCGCAGGAAGTGGCTTTCTCGCGAACCTCCGCCTTTTTCCGCCCGGGATGCTCCGGATCGTCGGCCAGCACCTCGAAGGGATGCAGGTTGATGTTGCCGTAGGGACAATTTCGCGCGCACAGGCCGCAGCCGATGCACCAATCCTCGATGATCACCTCGAGCGAGTTGCGACGTCGGATCGCGCCGACGGGGCAGCCGATCATGCACAGCGGGTCGCGGCACTGCCGGCAGGAGGTGGCGACGAGATACTGCTCGAAACGCAGGCCCTCGCGGATGAGGCGCGTCACGCCGTCGTGCGCATCGGCGCAGGCCCGCACGCAGGCTTCGCAGCGCGTGCAGCGATCCAGATCCAGAATCAGCAGGCTCTGCGCTTCCATGAGTCCTTGCGAGAGGAACTGCTCCAGCGGAACGCTCTCTACCGTCTTCATGCGCTGCTCGTTCTGTGCGCGGCGCTCCTCGGCGACAGCTTCGAGGCCGCGGCGAACGGCCGGGAAGCGCTCCGTCATCTGATGAAAGTCATCCCCGGAGATGCGCACGAGCTCGACGTGGTCGAGCGCCGTCGCAGTGGCCGTGCGCGTGCCCCCCTTGAGCAGCCCGATCTCGCCGAAATAGTCGCCGCGGGAGAGGTACGCGAGGACCATCTCGCCGCCGGGAAAGTTCTCCGAGATTTTCACGAAGCCGATGCGCACGAGATAAAAGCTTTCGGCGGCGTCGCCCTGGCGGCAGATCACCTGGCCGGGAGCGTAGCGCACCAGCTCGACGCTCTGCTTCAGGTGCTCGAGGAAGTCGGGTGTGAAATCGGCGAACATGGGTACGCCGCGCAGATGATTCTCGAGCGCGCGGTGGCGGTAGTTTTCGTCTATCTGCGCGCGGAACGTCTTGTTCTTCATCAGGATGTCGAGGACGTTCCGGAGCATTTCGTAAGCGACCAGGTTGCTCTCCGCGCGCACCGTCGCCGACCGCGGGTAAAAACTCAGGCAGGTCATCTCGCCGAAGAGATCGCCGGGGCCGAGCTCCGCGACGGGATTTTCGTAGGAGAGATCCACCGAAGCGTCAATCGGGATGTAGCGGTCGGCCGCTTCTTCTTCACGGCGGTGCGCCTGCCGCGTTTCCAGGCTGCTCGTGAGGCGCTTGAAGAATCCCATCGCGCCGCCCTGGGTCTTGACGTGCGCCATCGGCGTGGAAATGGAGACGCGCGCTTTGCCTTCCACGATGTAGAACGCCGTCGATCCGAATTCGCCTTCGCGGCAGATGATCTCTCCCGCGCGGAAGCGGCGCCTCACGATGGCGCCGCGATTCAGTTGTAGAAACGTGCCGGAAACCCCGTGGAACACGGGCAACCGAAGAAGCTCCTCCGCTTCCACTGTTTCTACGCCGGAGCCCGCGGCGATCGTCGTACCCACGGCGTGCTTGTTGGTCAGCGCTCCGGTCGGGCAGGAGACCATGCATTCGCCGCAAGAGATGCAGGTCGACTCGCCCATCGCTGCGTTCAGGTCGAAGGCGATGCTCGTCGCGTTGCCCTTGCCCATGCGGCCGATCACGAAATTGTTCCTGATCTCGTTGCAGCCGCGGATGCAGCGGTCGCAGAGGATGCAGGCGTCGTGGTCCACCGCGATCGCCAGCGAGGAATCGTCCTTGCCGCGCGTGACGGAGCGCCCGGCGAAGCGCGGCTTCGTGATCCCCGCCGCTTTGGCGTACGTCTCCAGCTCGCAGTCGCCGGAGTTGGTCTGGCGCGCGCAGGGTGAAGGATGGTCCGCCATCATGAGTTCGAGAACAGTGCGCCGGGCGTTTTGCACCCTCTCGGAATTCGTGACGACTTTCATCCCCGGCTCGGCCGGGCGGACACACGAAGCGGTGAAGACGCGCGCGCCCGTGTCCACCACACAGAGGCGGCAGACGCCGACGGGTGTTTCGTTCTGCAGATGGCAGAGCGTGGGGATGGAGATGCCGTTGATTCGCGCGGCGTCGAACACACTCGTGCCCGCGGGAACGCGGACGGGCTTCCCATCGATCGTAAGTTCGATCATCCCCGGCGGCGCGGCAGTTGTGCTCAAACGCGTTTCCTCGATTCCTAGGGCCGGATGCCGGCGCGCTCTGCCTCGCTGGCGCGCATCGCCGGCGAGAAGCAGATGCCGGACGGGCACTTGCCCTGCAAAACGTGCGCGTCCACTTCCTCGCGGAAGTGCTTCAGCACGGACGCAATCGGCGCCGGTGCGATCTGGCCGAGCCCGCAGATGGACGCGAGCTTCATCGCCTCGGACAATTCGTCCAGTAGCGCGAGCTCGGCGCGGTATTGCGTCTCGCTCAGGCCTCCCTGCGTCCACCGGGAGAGGAGGTCCGTCATTTTTTGGGAGCCCGCGCGACAGGGTACGCATTTGCCGCACGATTCGTTGCGGTAGAAGCGCACGGCGTTCAGCGCCATGTCCAGCATGCAGGTATCTTCGTCGCACACCACGATTGCTCCGGAGCCCAGCATGGAGCCCGCGTCGGCGAGCGCCTTGAAGTCCAGCCGCACATCGGCCATCGAAGCCGGGAGGTAGCCGGAGGATGGCCCGGACGGCGCGAAGGCTTTCAATTTCTTGCCGCCGCGGATTCCGCCGGCGCGGCTGAAGATCACCTCGGAGACAGGCAGGCCCATGGGAACCTCGAAGACGCCGGGCCGGGCGGCGTGGCCGCTGACGCCCACAAACTTTAGTCCGCGCGAGCCCCCGGCGCCCTGCGCGGCAAACCATTCGACGCCGTGAACCAGGATTTGCGGCACATTCACAAACGTCTCGACGTTGTTGATGACGGTTGGCTTCTGCCACAGGCCCGCTTGCACCGGGAACGGAGGCTTGTTGCGCGGCTCGGCGCGCTTGCCCTCCATCGCCTCGAACAGCGCGCTTTCCTCGCCGCAGATGTACCCGCCGGGGCTGACAAAAATTTCCAGGTCGAAGTCATACTCGCTCCCGAGGATTTTCTTGCCCAGTAGCCCGGCGCGTTGGCAGCGGCCAATCTCTTCGCCGAGGATCTCCTCCTGCATGTGGTACTCGTGGCGGATGTAGATCCAGCCCTTTTTCGCTCCCGTGACGATTCCAGCCAGGATCATGCCTTCGATGAGAAGGAACGGCAGGTGGGTCATCAGGAAACGGTCTTTGATCGTGCCGGGCTCGCTCTCATCGGCGTTGCACACGATGAATTTCTCCGCCCCGGGCATTTTTCGCACGAGCGACCATTTCAACTCCGTGGAGAAGCCCGCGCCGCCCATCCCGCGTAGCTCTGAAGCCTTCAATTGCGCCAGCACGCCGTCCACGTCACGGGTCTCCGCCAATTTGCGGACGGCGCCGTATTTTTCCCCCTCGCCATAAGGGTTCGCGGCGCAGGAGATGCGCGGCGTTTCGGGGTGCCGTTCGCGGATGGCGTCGCCGCGGCCGGCCTTGCGCGCCAGGCTCTCGGCCTGCGCGGCGTCCACGCTGCCGAAGATTTCATCGTTGATCGAAACCGCCGGGGCCAGGTCGCAGCGGCCCAGGCAGGAAACCGTGCGGACCTGCACGTCGCCCGGCGGGGATGTGGAGAAGCGCCGCGCGAGCTCCGCGCGCAATTCAGCCGCGCCGTTGAGGTGGCACGCCATATCGGCGCAGACGCGCACGTCCACCCGGGGCGGCGGGGCCAGATGAAAATGCGGATAGAAGCTCGCGACGCTGTGAATCTGATAGAGGGG
>DASZZJ010000041.1:0-26717 GCA_035545075.1 Candidatus Acidiferrales bacterium
ATGCAGCTCGGATTCTTCCTAAAATCAATCTCGAGGGTCGGGTTGAACTCGAAAAAGCCGCCCATGAACGGCGTCCAGATGAAATCAAATCCCGTCTTGAAGGTGTGCTTGCCGACTGTTTTGCTCAGGTCGTCCTTGAACTGGAACTTGCGCTGGATGGACTGCTGGGGAACGTTGGTGTTGGTGCCGAATTGCGCGCTGGGAAAGGTGATGAGCGGGGCCCGCGTCGTGCTGTCAATCAGGTTGTTCCAATACTGCCACCCGGCAGTAAATTGGTTGATCAGGGTGGGCGTGAACGCAGAATTCAGGGTGATGTTGGCAATCTGCATGTGATTGACGGTAAAGTTGCCTTCGGTCAGGTCGAACGTGCCGTCGCTCTGGTCGTTCAAGCTGTTATTCGCCTGCGTAGCGACCGACAAATAGGCGGTGTGCTTGCGGGTGATCGCCCAATCCAGGCGGCCGGCAATGCGGTTCTCATAGAACGGCGTGGGGACCGTGGCTGCCGGCTTGGCTCCGAGCGCAGTCACCAGGTTGAGCTGGGTGAGCGCTGTGGGGCTCTCGGCGATCGCAGGAGTTGGCTCGCGCTGGCGCTCGATGGCAAAGAAGACGAACAGTTTATCTTTCTTGATTGGCCCGCCGATGGAACCGCCAAACCACTGGCGCGAATACGACGGGGTCGACGAGACGGTGGTGTTGTTCGCCGGATCGGGAAGCTTCTGGGCCGCATTGAACGCCTGATCGCGGAAAAATCCGAATACCGAGCCGTGGAAGCCGTTCGACCCGGATTTCGTAATCACGTTGATGGCGGCGCCTTCGGAGCGGCCATTGACTGCCGAAAAGCGCTGAGTAGAGATCTGGAACTCCTGCACGGCCTCGGCGGGAAGCTGCATGACGGGCCCGCCAACGGTGTTGTCCTTATTGTCTACGCCGTTGACGGTGACGTTCACGTTGCGGCCACCCTGACCGTTCACCGACAAGATCGAGTAGCGGTTCTTCGTCGGATCGTAGGAGTCCGCCGATTTCACCCCGGGTGAGAGATACGCAAGGTCGGCGATATCGCGACCGATCAGCGGCAATTCTTGGATTTGGTCCGGCGTGATGTTCACGCTGACGTCCATTTTCTGCTGGTCTATCAAGGGCGCGGTGCTGGTGACTTCAACGGTCTCGGACACAGAGCCGGTCTTCAGAGATAAATTCTGCGTCGTCGTGCTGCCTACCAAAAGCTCAACCTCCTTGGCTTCGGCGGAACTGAAGCCCGCGGCACTCGCCTTGATGGAGTAAACGCCCGCGGGCAGGACCTCGAACTGGTAAAAACCGGTGTCACTGCTTTCCGTGCTGCGAGTCCAGCCTTGTTGCTTGCTCGTAATCGCTACCTTCGCACCTTTCATGACTGCGCCAGTCTGGTCCGTGATGGTGCCCCGAACAGCAGCACTGGCGGTGGCCTGAGCATGAAGATCCCCATTTGTGAGGAAAAGCCCGGTAATGATCGCTGTGATGATGAAACTCATCACCCTGATTCGTCCTGTCATGTCGTCCTCCGAACTTTGAAAAGCGGAGCAGCAGCGCCAGACAACTTATACCGACTGTTTCTCCGCGTACTGAGAGGGAACCGACTGCAATGGGTAGGCATTTAGACCACTTGAGGGGCAAATGTCAAGGAAATCGTGGTCCTTCTCGGGAGGCTCGGAAAAGGGGACCTGATCAGGGGGGCCGCGGGGCGATTTGACCTCAAGAATGGCGTTGCCTATACTGAACATTCGCGGTATTTTTCTCGCCGGCCGGCCGATTCCCGCCACTTCCTGGAAGAATCATGAAGTGCAGGCGCGATGGCGTGCGCGAGATTGCAGGTGAGGGGACCCATTGACCGAAGCGAGTTGCCGCCGAGAGCTTGAACTGGAAATCCCCGCCGATGAGGTCCAGAAAGCCGCCGAGCGAGTGGCGCGAGAACTTGCGCGAGTCGCGCGCGTGCCCGGGTTCCGTCCCGGGAAGGCGCCCCTGACTCTGATCCGGCGGCGGTTCGCGGAGGACATCAAGGGCGAAGTGCTGCAGACGCTGGTGCCGGAGCGGGTGGAGAAAGAGGTCACCGAGCAGAAGCTGACGCCCGTCTCGCAGCCACGGGTGGACAAGATTGACTACACGGAAGGGGGGCCGCTGAAGTTCCGGGCGATCTTCGAGGTGCTGGCGGAGTTTTCGCTCGCTGATTACAAGGGCCTGGAGATCGAAGTCGAAGAGATCAAGGTGACGGACGAGAACATCGAGAAGACGCTGGAAGAGATGCGCGAGCGAGCGGCGGCATTTGCTCCGGTCGAGGGGCGTACGGCGGAGAAGGGCGATTTTGTCGAGCTGAGACTGCTGGGCACACCCGCGGGCGGAGAGCCGCTGCAGGCAGAGCGCGTGCTCTGCCACCTGGGCGCCGAGGAGACGCTGGAGGCGTTCAACGAGAATCTGAGCGGCGTGAAGGCCGGCGACCACAAGGATTTCGATGTGGCCTATCCGGCCGACTACCCGGATGCGAAGCTCGCGGGGAAGACCTATCACTATGCCGTCGAGATACTGGGGATCAAGACAAAGAAACTACCGGAGCTGAACGACGAATTTGCAAAAGACGTCAGCGACCTGAAGTCGCTGGAGGAGTTGCGCGCCGACATCCGCCGCCGCATGGAAGCAGCGCGGGAACAGCAGCAGAAGGAGATGGTCCGCGAAAAGATTCTCGGGACGCTGGTGAAGCTGCACGACTTCCCCGTGCCGGAGGCGCTCGTAGAACAGCAGATGGACGTGCGGCTGGAGCGCGTGGTACGGTCGCTCGCGGCACAGGGCGTGGATCCGCGCGCGGTAAACGTGGACTGGGTATCGCTGCGGCGCCGGCAGCAGGAGCGCGCGACGGAGGACGTGAAGGCGGAGTTGATTGTCGACCGCATTGCGACGGCAGAAAACATCGAGATCAACAACGAGGAAGTGGATGCGGAGCTGAATCACGTCGGCCAGCACAGTGGCGAATCGGCAACGGCGGTGCGGGCTCGGTTGACAAAGCAAGGGTCGCTCGATAGGATGAGGGCGAAGCTGCGGAGTGACAAGACTCTCGACTGGCTCGCGCAGAACTCCCGGATCCGAACGGTGGCCGCAGCGGCAGCAAAGTGAAACGGATCCGGCTCCATCGAGCGCAATTTTCCTGACCATGAGAAATTTCGACGAAGCGTCCTACCGCGCCACAACCCTCATTCCGATGGTGGTGGAGCAGACCAGCCGCGGCGAGCGGGCCTACGACATTTATTCGCGCCTGCTGAAAGAGCACATCATCTTCGTCGGGACGGCGATTGACGACCATGTGGCCAATCTGGCGACGGCGCAGATGCTCTTTCTCCAGGCCGAAGACCCGGAAAAGGACATCCAGCTTTACATCAATTCGCCGGGCGGCTCGATCACAGCGGGGCTGGCGATCTACGACACCATGCAGTTCGTGAAGCCGGACGTGGTGACGACCTGCGTGGGGCAAGCGGCGTCGATTGCGGCGGTGGTGCTGGCCGGAGGCGCAGCGAAAAAACGCTTTGCCCTGCCGCACGCGCGTATCCTGATCCATCAGCCGTGGATGTCCGGGCTGGGCGGGCAGGCCACCGACATCGACATCCACGCGAAAGAGATTCTGCGCATGCGGGAAACGCTGAACAACCTGCTGGCGCAGCATTCCCATCAGCCGGTGGAGAAGATCGAGAAGGACGTGGAGCGGGACTTCATCATGAACTCGCAGCAGGCCAAAGAATACGGGCTCATTGACGAGATCATTTACAAGCAAAAGTAGCCGCCCCGGGGACGGCGGATCCGTGTTCCAAACAGTTAGTAGCCATCAGGAGACTCACTATCGGTCAGGGGAAAATCGGCCTAGAATCAACGGCACGAAGCTCCGCCGAGTGGGAGCTTTCACGAGGCCAGCACACCGGTGAAAAAATTCAACCCAGACGAACCGCTGCGCTGCTCCTTCTGCCACAAGACGCAAGAGCAGGTGGAGAAGCTGATCAGCTCGCCCTCGGACTATCCGCGCGCTTATATTTGCAACGAGTGCGTGAACGTCTGCCAGACCATCCTCGAAGACGAGAAGCGCGAGCAGGCGGCCGCTCCGGCCAAGCGCCTGCTCCGGCCGCCGGAGATCAAGCAATTTCTGGACGGATACGTGATCGGGCAGGACCGCTCGAAGAAGAAGCTCGCGGTCGCGGTCTACAACCACTACAAGCGGATTTTCCTGAACAAGCAGCCCGGCGACATCGAACTGACGAAATCGAACATCCTGTTGATCGGGCCGACGGGCACGGGCAAGACGCTGCTGGCCCAGACGCTCTCGAGGATGTTGGACGTGCCCTTCGCGATCGTGGATGCAACGACGCTGACCGAAGCGGGCTACGTGGGCGAGGACGTCGAGAACATCATCCTGAAGCTGCTGCAGAACGCCGACGGCGATGTGCAGAAGGCCCAGCAGGGGATCATCTACATCGACGAGATCGACAAGATCGCGAAGAAGGATGAGAACCCGTCCATCACGCGCGACGTTTCCGGCGAAGGCGTGCAACAGGCGCTGCTGAAGATCCTGGAAGGGACGATTGCCAACGTTCCGCCGCAGGGCGGGCGCAAGCATCCGCACCAGGAATTTACGCCCGTGGACACGACGAATATCCTGTTCCTCTGCGGCGGCGCGTTTGTCGGACTCGAAAAAGTGATCGAGAAGCGCGTGGGACGCCGCTCGCTGGGGTTCCACACGGATGCGACGCCGGCGACCGCACAGCGGCGCAACGTCGAGTTGCTCGAGCACGCGCAGCCCGTGGACCTGATCCGCTACGGACTCATCCCGGAATTCGTCGGCCGGCTTCCCGTGGTGGGCGTGATGAACGACCTGGATAAGTCGGCGCTGGTGCGCATTCTGACCGAGCCCAAGAACGCGCTGCTGAAGCAGTATCAGCGCTTGTTCGAATTCGAAAACGTGCGTTTGCGCTTCACCGACGACGCGCTGGAAACCGTGGCAGAGCTGGCGCTGCAACGCAAGGTGGGCGCGCGCGGGCTGCGCATGATCCTGGAAGATTTGATGCTGGAGCTGATGTACCACTTGCCGATGCAGCGGAAGATCCGCGAATTCCTGGTCACAGCGGAAATGGTCCGCGGGCACGAGATCAACTGGAGCCTGCTCGAGAAGGCCGGGTAAGCAGGGAGCAGCCGGCCGGGGGAAGACTCAAGGACCCTATGTTCAACCGCGAAAAGCAACAGGAAGTGAAGCACGTACCGATGATGCCGGTGCGTGAGATGGTCATCTTCCCGCATCAGATGACCCCGTTCATCGTCGGCCGCGAAGCGTCCGTGCGCGCGCTGGAAGAGGCGCTCGCGGGCGACAAGAAGATCTTCTTGGCGACGCAGCACGACGCCTCGGTGGATGACCCCAAGCCGGAAGAGATTTACGCCGTCGGAACTCTCGCCAACATCGTGCAAAGCGTGAAGCTGCCTGACGGCAACATCAAGGTACTCGTCGAGGGCGCGGAACGCGCCCGGGCGGTCTCGGTCGCGACGGAAGAGGGTTTTTTCCGCGCCAGCGTCCACGTGCTGGCGGCGAAGGTGGAAAGCTCGGCGCAGAACGAGCAAACCGTGCAAAAGGTCACGAACCTGTACGAGCAGTTCGTCAAGCTCTCCCAGAGCATGAATTACGAAACGATGATCGCGGCGGCGCGAGTGGACGACCCCTCGCGGCTTTCCGACACCATCGCGGCCAACCTGCAGCTCCCCGTGGACGAGAAGCAGGACCTGCTTGAAATGGTGGACCCCATCGAGCGGCTTAACCGCATCACCGACATCCTCGAGATCGAGATCGAGAAGCTGAACGTCGATCGCAACATCAATACGCGCGTCAAGCGGCAGATGGAGCGGGCCCAGAAGGAGTATTACCTCAGCGAGAAAATGAAGGCCATCCAGAAGGAGCTCGGCCGCGGCGAAAAGAGCGAAACCGACGAGCTGAAAAAGAAAATTGATACGGCGGGCATGCCCAAGGAAGTGCACGAGAAGGCCACCCAGGAGCTGAAGCGCCTGGAGATGATGCCGCCAATGTCCGCTGAGTCCACGGTGAGCCGCAATTACCTGGACTGGCTGATCGCAGTGCCGTGGAAGAAACGCTCGAAGGAAATCCGCGATATCGTCGTCGCGGAAAAAATCCTCAATGACGAGCATTACGGGCTCGACAAGGTCAAGGAACGTATCCTCGAATTCCTCGCGGTGCGGCAACTGGTCAAGAACCCGAAGGGATCGATTTTGTGTTTCGTCGGGCCGCCGGGCGTCGGAAAGACTTCCCTGGCCATGTCCATCGGCCATGCGACGGGCCGCAAGTTCGTGCGCGTTTCACTTGGTGGAGTGCGCGACGAAGCGGAAATCCGCGGCCACCGGCGCACCTATATCGGGGCGCTGCCGGGGCAGATCATTCAGATGATGAAGAAGGCGGGCACAGTCAATCCGATCTTTGTGCTGGATGAAGTGGACAAAATGTCCATGGACTTCCGCGGCGATCCCTCGGCGGCGCTGATGGAAGTGCTCGACCCGGAGCTGAATCACTCGTTCGTGGATCACTACCTGGACGTCGAATACGACCTCTCGAAGGTGATGTTCGTCTGCACGGCCAACGTGCTGCACACGGTTCCCCAGCCGCTGCAGGACCGCATGGAGGTCCTGCGGCTCCCCGGCTACACGGAACAGGAAAAGCTGGAGATTGGGAAGCGATTCCTGGTGCGCAAGACGCGCGCGGCCTGCGGGGTGGAGGAGAAGCACCTCACCTTCAGCGACGAAGGCCTGGTGCACGTCATCCGGCACTACACGCACGAAGCCGGCGTGCGCAACTTCGAGCGCGAAATTCAAAACATCAACCGCAAGATGGCGCGCAAGGTGGTGACCGGGGGCGCGGGCGCGAGCGTGGAAATCACGCCGGCGAACGTGAACGACTTCCTGGGCGTGATCAAGTTCCGCGAAATCTGGGCGGAGAAGAAAAACGAAGTGGGCATGGCCACGGGCCTGGCCTGGACCGAGGTGGGCGGCTGCGTGCTGGCCACGGAGACCACGGTCATGGAAGGAAAGGGCCGGCTGACCCTGACGGGCAAGCTGGGCGACGTGATGCAGGAATCGGCGCAGGCGGCGATGAGTTACATCCGGTCGCGCACGCAGCTTTTCGGCCTGCCGAAGGATTTCTACCGGAATCTCGAGATCCACGTACACGTGCCGGAAGGGGCGATTCCGAAGGATGGGCCGTCGGCCGGCATCACGATTGGCACCTCGCTGGTGAGCGCATTGACGAAAATCGCGGTGCGGTGCGACGTCGCGATGACCGGCGAAATCACGCTCCGCGGGAAGGTCCTGCCCATCGGCGGGGTGAAGGAAAAACTTCTGGCCGCCCACCGAATGGGCTTGCGTACGGTGCTCATTCCGAAGGACAATGAGAAGGACTTGGCGGACATCCCGCAGGAGATCCTCTCCTGTCTCACCATCCAGTTAGTTGAGACCATGGATGAAGTGCTGCAATTTGCGCTCGAGCGGCCCATCGTGCCGCAGGAGCAAGCCGCGGTGGCGCCCGTTGCGGGGACTTTTGCCGCCGTCGCCGAGGAAGACAAGAGCTTAACCAACTAGTGCTGCCCCAACCGACCTAGAAGAATGGTGTGAGACCCTCCCCGGGGCGCGACTTTGCGCCCGCCGGAGCCGGCGGGGCGGAATAGCGGGACAGCACCACGCGACGCCCGATCGAAGGAATCCAGGCCAAGTGCACGGGCCAGTGCGGGGGTAGGGCGCGTCGCGCGGTTGCAGCGAGTCTGGTTTGCCCACCCTGGCAGGCTGATTTTTCATCCGCCAGTGCGGCGCATCACCCTGAGCAGCATCCGGAATTCCAGGGCACTCTGAAGCAGATCCCGATTCCGAGGAAGCCACGAAGGAAACATCCACATGAGCGTCAGCCTTGCTGAACTAAAAGAAAAAAACATCACGGACCTGGCGAAGATGGCCAAGGAGCTGAACATCCCCAGCGCCTCGGGGCTGCGCAAGCAGGAGCTGATTTTCCAGATCCTGCGGGCGCAGACGGAGAAGAACGGGTTGATCTTCTCCGAAGGTGTGCTGGAATGCCTGCCCGACGGCTTTGGGTTCCTCCGGGCGCCCGAATACAACTATCTGCCTGGGCCGGACGATATCTACGTCTCACCGTCGCAAATCCGGAAGTTCGACCTGCGCACGGGCGACACGGTCTCCGGGCAAGTGCGGCCGCCGAAGGACGGGGAGCGCTACTTCGCGCTGATCAAAGTCGAGGCCATCAATTTCGAAGACCCGGAAGTCACGCGGAGCAAAATCTTCTTCGACAATTTGACGCCCCTCTATCCTCAAGGCCGCCTGAAGATGGAGACGAACAAGGACAACCTGACCGGGCGGGTGCTGGACCTGCTCTGCCCTGTCGGGAAGGGGCAACGGGGGCTGATCGTCGCGCCGCCGCGCACTGGCAAGACCATGATGCTGCAGTCCATCGCCAACTCCATCACCACGAACCATCCGGAAGTCGCGCTGATCGTCCTGCTGATTGACGAGCGTCCGGAGGAAGTCACCGACATGCAGAGGACGGTGAAGGGCGAGGTCATCAGCTCGACCTTCGACGAGCCTCCGCAAAGGCACATCCAGGTGGCGGAAATGGTGCTTGAGAAAGCCAAGCGGTTGGTCGAGCACAAACGCGAGGTGGTGATCCTGCTCGATTCGGTCACTCGCCTGGCCCGCGCCTACAATGCCGTCACGCCGCCTTCCGGCAAGGTCCTCTCCGGCGGTATTGACGCCAATGCCCTCCAGCGGCCGCGGCGCTTCTTTGCCGCCGCGCGTCACGTCGAGGAGGGCGGTTCGCTCACGATCATCGCCACGGCGCTGATTGATACCGGCAGCCGCATGGACGACGTCATCTTCGAAGAGTTCAAGGGCACCGGCAACATGGAAATCAATCTCGACAGGCGCCTTTCCGACAAGCGTGTCTTCCCGGCGATTGATATTCAGCGCTCCGGCACGCGCAAGGACGAATTGCTCTTGCCGCCCGACGAGCTCAGCAGGATCTGGGTGCTGCGCAAGGTCCTCAGCCCGCTCTCGACCGTCGAAGCGATGGAGCTTCTGCAGAGCCGCTTGACCAAGACCAAGTCCAACGCCGAGTTCCTCAGTTCCATGGCCAGCCCCGCCTGATCGAATTTAGCCTAAATTCCAAGATTGACAGGGGTTCGGAGCTATAGCTCTGACACTGGCGGCTGAAGACAAGCAGTCTTCAGCGCCAGGCATCCTCTTCTCGAATTTTTTAGCCACCGGCCAAAACGACTCGGCCGATGCTCCGCAGGCCGTCACCGCGCTGCCGCCTCGTCCATCCAGTGCTTCATGTGCGCTTCCAGCACGCTCAAGGGCACCGCGCCATTTTCGAGCACCGCATCATGAAATCTGCGCTCATCAAATTTCGCACCGAGCTTCTTTTCTGCTTCCGCCCGCAGGCCGCGGATCTTGAGCTGTCCGAGCTTGTAAGCGAGCGCCTGGCCGGGCCACACGATGTAGCGATCCACTTCCACGGTAACGTCCTGATCCGTCTTGCCCGTGTTTTCGCGGAAGAATTCGATGGCTTGCCCGCGTGTCCAGCCCATCCCGTGCATGCCCGTGTCCACGACAAGCCGCACGGCGCGCCACATTTCATAGCTGAGCTGGCCGAACTTAGAATACGGATCGCTATAGAACCCCATCTCTTCTCCCAGGCCTTCCGAATAAAGAGCCCACCCTTCCACATAGGCGGAGTAGCCGGCGTGCTTGCGGAACTCGGGGACGTCTTCCAGTTCCTGTGCGAGCGAAATCTGCAGATGATGTCCGGGGACGGATTCGTGCAGGGAGAGAGCTTCCATCTCCCACTTGGGGCGTGCTTCGAGCTTGTACGTGTTGACGAAAAACTGGCCCGGGCGGCCCGCCGACGGCGCACCGCTCTCGTAGTAGGCGGTTGTCTGCGAAGGCGCCTTGAAGTCCGGGATCGGCGTCACGCCGTAGGGCAGTCGCGGGAGTTTCCCGAAAAGATGGGCAAGCTGCGGGTCGGCTTTCTTTGCGATGATGCGATAGCCGTTCACCAGGTCTTCCGTCTTGTCATAGAAAAAACGCCGGTCGGTGCGGAGGAATTCCGCGAAGTCGTGGAAGCTCCCCTGGAATCCGGTGGAGGCGATGACTTTATCCATTTCCGCGCGGATGCGCTTCACTTCGGAGCGGCCGATTTCGTGGATCTGCTGCGGGGTGAGGGAAGTGGTGGTCTGCCAGCGAACGTGAAAAGCGTAATCGGCCGCGCCGTCGGGGAGCGAAGCCGCAGCAATGCTTTCGCGGCACGCGGGCAGGTAGATATTCTGAAGGTAGTCGTGCAACCTGTGGAAGGCCGGGGCCACCGTTTCCGTGTAAAGCCTTTTCGCGCGCTCGGTCAGCCGGGTGCGCTCCCCTTCGGGAAATCCGGCCGGAAAATATTGGAAGGGCTGCAGGAGCGCGCTGGCCATGGGATCGGAGGGCACCAGGTCGGCGACCTGCTTCGGCAAATCGCGCAGCGGCACACGCGGCGGCGTATAGCCGCGCTTCAGGCCCTGCTTCAACAGATCGAGATTCTGCTCGACGGCGCGGGGCAGCGCTTCGAGCCGCGCGAGAATGTCCTCATAATCCGCGACGGTCTGCTGCGGCATGATCGCCAGCGTGCTGGCCGCGCCCTGCTGGATGCCTTCCATCTGATTGACCGGCATCCAGAGGTTTTTGGGGAGGACGTTGCGAAAAGGAATCGGGTCGTCTCCGTACTTTAATCCTTCCTCGGCGGTCTCGAGCAGCTCGCGATAGAGTTCGTAGTTCAGGCGCTCGCTAGCGGGAAGCTCCTCGGGGTGAAACGTCTTGAGCTTCGCCAGGCTCTCGCGCAGATGCTGCTTCCGGCGCTCAATCCCCTCCGGAGAGTCGTCCGTCCACCGGCGGTTCTGGCCGGGGAAACCCACGGCTGTGGCCGACTCCGGGTTTTCGGACATCCAGCGGTCCCAGTCTTCAGTGAGATAGGCGCGGAAGCTCCGCCGGGCTTGGCCCTGGGCTGTAGCGCCGGAATTGGTCTGCGCGAGCGCCAGCATCGGAAGAATAAGGAGTCCACCGCTCAACGAGAGCACAGTCAGGACCAGCATCCGGATCACGTTTCCCTCCCACCAGCCCGCGCCAGTTCTTTCCGGCGCTCTTCGGCCAGCATGACGATCAATCGAGTCGTCTCTTCGACGTCCATCGCCGTATTGTCCACCAGCACGGCGTCGGACGCACGAACGAGCGGTGAAACCCGGCGCTCCCGGTCACGCCGGTCGCGGTCGCGGACTCTCTCGAGCATTTCGTCGAGCGTCATCGCGCCCCCTTCTTCCTGGTTATCTTTCCACCGCCGCTCGGCGCGGACCTCGGGGGAGGCGTCGAGAAAAATCTTCAGCTCGGCGAGGGGAAACACGACGGTGCCGATGTCGCGCCCCTCCATAACGACGCCGCTGTCAGCGCCGGCGCGCTGCTGCTGAGCGACGAGCAGGGAGCGGACGCCGGCGACGGTCGCGACACGTGAAGCCGCCTGCGCAACCTCCGTCGTGCGAATCCGCGCGGTGACGTCACGTCCGTCCAGAAACACGAGGTTCCCCGCGTCTGCACTAGCCTGCCCCGGCGCGGGAGGGCGCAATTCGATGCGTGTTTCCCGCGCGAGCGACTCGATTTTGCTTTCGTCCTCGAGAGGCGTACCGGCTTCGAGCGCCTTGAGCGCGAGTGCGCGGTACATCGCTCCGCTGTCAAGATAGAGATAACCGAGGCGCGCGGCGACACGCCGGGCGACGCTGCTCTTGCCCGATCCGGCCGGACCGTCAATGGCGATTGTCAGCTTTCGCACGCGCCCCAGCGAGGTGGATCGCGGAATCAAAAACCCATGATGTTGTAGCCGCAGTCCACGTAAATCGTTTCGCCGGTGATGCCGGAGCCGGCGTCGGAAAGGAGGAAAGCCGCGGTCGAGCCGACCTCGGCGGCGTCCACGTTGCGCTTGAGCGGCGCGCGTTCGGCGTGCACCCTTTGCATATCACCGAAGCCCGAAATGCCGCGGGAGGCGAGCGTCTTCAGCGGGCCCGCGGAAACCGCATTCACGCGGATGCCTTTCGGTCCGAGATCGTACGCGAGGTAGCGCACGGTGGCCTCGAGGGCGGCCTTGGCGACGCCCATGACGTTGTATTTTGGCACGACTTTTTCCGCGCCGTAGTAGGTGAGGGTGACTATGCCTCCGCCGGCGGTCATCAGCGGCGCCGCGCCGCGCGCCACAGCGACCAGCGAATATACGCTGACATCATGCGCAATGCGGAAGCCCTCCCGCGTGGTGGTCAGGAATTCCCCCTTGAGCTCCTCGGCCGGAGCAAAGGCCACGCTGTGCACCAAACCGTGGAGCACGCCGTATCTTTCGCGAAGCGTCTCGAACAGGCGCGCGATCTGCTCGTCGCTCGTCACGTCGCACATGAAGCCGGAAGCCCCGGAAAGATCGGTGATCAGATCCTTCGCTTCCTGCTCGAGCCGCTCGTTCTGGTAGGTAATGGCGAGCCGCCAGCCGGCTTCGTGCAGCTTCTGTGCGATGGCCCAGGCGATGCTGCGCTTGTTCGCCAGGCCGAAGATGACAGCGGTCTTCGCTGCGTCGGTCATTCGATTTCCTCCAGAGGGCGGCCCAACGTCCACCTCAACACAAACACTCAAATGCGGTGAAATGCCCGCTCGATCTCTCTCATCGAATACCGCAGGACCACGGGGCGGCCGTGCGGGCAACTCATCGGCGCATCAGTCTTTGCCAGCGCCCCGAGCAGCCATTCCATTTTCGTCTGGTCCAGCGGCATGTTGACTTTGATGGCCGCGTGGCAGGCCGTCGAAGCGGCGATCTTGGCCTGCAACGTCTCGATGGAGATGGCGGCGTTTTCGCGCTCGATGCCGTCGAGAATCTCCGTCAACAATTTTTCCGCATCGGCCACGGCAATCCCGGCCGGTACGGCCTGGATGGCCACGCTGCGCGGTCCCATCGGCTCGACCTCAAACCCGTTGGCATTCAGCTCCTCGACAATTCTTTCGAAGATGACGACTTGCCGAGGCGAGAGCTCGACCACGATGGGTATGAGCATGCGCTGGCCCTCGACCCGTCCGGCGCGGCGGGCTTCGAGGTGCTGTTCGAAGAGCACGCGCTCGTGGGCGACATGCTGGTCGATGATCCAGAGGCCCTGGCCGTTTACCGCGACGATGAAACTCGAGCTGACCTGGCCGAGCGGCTTCAGGTCGGCGATTTCGTCCGGCCGCGGCAGAGTAGCCGGCGCATCGGCGTAAGGCGCCCCGTGCGTATCCGGCCAGTCGGCGATTGGGGGGACAGCAACGGCCGGCGCAGCGCCGGCATTACCCGCGCCGAAGGCCGCTCCTGAATCGAAGGCAAACCGCTGCTCGACCGGGAGGAGCGGCGCGGCGGTCAAATCGAACGCGCCGTAGCCGCCGCCATCGGAGCCGACGCCGGAGCCCACGCCCAATTCTTCGACCGGCCCGATGGCCGGCGCCGGAGGAGGAATCACCGCGCGCGGTGGTCCATCGAGCGGGCCGTGCGGCGCGGCAGCGGCCGAGGAAGCTCCCGCCGCTGAGGCAGCCGCGAAGCTGGCGATGGGCCGCGCCTTCATGATCGCCTGGCGGATGGCGTCGCGGGCGAAATCGTGCACGAACTGTGGGTGCCGGAAGCGGACTTCGATCTTCGCCGGATGGACGTTGACGTCCACTTCTTCGTAAGGCATCGCGAGAAAGAGCAGCACGGCGGGGAAAACCGCGGGCGGGAGGATGTTGCGGTAGGCTTCGTGAATGGCGTGCAGGATGAGCCGGTCGCGCACAAGACGGCGGTTCACGAAGACGTAAATCCCGTTGCGGTTGGGCCGCTGGACTTCCGGCCGCGAGGCGAAGCCCGTCACCGTGAGCGTGGCCGCTTCTTCGCCGGCCTCGAGTTCCGGCTCGGTGATCGAGGCGCGGAATGGCCCCGACGCCGCGGGGATTTCGACCAGGTCGTCGAGCGCCTGCCGCCCGAACAATTGATAGACGCGCTCGGAGAGCTGCTCGACCGGGGAGCAGTGGATGATCTCCTGCGACGGCGTTTTCAGGGCGAACTGCTTTTCGGGATTGGCGAGCGCGTAATGCGTAACGAGCGAAGCGATGTGGCCGAGCTCGGTCGTGTCCGATTTCAGGAACTTGCGCCGCGCGGGAACGCAGTAGAAGAGATCGGCCACGCTGACGGTCGTGCCCGCTGGAAGCCCGGCGGGCTTCACACCGACGAGCTTTCCCCCGGCGAATTCGATGCGCGTGCCTTCGGTTTCTTCTTCGATGCGGGTTTCCAGGAGCAGCCGGGAGACGGCGGCAACGGTGGGCAACGCTTCCCCGCGGAAGCCGAGCGTGGCGATGGAGAGGAGATCGTCGGCTGTGCGCAGCTTGCTGGTGGCGTGGCGCTCGAAGGCCAGCAGCGCATCGTCGTGCGACATGCCGTGGCCGTCGTCAATCACGCGGATCATGCGCTTTCCGCCGACCTCGACTTCGACGCGAATGGACTTCGCGCCGGCGTCGAGGGCGTTCTCCAGCAGCTCCTTGACGACGGAAGCCGGGCGTTCGACGACCTCGCCCGCGGCGATCTTGTTCGCTACCGCCTCCGGAAGTATGCGTATCCGTGACATAGTCAGGCTAGGGAGCACTCCCCTGGTCTCGCGTGCGATCTGTGCTCCACTTGCTTACCAGATTGCGGATGATTCTAACCAGTCCTCTTAGAATGTAATAGCAGACCAACAGAATCATTATGAGAGAGAAAAACCAGAAGGCCGCGAACATTGCCACTGGAAGCCATGGAGGTGGCCAGTCGGCGCCCTTCAGTGTGAAGAACAGTCCGAGAAACACCATCGCGATAGCGCCGACAGCTATCACCTTGTTGCGGCGATGCTCCCACACTTGCGACAAGATATCAGCGAAGATGTCGTACATATCGAGTTCTCAGGTCAATTCCAGTTTCATTTTTCTACTACAATTCGAATCCCTAACTGCCGAAGTTGGTTTTCGTCCACCAAGGCCGGGGATTCGGCCATCAAGTCCTGCGCGGCGGTGGTTTTTGCAAAGGCGATCACTTCGCGGATGGATTTTTCTCCCGCAAGAAGCATCACGATGCGATCCACGCCCAAACCCATGCCGCCGTGCGGCGGCGTGCCGTAAGTCAGAGCGTCGAGGAAAAACCCGAACCTTCGGCGCAACTGTTCTTCGGTGAGTCCCAGCGCTTTGAACACCCTCTCCTGAATATCCTGGCTGTGGATTCGAATGCTTCCGGAGCCCAGCTCGTGCCCGTTGAGGACAAGGTCGTAGCCCTTCGAGCGAATCTCTCCGCGGCGCTCGGGCCGCTCGAGCAAGTCCAGGTCTTCCTCGACGATGCCAGTAAACGGATGCTGCGCGCTCACCCATTGCTTGTCGGTTTCGCTCCAATCAAACAGCGGAAACTCTGTCACCCACAAAAACTCCCAACGGTTCGCGGGAATGAGTTTCAACTGCTCGGCGAGATGCGAGCGCAATTGACCGGCCACCAGCGCCGTCGCTTCGGTGCCTCTAATCTGTTCCTTCGCCGCAACGGCGACCACCAAATCACCGGGCTTCGCGCCCGCAGCCTCGGCGAGCTTCTTCACGCCTTCGGCGCTGAGGAGTTTCTCAAGCTGCGAGGTGTTCCCTTCCGCCGCGACCTTTACGGTGTACAGGCCGCGCGCGCCGAGCGCCTTTGCCTTTTCACCCAGTTCGTCGAGCTGCTTGCGCGAATAATCCGCCGCTCCCGGCGCCGCAAGAGCAAACACGCTTCCTTCAATGTGCAGCGTCTCGCGCGTCGCAGCGGGAAAGCAGTCCGAAACGTCGCGCAGCTCCATGCCGAATCGTAGGTCCGGCTTGTCGCTCCCGTAACGCCGCATGGCGTCTTTATATCGCATGTGCTGAAACGGCGGCTTCACCTGGACTCCGGCGACTGCGCAGGCCCGCATCATGGCCTGCTCGACGACATGAAAAATATCTTCCTGCCTGGGAAACGACATTTCCAGATCGAGCTGCGTGTGTTCGAGCTGGCGGTCCGCGCGCAAATCTTCGTCGCGCAAGCATCTGGCGATTTGAAAATAGCGGTCCATCCCCGCGATCATGAGGATCTGTTTGAACATTTGCGGTGATTGCGGAAGAGCATAGAACTGCCCGTGATGAATGCGGCTCGGCACCAAGAAATCGCGCGCGCCCTCCGGTGTCGAACGGGTGAGCATGGGCGTTTCGACTTCGAGAAAGCCCATCTCGTCCATCGCCTTGCGGATTTCGAGCACGATTTTGTGGCGCAGCGCGAGGTTGTGGTGAGGCTTCGGCCGGCGCAAGTCGAGATAGCGGTAGCGCAGACGCGTCTCTTCCGCGGCGTTGATCTCATCTTCGATGGGGAACGGCGGCGTCTTCGCGTTGTTCAGGACATGCAGCTCCGCGGCGATGATTTCCACTTCGCCGGTGGCGAGGTCCGGGTTCGCCCTCTGGCGTCGGACGCACTTGCCTTCAACGGCCACGACGAATTCGGAGCGCACCTGTTCGGCCTTGGCGTGGGCGGCGGGCTGCGCCTCCTTGTTAAAGACCACCTGGACGATGCCGGTGCGGTCACGGAGATCGAGAAAGAGCAAGTGGCCGAGGTCGCGGCGGCGCGCGACCCAGCCCATGACGACGGCGTCGCGGCCTTCGTCGGCGGCGCGCAGCGCACCGCAGTCGTGCGTGCGCTTCAGGTTGCCGAGAAAATCGAGCAAGTCTCTCTCCGGTAGCACAGACTTTAGTCTGTGTTCTTTTCATCCGTTCAGGGCGATGCAGCTTTGACCGATGGCGGCCTGAAGGCCGCCGCTACATCCCCGGCACAGGCTGAAGCCTGTGCTACACGCCCTTCTTCAATCTCGCCAGAAGCTCAGGTTCCGTCAATTTCACCTGCTTACTGTCGGCCAGTGTCTTCAGTGTCCACTGGCCGCTCGAAACCTCATCCTCGCCGAGAATCAAAGCATATCGCGCGGCGAGCTTGTCCGCGTGGCCGAGGGCCTTGCCGAATTTCTGTTCCGTTGGCGGAAGCTCGACCGATAACCCCGCCTCGCGCAGAGTGCGGGCGGCGCGGAGGGCCGCCTCGTAAGCCTTCTCGCCCATCCACGCGATGTACACGTCCAGTCCGCGCGCGGAAGTTCCCTTCCCGCTTTCCTGGAGCGAGAGAATCAGGCGATCTTCGCCGATGGCGAAGCCGATGCCTTTCGTCGGCGGGCCTCCGAGCAATTCGACCAAGCCGTCGTAGCGGCCACCGCCGCAGACGGCGTTCTGCGAGCCGAGGCCGGGCGCGGTGATTTCAAACGTCGTGCACATGTAGTAGTCGAGGCCGCGGACGAGACGCCAGTTCTCTTC
The DNA here is from genome assembly GCA_035545075.1 of Candidatus Acidiferrales bacterium. Lineage (GTDB taxonomy): Bacteria > Acidobacteriota > Terriglobia > Acidiferrales > UBA7541 > Acidiferrum. The sequence goes on from DASZZJ010000041.1 coordinate 17,479, forward strand.
GTACTTGATGCCGCGCAGGCCGAGCTCGCGCTTTACTTCTTCATAGTTCTTGGCGCACTCGGCGCAAAGATGGCTGGAGATGCGCGGAAGCGTCTCGATGATGGCCTGCTCGCTTTCGAGCTTCGAGTCGAGGACGCGCAGCGGATTTGTTTCGATGCGGCGCTGGCTGTCGGGGCCGAGTTTTTCTTTCACTTTGATGAGCGCGGCGCGGAGCGCTTCCACGTATTTCGGGCGGCACTCCCGGCAGCCGATGGAATTGATGTACAGCTCCGCGCCTTCAAGGCCGAGCTTCGCGAAAAACACCGTGAGCATCTCAATCACTTCGGCGTCAATCGCAGGAGCGTCCGGGCCGCCAAGAACTTCCGCGCCAATCTGGTAGAACTGCCGGTAGCGGCCCTTCTGCGGCCGTTCGCGGCGAAACATCGGCCCCATGTAGTAGAGCTTGACCGGCTGCGGCAGCGTCTGCATCCCTTGCTCGATGTACGCGCGGCAGACGCTTGCCGTCGCCTCGGGCCGAAGGGTAATGGTTTCGCCGAAGGGAAAATCCCAGCATCCGAAAAACAACTCATGCCGCAAGATCTCGAGTTCGGGTTCGCCTTTCAAGTTCGGATCTTCTAGAGCTTGCTCATAATGTCGGAACGTACTGGTCAGACTCTGCAAAGCGGCCTCTGTACCCACGGTCAAACCAATTTCACCACCTCTTAGAGACGCTTCGAGCCCGTCGATGAACTTGCGCGCGGGTGTCAAAAACAGATTCTCATCGCCAAGCCGAATTGAATCGTCGTAGGCATCTTCGATCTCGGAGTATAAATCTTTTAGATATTTATAGGAATGTGCAACAAACGTGTACATCTCTTTCGAGACGACATCCGTGTCGGCACCGATTGAGCGGGCGAACAATTCTGTCTCTTCAAAGATCGGCAGGCGGATTTCGCCGAAGCCGAAGGTGGCGAAGACTGCGTGCGCAGTCTGCTCGACGCGGTTCCAGAGCGCGGTTTCGGGCGGAAGGATATCGCGCGTGCCGCGGATGGCTTGGAACTTACGCGGCTTGTCGGGCGCTTTTGGTGAACCCTCGCTCACTCGGCGGACTCCTTGCGGTAGATTTCCTTGTACTCGACGTAGCGCTGCGCGTAGGCGTTGATGGCGACCTGATCGACCGCCGTCAAGGCTCGCTTGACCTTGCCCGGATGGCCGACGACGAGGCTGCCGGGCGGGATTTCCGTCTTCTCCAGGATCAGCGTCCCCGCGGCGACGATGCTGCCCGCGCCGATTCGCACGCCGTTCAGGATGACGGCGCCCATGCCGATGAGGCAGCGCGACTCGATGGTGCAGCCGTGTAGCGTACAACCGTGGCCGATGGTCACGCCGTCGCCAAGAACCAGAGGCCACTCATCGCGCATCACGTGCAGCACCGAGCCGTCCTGGATGTTGGTGCGCTCTCCGATGCGGATGTAGTGCACATCGCCGCGAATGACCGAGCACGGCCAGACGCTCGAGTCTTCGCCGATGACCACGTCGCCGATGACGACCGCCGCAGGGTCAACATACGCCGTTGCAGCGATCTGCGGCCGCTTGCCGCGGTAGCTTCGGATCATGTTGACGCCAAACCTTACACCCTCGAGTCCCTCGTATCTTATTGTAGGGGCACGATATATCGTGCCCCTACAAGAGAAGCCAAAACATCCAAACATGGCAAGATAACATTCGCTCTCGGAACTGACAAGGAAGGCGGACGCGGACAACGGAACGATGCCCGAGGCTATGAGGAAGCCCTGATTTCTCGACTTCGAGCCGAGAAATGCGCTGGGTCCGTCGCTCGAAATAACCAGAAGAGATGCGGAGTCAGTTCCAGTGTTTGAGCTTCGGCCAGAACTCAGGGAGCGTGCCGATCTTCGGCCGGCGCACGAGATAGACGTCGAAGTTCCGGTAAGCCAGGGCGAGCGGGTGATAGACCGTGCCGACCTTTTCGACGCTCTCGAATTTTTCGCTCAGTGTCTCGTAGTCGTCGCCCATGACAATCATGCAGGAACCCGTGTAGCCTCGCGGCCCCCAATAGAAGTAGCTCTGGTGGCCGGAGAGGGCGTTCGGCAGGCCCAACTTCGCGCCAAAGAAATCAATCGCGCCAGCTTCGCCGTAGTTCTGGCCGAAAATGGCGCAGTCCTTGCGATCCTCCGGCGGCAACTTGAAATACGCATCGGCCACGACCTGCGCCATTTCTTTCCAGCCGAACTGATCGGCATAAAGCTGTGGCAGCGGCCCTTCCTTGTGGGTCTCAATTTTGGGCGGCGCAAGATGCATGAATTTCGAGTAGGCGATGTAGTGATCCACGGTGAGCATCGGGAAATAGAAGAAAGGAGCGAGGACGGCGCCGGACACAAGAAGCACGGCGATGTACGCGGGCTTCAGCCAATTCCACGAGCGGCGCTCCACCCAGCCCTGAAAGGCCACGGCACCCGCGGCAAAGAGCATGGGATAGGCAGGCGCCGGGTAATAGATGCGTCCGTGGAACGCCAGCATGCAGAGGATGAGAACCAGATAGGCGATGCCGAGGACGCGGATGCCCTTGCCCTCCGTGTCGCGCAACAGCCGCGTGAGCCCGGCGATCCAGAGCGGCGCGGCGAGCGGGTGCATGATGATCGCTTGGGCGAGTAGAAAACCAAGGAAGCCGGACGCCGTGTTGCGGCCGCTGCTCTGCACGTTTTGCAGCAGCTCGACCGTGGGGAAGTGACGATTGATTTCCCACACAAGATTCGGAAGGAAAATCAAAAAGGCGATCAGGCCGCCGAGCCAAATCCACGGCTGCGCGAAGTGGCGGCGCTGCTTCGTCAAGAGAAGCCCCATGAAAAGGCCGAAGCCGAAGATGAGCGTGGAGTGCTTGTTTTCGAGGCCAATTCCCGCGACGAGGCCGAAGAGCAGCCAGAGCTTCGGGCTTGCGCCATTGAAGATCTTGAGGACGATCAACGCGCAGCCCATCCAGAAAAGCGGTTCGAAAGCATTCATCGTGAGGAGGCTATCGAGGCCGAGGTAAAGCGGCGTGGCAATCACGGCGACGCCCGCAAGGGCTTGGGCGTAACGCCGCCCGCCGAGCTCCCGCGCGATGAGCCCCGCTAGAAGGGCTTTCAAGCCCGCGGCGACGGCTGGAAGGAAGTGCAGCGCATGGAGCGAATCGCCGAGGGTGACGCGCTCGAGCCAGGTGATCAGGGCGATGAGCGGTGCCTGGTCCACATAGCCCCAATCGAGATGATGGCTGCAAGCGAGGTAGTACAGCTCGTCTACAAAATAACCGTAACGGCCGCTGACGAGCATGTGCACGAAAAAAAGCGCGAACGCCAGCGCTCCGAGGAGACGCCACTCGACGCGGGGGAATTCAACGCGCGCTTGTGAAGTTTCCATCAGCACCTCTCGCATAGGTACGTGCGCGGTTCAGAATAGGTTCCGCGGGAGTGCAGCGCGCTTCGCAGGAAGAAGTGTTGCCGGGAAATCAATCAATCTGAATCGCCGGGCCGGCGACGGTTCCAGCCACCTGTGCGAGGCGCGCGGTGACGGCGCGGGCCATCGCATAGAGGCTCTTCGCGCCGGGGCCGGATTCGCCGCCGGCGGCGACGGGCTGGCCGGTGTCGCCGCCGATGCGAATCCGCGGATCGATCTCAATCTCGCCGAGCACGGGCACGCCGTATTCGTGCGCGGTGCGCGCCCCATCGCCGTGGCCGAAGATGTCCAGCGCCTTGCCGCAATGCGGGCAGGCGAAGGTGCTCATATTCTCGACGACGCCCAGGATTTCGACCTGCACTTGGCGGAACATCTCGATGGCTTTGCGCACGTCGGCGATGGCCACGGTGGATGGAGTGGTCACGATGACGGCGCCGGTGACCGCGACGGTCTGGATGAGGGTGAGCTGCACGTCGCCGGTGCCGGGCGGGAGATCCACGATGAGGTAATCGAGCTCGCCCCATTGCACGCTGCGGAGAAACTGCTGGACCACTCCGTGCAGCATGGGCCCGCGCCAGATCATCGGCCGGTCGCCGGGATTCAGCAGACCCATAGAAATCATCTTCACTCCCTGGGCTTCGACGGGAAAGATGCGGCGGTCTTCGGTGGCGCGCGGTTCGGCGGTCGTGCCGAGCATGAGCGGCACGTTGGGCCCGTAGACGTCGGCGTCCATCAAGCCCACTTTGTAGCCGAGCTTCACCAGGGCGATCGCAAGGTTGACGGCGACCGTAGTCTTGCCGACGCCGCCCTTGCCGCTGGCGACGGCGACGAGATTCTTCACGCCCGGTATGGACGTTTTTTCCGGCTGCTGCATGGGTGGTGGGGGCATATTTTTAATCTCCTCAATCTACGAAGGGCGGTTTCTCGCTTCGCTCGAAATGACGGAGCCGGCCGTCGCGCGCTCAGGCGCTTGCGCCGTGGCACTTCTTATATTTCTTCCCGGAGCCGCAAGGACACGGCGCATTGCGGCCAACCTTGGCGCCGGCGCGGACCGGTTTCGGCGCCTCAGCCTGCGCTGCGCCGGTCTGGTACTGCAAATCGCGCTGTTGCCTTTGCTGGCGCCGCTCCATATTACGCGCAAAGGCCGGGAGATTCTCCGGCACCTCGCTGGCGCGGGCGCTGGCGGCGGCTGCCGCAGCGCCTTGCGGCGGCGAAGAAGGCCGGGGGCGCTGAGGCTCGGGTGCGCTCTCCGGCGACTTTTCGCCCGGCTGAACCTGCACGTGGAAGAGGTAGCGCAGCGCTTCGTTGTCGATGCGCGCCATCATGTCTTCGAAGAGCGTGAACGCTTCCTTCTTGAACTCGACGAGCGGGTCTTTCTGGCCGTAGCCGCGCAGGCCGATGCCTTCTTTCAGATGGTCGAGCGAGAGCAGGTGATCTTTCCACTGGGAATCCACCACGTCGAGGACGATGCGCCGCTCGAGCCAGCGCAGAAGCTGCGGCGTGAACTGCTGCTCTTTCTCCTCGTAGCGTTTGGTGACGGCGGAGACGAGTGCCCCCGTGAGTTCGTCGTGATTCAGCGCCGCAGGATCGGCGCCGGCGGCCTTGGCGTCCACGCCGAACTGGGCGTTCACTTCGGCGAGAAACTGCGTTGTGTTCCACTGCTCGGGGTGCTGCTGGCGCGGGCAGTGGCTGTCCACGAGCTCGCCGGCGACGTCCTCGGCGACGCCGAGGATGTACTCGCGCTGGTCCTTGCCCTCGAGGGCGGAGCGGCGAATCGTATAAATCGTCTCGCGCTGCTTGTTCATCACGTCGTCGTACTCAAGCAGGTGCTTGCGCGCATCGAAGTTCTGCGCCTCGACCGATTTCTGCGCGCCCTCGATCTTGCGCGAGATCATCTTCGACTCGATGGGCACGCCCTCGGTCATGCCCAGGCGGAACATCAGCTGCTTGACGCGCTCGCCGCCGAAGATGCGCATGAGGTCGTCTTCGAGAGAAAGGAAGAAACGCGAAGAGCCGGGGTCGCCCTGGCGTCCGGCGCGGCCCCGGAGCTGGTTGTCAATGCGCCGCGCCTCGTGCCGCTCCGTGCCCAGGATGTGCAGGCCGCCGAGTGAGACGACTTCGTCGTGCTCGGCCTTGCACTGCTCGGCGAACTGGTCGAAGACCGGCTTCCACTGTTCCCGCGGCACCTGAAAGATCTTCCCCTCGTGCTGGAAAAGGACCATCGGGACGGCCTGTTGCGGCGCGTCTCCGTTCCCGGTTTCAACACCGATCACCGAAGGAGCCTGCGCAAGGGGCAGGGCGAGCTTGTTCTTGAGGAAATGTTCGCGGGTCATGTGCTCGGGGTTGCCGCCGAGGAGGATGTCTGTCCCGCGTCCGGCCATGTTCGTCGAGACGGTAACGGCGCCTTTGCGGCCAGCCTGGGCCACGACGTTTGCTTCGCGCTCATGCTGCTTGGCATTCAGGACCTGATGGGGGACGCCGGTCTTCTTCAGCAGCTCGGAAATGGCCTCGGACTTTTCGATGGAGATCGAGCCGACGAGCACGGGCTGCCCGCGTTCGTGGAAGTGGCGGATGCCGTAAGCAAATGAGTCGTCCTCCTGCATCACTCCGTTCACCACGGCGTGGAACTTCTCCTTTTGAGTGCGGTAAACGACGTCGGCGTATTCCCTGCGTATGAGCGTCTGGTTCGTGGGAATCACGACGACATCGAGGTTGTAGATCTTGCCGAATTCCGCCGCTTCGGTCGCCGCCGTGCCCGTCATCCCGGCGAGCTTTTTGTACATCCGGAAATAATTCTGGAAGGTAATCGTCGCCAGCGTCTGGTTTTCGCGCTCGATCTTGACGTTCTCCTTTGCTTCGACGGCTTGGTGGAGCCCGTCGGACCAGCGGCGGCCGGGCATCTGCCGGCCGGTGAACTCATCCACGATGATGACTTCGCCGTTTTTGACGACGTAATCCACGTCGTGCTTGTAAAGAGTGTGCGCACGCAAGGCCTGGTAGACGTGGTGAATGGTCTCCATGTGGTCCGGATCGTAGAGGTTTCCGAGGCCGAGAAGCCTTTCGCACTTGCTGACACCCTCTTCGGTGAGCGTGGCCGTGCGGTGCTTTTCATCGAGGGTGTAATCAATCTCCTTGATGAGCTTCGGGATGATCTTGTCGATGCGGTAGTACTTGTCGGTGGATTCTTCCGCCGGGCCGGAGATGATCAGCGGCGTGCGCGCCTCGTCAATCAAAATCGAGTCCACCTCATCCACGATGGCGAAGTGGTGGCCGCGCTGCACGCAGTCGGAGAGATCGTACTTCATGTTGTCGCGGAGATAGTCGAAGCCGAATTCGTTGTTGGTGCCGTAGGTGATGTCGGCGGCATAAGCATTGTGGCGTTCGTCGTCGTCGAGGTCGTGGACGATCACGCCGACGGTGAGGCCCAGCGCGCGGTAGAGCGGGCTCATCCATTCGGCGTCGCGCCGCGCCAGGTAATCGTTGACGGTAACGATGTGGACCCCGCGGCCGGCCAGCGCATTGAGCACCGCCGGGAGCGTGGCAACCAGCGTCTTGCCTTCGCCGGTCTTCATCTCCGCAATCTTGCCCTCGTGGAGAACGATTCCGCCGATGAGTTGCACGTCGAAATGCCGCATGTTCAGGTTACGGCGGCCCGCTTCGCGAACCACAGCGAAGGTCGGCACGATCGCCGCTTCGAGTGCTTCTTGCAGCTTCTGTTTATAGGCGGTGTCGGCGGGATCGGCGTCCTGAAGGCGTTCCTGCACCTGTTTACGCAGATCGGCGAATCGCGCTTTCAGATCTGCATCCGAAAGCGTTTGTATTTCCGGCTCGAGCGCCGAGATGGCCGCTACTCGCGGTTGGATCCGCTTGACGTCGCGTTCGTGCTTGGTGCCGATGAATCGCGCGAGGACTTTGTCGAGTATCTGAGCCGCATCCATGGTTTTGGTTCGCCGTGCCGTGTTCGCGGTATCGCGTGGCGGGCGCGGCAGGCGCCCTCCACCCGGCCAATGCCTGATCCCTCACCGGCGCAGAGTTCCGCCAGCCGCAATTCGCGCAAACTCTTATTGTATCTATTTGTGCGAGCCCACGCCAAGACGAGCGATGAGAACGCAGTCAGGCTGCTTTCGCTTCCGGCGCCGTTCCAACATCTCGGAGTGTTTGAAGGGAATCGATTATTGCTTTTGAAGCGCGACCCGTCCGCGGCGGTGAGTCCGGTTTCCGACCGTGGAGTCTTGCGGCTGGATGCCGAGCCCCAGCAACACCTTGCGCAACCGCTGGCGATTCTCGAGGTCAATGTCCACAAATTCGAAGGCCAGCGCCTGGGGCCTCGCGCCGCGAATGAGTACCTGGGCCTTGATGGCCCGGCCGCCTCCGGAAAACTTGAGCGGAAGCAGAGTGCCCGGAGCTACGTGGCGATCGCTGATCCCGAAACCCCCGCCAAGATTGAGTTCCGGAACAACGATCTTGAAATTCTCTCGAACGAGGGTGGTCGTGGCGGTAACAGGTTGGGAAAGCTTCAGCCGCGCATAGCGCCGCTGCCGGATAACAGAGGAGCCCGGTTCCGGATCCGTCGGCTCGAAAGTGAGCTCCCTCCGCTCCAGGCCGCTGTTGGCGAGCTTATCGAGCGCCATCACAGGATCAATCCGCATGAGGGACTGCAGGGCAGCAATACGCAGCTCGGTGGGATAGACCCAGCGCCAGACCTGGCGCGCATCCAGAATCTGCCGTAGCGGCACGCTGGCAGCCTGTGCCCGGAGGCGGCCCAGCGCTTCCACCGCCTTCAACCGCAAGTATTCGGATTTGCGCACATCCCCCAGAATATCGAGCAATTTGGAAATGCAGTCCGCATGGCCCGTCATTCCCATTTCATCGACTGCCAGCGGCTGTATGAAAGGATCCAGCGAGTCGAACAGAGTGACAAGGAGGCGAGCTCGGCGGTCGGCTGATGCGGCGGACAATTGCCGCACGGCGCGATCGTGGGCCGTGCGGGGCCATTGTGCCAGCCGGACGGGGAGCACTCTCTCGACGGCGTCGGAGGAAAGGAGGCTGAGCAATCCGACGGTCTCGATTGCTTCGGAAGGGGGCGCCGTCTCCAGCGTCTGTTCGAGACTGCGGATACTCTGATCACCGAGGTGGCGCACGATATTGGCGAGTAGCGCGCAGTCCTCCCGGAATCCACAGCGGCCGAAGCGATTGGAAATGTAGTACAGCGTGGCGCGGGGCATGCACTGGAGTATCTCTATCATGCCGTCGGCGATCTCGCCGGTCCGAATCGAATCTTCAATGAATTCGGGCATGCGGTCCTCGGCGCCGATCCTCGGCCGAAGACTTTGCGTCGAGCCGGGGCGCTCGGTTTCCAGCTTGTCCAGTGAAGAGAGCGCCTGGAACATCGCGTTGTAGGAGCACTTTGAAGCGGCCTCCTGGCTCAACCGGACGAATGCAGCGCTGACCAGGGTCTGCAATTCGGGCTCGCGCTCGACGGCGAGCTGGTTGCCCAGGCGGCGGATGGACTCCATCAAGACACTGCCGTCGCCGCTGCCATAGAACTCCGCAAGGTCCGTAAGGCCGATGGCGGTGCTCCGGCGCGCCTCGCGGTCCTCCAGCGCGATGCAGGCGCAGTACCTGAGCAGAATCTCATTAGCCGTCTTCACCTCGCCGCGGCGGAGCAACTCCTCGAGGAAGGAGCGGACGTTTCTCGGCGGGACGCACCAGGCCTCGTCGGAGGTCAACACCTCGCGCTTCTTTTCGTCAGGGACCTGCTCCCAGAACTCCTGGTCGAGCAACTGGGCATAAGGCTGGACGGACAGCCC
>DASZZJ010000042.1:0-41427 GCA_035545075.1 Candidatus Acidiferrales bacterium
TACCTTTGAGGAATTTAGTGTCGGCAGCGAGACCGAAGGCTTCTAGCACGTTGGCTTGCACTTGCCTTGACAGGGCGTTGATCTCCTCAACACCGAAGTTCTGGGGACTGACGAAATACCTCAATTGCCTCTCTCCGGCAGGAGTCTCGATAATCCGCAGAACGGCGTCCGCGACTTCCTGGGCATTGCCGGCCGTGGAGGAAAGCGCCCCGTTGATCTTCGCAGGGAACTCCTTGGCAGCGCCATACGTATTGGTGCGAGCCTGGTCGGCAGCCGTCACTGTATTGCCGAAAACAGGCGTCTCATATTGGCCGGGTTCGACAATCACGGATTCAATTCCTTGCGCGGCAAGTTCGTAGCTGTACGCCTCGGCCAGCGCCTCGAGTGCAAATTTGCTGGCGCAATAGAAACCCGCGGAAGGAAGAATCACACGGCCGGCGCCGCTGCTGATGTGCATGAGCATGCCGCTGCGTTGGCGCCGCATGTGCGGGAGCACCGCGCGATTTACGCGCACCGGGCCAAGGAAATTCGTGTCCATCAGACGCTGCGCTTGTTCGGTGGTGACCGCTTCCGCCAGCCCCGAGAGGTAGTAGCCGGCATTGTTGATGGCGACATCGATGCGGCCCGCTTTGGCGACGGCGGCGTCCACAGCCCGCCCCACCGAGGCGTCGTCGCTTACGTCCAGTTCAAGGACGTGGATTGGCAGTGACTCCTTTTCCGCAAGCGTGCGGATTTCGGAAGCATTCTTGGCATTGCGACCTACAGGGTCACGCATCGTAGCGAAAACAGTGTGCCCTTTGCGTGCCAGGGTTTCCGCGAAAAGTCTGCCGAAGCCAGTGCTGGAGCCGGTGATGAGAACCACTTGCTTGGAATTCATGGTTATCCTTCCTTGCCTGTTGTGGCGATACCGGACACTTTGATGCCGGAAGCAAAGCGTTTGGGTACAAGAAATGAATTCAGCAAATTGACTACCAGAGAGAATGAAACGGCGCGTACGTAAGTGATCTATGGGCCACAGGGCGCGCTTGTCCTATATCTACTGCATCTCGAAACAGTCTCCGAACGAGCCTTATTCTGACAGTTTGCGGGCGAGTTGTCGGCAACTCGGAAACTATCTCAACGCCTTGTGGTTCCTATTCTGACGGTGGCGGCCACTTGGCTGTGTAGTTGGATTACCGGACAAGTGGTTCATCGCCATCCGGATTCACAAACGTGGATCTGGGAAACCGGCCACCCGCCACTCTACCCGCGCAAACGGCTGGACAGCGCCAAGTGATAGTCGGGTAATCCCCACCCTTACATACACCGAAGAATGGGCCACCCGCCCCTCTTGCCGGTGAATCACCTCATGGATAGAACGGCGTGCGATCGAAAAGGTCATGTGGCTTGAGCATGAAACCAGTCCACATCACCAGGGCCACGCCGTGCCAGGCGCCGCCCACTTTTTCGCCGTCTTCGTCGCGGGGATGATGATGGACCGAGCCCCGGTACCAGATGACGATGTCGGTGTCGCTGACTGACACGGGAGGATTGGTATAGGAGATCAAGTCCTTGGCGCTCATTTGCGCGGGGTTGTAGTGCGTGACCCAGAAGTCGGGCTTGGTGAACGCCTCCTGGTGCTGGGCCAGGCCCTGGGTGGGCAGCGGGATCAACTGATAGTAGGTCTTGTCGCCCTTGCCGTTGACCAGGAACTTGTCGGAGACGTCGAGCGTGTTGAAGGCGCGCGGATCCCACAGCAGGCCCGTGGACAAGGGAATGGGCGGCTGGGTGTCGTTGCCTGTGAGTCCCACTTCTGTGTGAGTGCCCAGAGCGACGGAGTCGTTCGGCCATCCGTTCAGATCCACGTCCAGCCGCCAGATGGGATTATGGACGTGAGTTTCGAATTCACGTCCGGGGAAGTTGTGCGACGTGGCGCCGACCCGTCCCATGACGATGCCGTCGTCACGGAACGTCCATTCGATGATGTAGTTGTAGTTGGCGGCCGCGAGCGCCCCCCACAGGACAATCTCTTCGCCGCGATAGACCTGGGAGTCGGATTTCCAGGAAAGCCCGCGATCGTGGACTTGCAGGCACACGTTGCCGGCCAGCACGGTTCCGCCCTGGCTGGCCGGGCAGTCGGCCGCGCCGACCGGGGTGAGCGGGAACATGTAACCGACGTCATAGAAGCGCGGCGATCCCGTATGGTAGGGCACGAAGATTTCAGAAACCTCCGCGTCCCAGAGCAGGAAAAGCCAGGGCTTCGCAGGCGAGGTGCGGAAGTAGGCCCAATGAATCTTCAGGCCGTTGCCGTTCACCGCCTGCCAGCACAGCCGCCAATGCGTGACCTCCGGACCCACGGTGGGGAACTTCTGGTCCACCAGGTTCGCGCCGGAGCAGGGCATGGAGGGCGGCGGCACCTGCGCCACAGCGACCTGGGCGAACAGGCAGAGACAGAATCCCACAAGGACAGCAAGAGTAGCGCTTCGCGAAAGTTTCATATTAGTGGTCCGCCTTTCTGTCGGTGACCGGCTTTTCGACAGATACACGCTTGTCCGTGAGATCTACAGTCACACTCGGTTGGCTCAGATAGTCGTTGCCACGGCGGAACATCAGCCACAGGCAGCGGTGTTTCGAACACGGGTCGTTGGGGTCGCTGGAGCGAACCGGCAATCCCTCCACGACATTCTCCGGAGTTGCCGCGGTCGTGGTTGGCGGCCCGGTCCGCGGCCGGAACGTCTGCGCGGCCGGGCCCAGCACGCGCACCACTTCAGGATCGCGCAAGGCCAGTTGAAACGCGTCGGCTAGGTCATCATTGGTGTATGGAACCTGGTCGCCGGTCAGGCGGTTTACCGCCACCGCGACGTTCTGGCGGAGATTGACGATGACCCGTGCACCCACCTCGCGCTGGGGTTGAAACAGCACAACTTCAACTTGCCGCTGCGCCACGTTGGTTTTCTCGGGGACGTCGGCCTTGAGCAAGACAGGAATGACCGAAACCAGGCGCACGCCGGCTTCGCCGAGAACCTCTTTAACTCTGCCGTCACTCCGGGCAATACGCTCGGCCAGAGCTTGCTCGGCCGGCGTCAAAGGATCGAGCGCGCGCCGATCCGTGGCAACCCTCGACCCCGGCTGCGTGTTCTGTGCCCATGAAGCGATGGCAGCGGGAAATATAAAACTCAAAAGGGCAAGAATCGAAAAGGCGATTCTGTTGATGATCCGCATGAGCGACCAACGATGAGTTTGCAAAGAACACCTCCATCAGGGGGAACAAATCTGCTGATTAGCAGGATGAACGGTCCCCTTCCAGAACGTCCTGCACCCGCTCAAGCAGCTGCGTGACACAATGCCGGTCTCCTTGTCAGTGCTTTCCGGGTTCGGAATTAACTGCATACATGAAGTTCCTTGAGCTGGGGAAAAACGGGGCCTCTCAGTGCTTGGAATAATTACTCCTCTATCCCGACATTGAGGCTGTATTCTGCTACTCGCTCACTGGGCTGTCAAGAGAATCTTCAGACTCACTCGGACTGCGTTCGACCGCGTGAAGCAACTCCCGGGAGTCCTCGGAGTGTCATCCTTGCGCGGGGGTCGCGAGCTGGTCGATCTTTGCGGCCAGGATGAAATCGCTCTCCGTCAAGCCATTGATTTTGTGCGTCCAGATGGTGATCTCCACTCTTCCCCAGGCCAGGAAGATGTCAGGATGGTGGCCTTGCTCTTCCGCGAGCTCGCCAACCCGGTTGACGAATTTGAGAGCCTCGCGAAAGTCGGGAAACTTCAGGGTTTTTGCAAGGTGGTGTCCCTCCATCACCTTCCATCCATTCACCTGCTTTTCGAGAGAGGCGAGTTCCTCACCCTTTAGCGGTGGTACACCGCCACGGCATGGGACGCAGGCTTTGGCTGCGAGGTCTGACATCACAACCACTATTCTAGTGCGCTGTCCCGCAAATTGCTAACGGAGCCTGTTGGCCTCAGGGGCCCTTCGTTTCTCAGGGCGAGCTGAAGCCCAGTTTGTTTTTCAGCCGTTTATGTCGGAGCTCCTTTCCGCCGGGAGCGGAATCTACGATCGGCTGCGCTCAGGACAAGTGAGGCTCCGACCCCCTAGAGAGAAATGCAGCGAATTTCTGGGACACGACATTTGGAGGTTTGGGGTTTGAGCTGGTTCAGGATGAAGACCCGGAAAATGGGGACAGTGTGGGACGCGAAAACTGCGGGGTCTTGGGGTGACGAGGGGCTCGATGGGGACTTTGACAGCGGTTGAGTTTGAGGAGTACCGTTCGGAGAGAACGGCAGGAACATGTTTCCGTGCCTTTTGAAGGCTGGCGCGGTCAACGAAGGGAGGTGACCGTTGACCTACATCATCGCCGAACCCTGTATCGGGACCAAAGATACCGCCTGTGTGGACGTGTGCCCGGTGGATTGTATCCATCCGGCAAAGGGCCGAACCTACGAAGATGGCCGGCCAGCGTACGACGAGGTGCCCATACTGTACATCGACCCTGTCGAGTGCATTGACTGCGGGGCCTGTGTGCCGGTGTGTCCGGTGACGGCCATCTTCGCAGAACCCGATCTGCCGGAAAAGTGGAACGCGTATATCGAGATCAACGCGAGCTACGTCGTTGGCGGCAAGTTTCAGCCCGATAAATATAAGAAGCCAAGTAGCTGACGGCCGCCTCTGCACGACACCCGGCACGTCTGAGTGCGCTGCGAAGATGGCCACCTCATCCTTCGGCTGCGCTCAGGATAAAAGGTGGCCGCTACAATAAGAGGGAAAGAGGCTGAAGCTGTGGGCCAGCCGCCCCGGGGAATGACCTTCCGTATCGTTCGTTCATTGCCACTATGACCGACAACCGCAATCCAGAAGCCGCTTGGAGCTATCACAACGCCACCAAGCACTCCTACGCCAGCATTCGCGCCCACGCCCATTCCCTGGACTGGGCGAACCAGCCGCTGCCCTTCAAGATTTATCCGACGCTGGAACTCATGCGCTTGCCCGGCGAGGTGCGGCAAACCGGGGTCGCCGCCCTCTCTGCCATCGCCGAGAGCGTGCCCGCCCAGACAAACGCGGCCCCAGACCTGGAAGCGGTGGCGCAACTCCTGTACCTTTCCGCCGGCATCACCCGCAAGAGGAACTATCCGGGCGGCGAGATCTACTTTCGCGCCGCGGCCTGCACCGGAGCGCTCTACGAGGTCGAGCTTTACCTGGTTTGCAGCGACCTCGAGAACCTGCCGGCCGGCGTCTATCACTTCGCCGCCGCCGAGTTCGGCTTGCGCAGACTGCGCGCCGGGGATTATCGCCGCGTGCTGCTCGAAGCCACCGGCGATGAACCCGCCATCGCTCATGCGCCGCTGACCATCGTCTGCACCGGCACTTACTGGCGCAATGCGTGGAAATATCAGGCGCGCACGTACCGGCATTTCGGCTGGGACAACGGCACTCTCCTCGCAAACCTGCTGGCCGCCGGCACGGCATTGGGTCTGCCAGCCCGGGTGGTATGCGGCTTCGTGGACGCGGACGTCAGCCGCCTGCTGGATGTGGATCCCCAGCGTGAGGTGGCCATCTCCCTGGTGGCCCTCGGCCGCGTCGCAGCTCTTCCGCCGCAAACCCCTGCGGAAATCTCTCCGCTCTCCCTGGAAAGCGTCCCGCTCTCCCGGCGGGAGGTTGATTATCCGCTCATGCGCGAAATGCACGCGGCGTCTTCGCTCGATTCGGCGGAGGAAGCGGAGAAGTGGCGAGGCCACACGCCGATGACAGAATCTCCGGCGGCCGCGGGAGCAATCGTTCCGCTCCGGCCTTTGTCCGACGCGGAGATACCACGCGACCCCATCGAACAGGTGATCCTGCGACGCGGTTCCAGCCGGAAATTTGTCCGCGCGCCGATCAGTCTGGCGCAACTTTCGACCATGCTGGACCGAGCGAGCCGTGGGGTGAGGGCGGATTTCCTCGATCCGCCGGGAACTCAGCTCAATCACCTCTACCTGATCGTCCATGCAGTTGATGAACTCCCTCCCGGAGCCTATGTCTTCCACCGCAACCGGGGCGTGCTGGAGTGCCTGAAGCAGGGGAATTTCCGCGACCAGGCCGGCTACCTGGGACTGGAGCAGGAGCTGCCAGCCGACGCCGTCGCGGACATATTTTTCCTTGCTGATTTGCGGCCCATTTTGCAGCGCTTTGGCAATCGCGGCTATCGCGCCGTGCAGCTCGAGGCCGGTATTCTGGGCGGCAAGCTGTACTTGGCGGCCTATGCGCAGCGGCTGGGCGCCACCGGGCTCACTTTCTACGACGACGACGTGATCCGCTTCTTCTCTCCTCATGCTGACGGCAAGAGCGCCATTTTCCTGGTGGCCGTGGGCAAGAGCGCGAAAGACAGATCCGAGTGAACGGTCAGGCCGGCGCAGAGAAGGCTTAAGTTCTCTGAGATCGAAACCGACCGGTCGGGGCGATTGGCAGGGAGTGGCGGATGGTGGCTACCGCGATAGTGGGAATACGCTGGGAAAAGAAAGTGAAGGGAAGAGGAGTTCCGAATGAGAACATTCCGCAGTCAGAGTTCCGAATTGAACTTTCATGACCAATAGGGATGTGATCTTGGTTGCATGGGCTGTGGATAAGTTGTGGGAATTGAGGAAGTTAGCAGATGGAGCCAGAAGACGAATTTGGCCCAGGTCGTGCTGTTTTGTGGCGCGTGGGCGCGTTTCGATTGACGACTTGGACGGAGTGTCGAGTGAGGGGGAAGGGGCTTGCTCGCCATTCTGAACAGGTCGTTCCCACCTGCCTCTGAGAGGGAAGCTAGGATGGATGACCCCACGCTCCGGTGTGAAAACGATGCCGGAAACGGAACGCGCCTTTCGGGGCTCCCGGACCCAAGCGGGAGCCCCGCTCTCTTTTTAGCCGGCTAAACCGGTAACTATTTCACCGCTCTCCGCTACCGGGCCTCACTCACCTGAGATTTTTCCGATCAGTTGACCTTTCGCGTGACGGCGATGCGCGCCAGGCGGAGCGCATGCGCGACCTCCGTTTCGCGCAAGCGCGAAGCATCGTATTCGAAAGAGATCTGGCGGTTGGCATCGTCCACGCGGAAACGCCGCAAGCCGTAGGTATTGGCGAATTCTCCGAGGCGGCGGAGTTCTTCTGTTCCGAGCGGGGACTGCAGTTCGTAAGTGACTTCGACAAGGGTCATGGAGGAATTATAGCAGCCGGGGGCAAAGCCGGGCCGGGCGCGGCGCGGCGGGCGGAGCCGTCGAGGGACTTGCGTATCTGCGGCAATGGCTTTTTCCGAGGGTGTTGCTCAGCCCTTGCCGAGAAGCGAGTCGAGGTAAGCGACCATCTCGGGAGAGTCCCACTCCTGGGGGCCGATGACCTTGCGCGCGATCTTGCCGCGGCTGTCAATGATATAGGTTTCCGGATACATGGAAGTGCCGTACTTCAGGGCAATTTGGGAAAGATTCCCTTTCAGGTCGGGATCCCGATAGGTCGGAAATTCAACCTTTTGATCCTTCAAGAATTTTTCGTAGAGTGCCGGATCTGAGTCGGCGCTCACACCCAGGACAACGCCGCCACGTGAGGCGATGCGCTGCTGCAGACGGTTCAGCGCGGGGGTTTCCTCGACGCACGGGGGGCACCACGTCGCCCAGAAATTCAGCACCACGACCTTGCCGCGCAGATCCGAGAGGTGGATGGGCTTGTTCGCGAGCGTCAGCGAAAAGTCCGGGGCGGTATTGCCGGCCACCGATGCCTCGCCCTGGCGATACAAGGGGTGGAGGAAAGCGAACAGCAGGAGCAGCGCAACGGCAAGGCCGCCCCAGGCGAACAGTTTCCGAGGGATGTCCATCAGATGCTATAATACCGTTTCCGCCCCGGACCGCGAAACGCTCCGCGCTCCCCCCAACAGAGATGAGCAGCCACGCTTTCAATCAGTCGGTCGCCGAGGCGCTTCCTCTTGCCGAGGCCGCCGCTAAGGTTTCCCCGCAAATCAGCGCCATCGTGCCCGCGCGCGACGAAGAAGAGGTCATCGCGGCCTGCATCGAGTCGCTCGCCGGGCAGCCGGAAATCGGCGAAATCATCGTTGTGAACGATGCTTCGACGGACGGAACAGGAGAAATCCTGCGACGGCTCCAGGAAGCAATTCCCATGCTGCGCGTCGTGGAATCCGCGGGAATTCCGGCGGGCTGGGTGGGGAAGAATTACGCGGCCTGGCTCGGGGCGGCGGAGGCTCGGCTGACGTGGATGCTATTTACCGACGCGGATTCGCGGCATCTCGCGTGCTCAGCGGGGCGGGCGCTGCGCCTGGCCGAAGAACACGGCGCCGCCCTGGTCTCTTATTCACCCGGGCAGGTGACGCGCACCTGGTGGGAGAAGGCGCTGATTCCGTTTATCTATTGCCGTCTGGCGGCGCGATTCTCTTATGAAGCGGTGAACAGTCCGGCATCGGCTGCGGCCGCGGCGAACGGGCAATACCTGCTGATCCGGCGCACGGCGTACGCCACCGTCGGCGGGCACCAAAGCGTGGCGGGCGAAATCCTGGAGGACGTAGCATTGGCCGAGCGGGTCAAGGCTGCAGGCTTGCGGCTTTGGTTCGGGCCCGGTGCGGAAGCCGTCGAGGTGCGGATGTACCGGACGTTCCGCGCGATGTGGGAAGGGTGGAAGAAGAATCTCTACCGGCTGATGGGGAACTCCGCGGGGGGAGCGAGACGCGAATTGATGGCCACGGTGCCGTGGATTCCGTGCCTCTTGCTGCTCGGCGGATTCGTCCGGCCTGTCCTTGCACTGGTGGGAGTGGGCCTGCTGCTGGGCCGGCATGCGGCGTACGCGGCGGCGCTGTCGCGTAACCAATTCCCGGTTTCCCGGATCGTATTCTATATGCCCGCGGTGGCGCTATACGCCGCCGTTCTGCTTGCCTCGTGGAGGAGCCATGCCGAGGGGCGGGTAAGATGGAAGGGCAGAGAGTACGCCGTGGGAAGTCCAGCGGCGGAAGGTGAAGGGCGCTGATGGTCACGATCACGCGAAAGATCGAATTTGCCGCTTCGCACAGGTATAACAACCCCGCGTTGAGCGCGGAGGAGAACCGCCGCATCTTCGGGAAATGCAACAATCCGCACGGGCACGGCCACAACTATATACTGGAAGTGACGGTCGCCGGCGAGCCGGACCCGATGACGGGAATGGTGCTGGACCTGAAGGAGCTGAAAGAGCTGCTGGAAAAAGAAGTGATGCAGCGGATGGACCACCGGCATTTGAATCATGAGGTGCCGGAGCTCGCGGGGAAAATTCCGACTTGCGAAAACATCGCGCAGGTGATCTGGGAGCTGCTGGAGCCGAAAATCACGCGCGGGCGGCTGCACCGGATCCGGCTGCACGAGTCGGCGGACCTGTTCGCGGATTGCTACCGCAATGGAGCCTCGGGGGCATGAGCGGAGCGGGCAAGGGCGATTTGAAAACCGTGCTGGGGCGGAGATACCGTTTTGCAGCATCGCACCGGCTTCACAGCGACCGGCTGAGCGCGAAAGAGAACCAGCGAGTGTACGGCAAGTGCAGCAATCCTTACGGGCACGGCCACAACTACGTGGTCGAAGTGCAGGTGTCCGGAGAAGTGGACCCGGCGACAGGGATGATCGCGAATCTCGCGGACCTGGATGGATATGTCGCACGGGAAGTACTGGAAGCCTTCGATCACCGGAATTTGAGCGAGGAGGTTGCGGCCTTCCGGGAAGTGGTGGCGACAACGGAGAACCTATGCATCGAGATCTATTCGCGCCTGAAACTGTTTCCCGCTGCACACCTGGAGCGCGTGCGCATCGAGGAGACGGGCAAGAACAGCTTCGAGTACGCCGGTGAAGAATCGCAAAGGAGCCGATTGTGACCAAGCAATCCGAAGAAATCCTGCTGCACGAAAAGAATAGCGAAGGGGGAACCGAGGGCGTCGCGGCCCTGGTGCGGCGGATGCTTGCGCTGCTGGGGGAAGATCCGGAGCGCGAGGGGCTGCGGAAAACGCCGGAGCGCTACGAGAAGGCGCTGAAGTTTCTGACCAGCGGCTATCACCAGAGCGCGGAGCATATCCTGAACGGCGCGACGTTCAGCGTGTGCTACGACGAGATCGTGGTCGTGAAGGACATCGAATTCTTCAGCCTGTGCGAGCATCACCTGCTCCCGTTTTTCGGCAAGTGCCACGTGGGCTATATGCCGAACAAGCGCGTCATCGGGTTGAGCAAGGTCGCCCGGCTGGTGAACATGTTCGCGCGGCGGCTGCAAATCCAGGAGCGGATGACGAGCCAGATCGCGCACGCCATCGAGGAGAGGATCAGCCCGGAGGGCGTGGGCGTGATTATCGAGGCGCGGCATCTTTGTATGCAGATGCGAGGCGTTGAGAAACAACACGGCCAGGCCGTCACCAGCGCCATGCTGGGCGTTTTCCGCAATAACAAGCAGACGCGCGACGAATTCCTGGCGCTGGCCCGTCCGGAGAGATCTTGAGGGTGGAGGGGGCGAATCCACCGCCTTTGGGCCCCCACAGAAGCCAGGATGGAATCGCCCCTGTCACTCGGTGACCAGCAAAAACTCCCGAGTAGAGTCGTATGCCTCGACCGGCAGAAGTGTTGCTTACGATTCACCCCCTTTAGACAACCCTGCGCCGAATGCTCTCATCTCTCCTAATGAATGCTGTATCCTGCGGGATGCGAGGGTCGAAGAGTGTTAGGATTGTTCTGGGAAGGCGCAGGATGGTGAGGGAGGCCATATGCGGTCCAATATTGTGAATCGGAAGGATTCTGTTTTGTTTCGCGCGGCAGTGGCAGGCGTGCTGGCACTAGCCATTCTGTTCGGCGCGGCACCGGCTTTGATGGCTCAGGACCGGCCACCTGAGGCGCGCAGTTCGGCGGACCGGCCGCCCGATGCCGCCACTGAGCAAGATGCGGCGGTACCGGCGACGCTGAAAGCGCCCGTCGGGACGCTCGTGATGGTGCGAACGACGAGCTGGCTCTCGAGCGATCACAATCGTCAGGGCGAGACTTTCATGGCCGTGCTCGAGCAGCCGGTCATTGTTGACGGCTGGGTCGTCGCTCGGCGCGGCCAAACCGTCATCGGAGCGATCACCGTGGCCGACAAGGGAGGCCGCGTGAAGGGAGTCTCCCAGTTGGGCGTGGAATTGGCCGAGTTGACGCTGGTAGATGGCCAGCAGATACCCGTGCGAACCCAGCTCTTGAAGAGTTCAGGGGGCACTTCCTACGGCCAGGATGCGGCAACCATCGCGGTTCCGACCGTGCTCGGCGCGGCCATCGGCGCTGCCGCCGATGAAGGCAGGGGCGCGGGGATCGGCGCGGGAGCCGGCGCCGTTGCGGGGATCCTTGGGGTTTTGTTCACGCGCGGCAGGCAGACGGTCATTCCGGCGGAGACGGTGTTGACGTTCCGGCTGCAGGAAGCGGCCACCATTTCGACGGAGCGGAGCCAGTTCGCCTTCCGGCAGGTGTCGCAGGATGATTACGGCAGGGAAGGCGGCCGCCGTCCACGGCTCGCTCCGGGTTATTCCCGTCCGTATCCGCCTCGCTATTGCAGCTATTGCGCGCCCTATCCGTATTACTATTACCCGGGCTACTTCTATCCAGGTCCATCGTTCATCGGAGTTTTCGGGTTCGGTAGCCGTCGGTTCCGGCGCTGGTAAGTCACCGCCCCGATTCCATCCCGCTTCTTGTGAAGCCCGCCGGATGAATTTTCCGGCGGGCTTTGCTGCTTTTTGAGGCGCCCCGGCTCATCTTCCTCTTCCTCTCTTTCGAGAAAGTCCGACAAAAGGTAGAATCTAAAATTCGCCGGCGCACCGGACTTGAGTTTTAATCCGGGCGGGAACAGAGGGGAAGAAAAATGGGGCGCAACTCGAAAATCAGAATCTGGGTCGGTACTCGCAAAGGGGCGTTCGTTTTCACGTCGAAGGACCGGAAACGGTGGGATTGTGACGGACCATTCCTCGCGGGTCAGGAGGTTCACCACGTCGCCCAGGACCGGCGCGAGCCGAGGCGGCTTTACGCGGCGGGCGGGACAGCGTGGTTCGGACCGCATCTTCACGCGAGCGCGGACGGCGGAAAAACCTGGAAGCTCTCAGAAAACGGCCTGGAGGTAAAAGGGATTCCCGACGCCACGCTGAAATGCATCTGGCACATCGCCGCCGGGGCGGAGGACGAGCCGGGAGTGATTTATCTTGGAGGCGACCCGGGAGTGCTGTTTCGTAGCGCGGATCATGGCGCCAACTGGGAAATGGTGGATGGGCTTTGCCGTCACGCCTCGCGAGAGAAATGGACGCCGGGGGCGGGCGGCATGATCGTGCATTCGATCCAATGCCTGGGGCAGGGGCGGATCATTGCCGGGATCTCCGCCGCCGGCGCATTTCGGACCTCGGACCGCGGGAAGACCTGGGAGGCATTCAACGGCGAGGTTCTCGCGGACTTCCTGCCGGAAAAGTATCCTCCCGTCGGGCAGTGCGTGCACAAGCTGCTGGCGCATCCGCGAAACCGCGAGGCGCTCTACCAGCAAAACCATTGCGGCGTCTACCGGGCCGGCTTCACGGACAAGAAGTGGACCGATATTTCAAAGGGCCTTCCCAGCCGGTTCGGGTTCGCTCTGACCGTCCCGGCGGCTGAAGAACAAACGCTGTTCACGATCCCGGCGGTTTCTCCCGAGCACCGGTTCGTTCCCGGTGGGAAGCTGCGCGTCGCGCGCAGCCGAAACAACGGCAAGACGTGGAAGCTCTTGAGCAAAGGGCTGCCCCAATCCAATGCGTACGTGCTCGTGCTGAGGGAGGCGATGACCTCGGACGACCGTGATCCCGCCGGAGTTTACTTCGGAACCTCTACCGGAACGGTTTTTTACACCCGCGATGCCGGGGATTCGTGGCACGTGATGGCACAGCATCTCCCGCCCATCTACTCGGTTTCCGCGGCGCTGCACTGATGCCCATCGGAACGTCAAAAGTCAGCCCCCGTGTTAGCTGATGAGTCGGGCGATGAAGAAGGCGGCGCCGGCAGCGAGGCCCCCCGTGAAGACGGTTTGCATCGCTCCGCGCAAGCCGGAGATGCCCGTGAAGTGGGCCTTCACCGCGCCGAAAACCGCCAGGGCCAGCAACGTGATCGCGACAGAATACCACAGGCCGGTGATCACATTGTGCAGGAGTAAGTAAGGGGCGAGCGGAATCAACCCTCCGAAGACATAAGAAGCGGCGATGGTGAATGCGCTGCGCCTGGCGCGCGCCGGATCGGGTTCTTCGAGGCCCAGCTCGAAGCGCATCATGAAATCCACCCAGCGCTTCTGGTCGGAACAAATGGCATGGACGACCGGAGTCATCTGCTCCGGGGTGAGGCCGTAGCCGCGGAAGATGTCTTCGACTTCTTCAATTTCGTGATCGCGGAGCTCGACGGTTTCCCGGAACTCTCGCGCGCGCTCGGAAGCGTAGTGCTCGGCGTCTGTCTTCGCGGCGAGATAGCCGCCGAGGCCCATGGCAATGGAGCCCGCGGCGATTTCGGCGAAGCCCGCCGTGACGACCAGGGACGCGGCGCCCGCCGTGGCGGCGATGGCGCCGGAAATTCCCGCGGCGAGCGCGAAGGGCACGGTGAGGCCGTCGGCCATGCCGATGACGACGTCGCGGACGGATTCGCTGGCGGTGAAGTGCTTCTCAATGTGAGGTGTCGCGGGCATTTTTTCCTCGAGGAAAGTGGATCGAATGCTCTTTCCATCCTTGCGGCAAAGAGCGGAAAGTGTAACACGGGCCGCCACAAAGCCCGCTTGGGGAATTTGAGCGCAGGGCCAGTTTGTAGCCGAAGCTTGACCTTTCTTTACACCTGCAAGTCTGTGTGTTAGCCTAACGGAGTCGAAGAGAAGAGAAAAACTCAAACAGGGAACGACGAAGAGGGGCGAACTTGAGCGAAGTGAAATCGGTTTTGATCGAACAATTCCGCACCCACATAAAGGACACGGGCTCACCGGAAGTGCAAATCGCTCTCTTGAGCGAGCGGATCAATTACCTCACAACGCATCTCAAGTCGCACGTGAAAGACCATGCATCGCGGCGCGGCCTGATCATGATGGTCAACAAGCGCCGGCGTCTGCTGGATTACCTGAATCGCCGGGACCCGGATCGGTATCGCGAGATTGTCGAACGTCTTAGTCTGCGCAAGTAGCCGGGCAGGCCGCCGGCTTCTTCCCAAACAGAGCGAAGCCACGCAGGGTGAGCGCCGTGTGACCACTTTGCAGCGGCTCGTAAGCTGCGCGCCGCGGCGTTCGTGCGACTGAAGCCGACGTTTGCCGCCTCGCCTATTCTTTTCCCTCGACACCTGAGGAAGCATTGCGCTTCGGCAGGAAAACGCCCCGCCCAAGGCGGGATCAAAGGAAAGCAAAACATGTCTGAAAACTCAATACTCCCGGCACCACACACCGTTTCGGTCGAGGTCGGGGGACGCACCCTGACGTTGGAAACAGGAAAGATTGCAAAGCAGGCGAACGGCGCCATCACGGCGCGCTACGGCGATACGGTCGTGCTGGTGACCGCCTGCATGTCATCGGCGCTCAACGACCGGGATTTTCTGCCGCTGACGGTGGACTACCGCGAATACACCTACTCCGCCGGAAAGATTCCCGGCGGGTTTTTCAAGCGCGAAGGCAGGCCGACGGAACGCGAGATTCTGACCTCGCGATTGATTGACCGGCCGCTGCGGCCGCTCTTCCCCGAAGCGTGGAGGAACGAGACGCAAGTCGTCGCGATGGTGCTCTCCGCCGACAGCGAGAACGATCCCGACGTGATTGCCGTGACGGCCGCATCCGCCGCGGCTTTCTGCTCCGACCTGCCCTTTGACAAGCCGATCGCGGCGGTGCGCGTGGGGCTGCTGAGCGGCCAACTGGTGGTCAATCCGACGGTAGCCGACCAGAAAACCAGCCTGATGAACATCATCATCGCCGGCAGCGAAGACGCCATCGTGATGGTGGAGGCGGGCTCACTGGAAGTTTCGGAAGAGACGGTTGCGGACGCGCTGGAATTCGGCCACGCGCAGATCAAGCGCATCATCGCAGCGATTCGCGAACTCCATGGGCAGTTGAATCCGAAGAAAGTCGTCGTCGGGCCCCTGCCGTTCGACGAAGCGCTCGGCAAGGAAATCCAGAAAAAGTACGGGGAGCGCCTGCACGACGCGCTGAACACGGAGAAGCACCCCAAGAAGCAGAGCTACCACCTGGTGGATGCGCTCAAGGACGAGATCAAGGCGGCCATCCCGGAGGACGATGAAGAAAAGCGGAAGCTCGCCATGCGCGCCCTCGAGCGGCTGCGCGAGAACTATTTCCGCGACGACATGCTCAACGCCCACCGCCGCCCGGACGGCCGGCGCTTCGACCAGATCCGGCAGATCACTTGCGAAGTGGGCTTGCTGCCGCGCGTGCACGGCTCGGCGCTGTTTACGCGCGGAGAGACGCAGGCGCTGGCGACCCTCACCCTCGGGACGAAGGAAGACATGCAGAGGTTGGATCTGCTGTTCGAGCACGACACCTTCAAGCGCTTCATGCTGCACTACAACTTCCCGCCGTTCAGCGTGGGCGAAGTGAAATTCCTGCGCGGGCCAGGGCGGCGCGAGGTCGGTCACGGCGCGCTGGCGGAGCGCGCACTGCTGAATCTCCTGCCCACGGGGGAGGAGTTCCCCTACGCCATGAGGCTCGTTTCCGACATCCTGGAATCGAACGGATCGTCTTCGATGGCCACGGTGTGCGGCGGGTCGCTGGCGCTGATGGACGCGGGCGTGCCGATGAAGTCGCCCTGCGCGGGAATCGCGATGGGCCTGCTGGTCGGCGACGGCGGCAAGTATGCGATCCTGACGGACATCGCCGGAGCGGAAGACCACTACGGCGACATGGACTTCAAGGTTGCCGGCACGCGCGCGGGGATCACGGCGCTGCAGATGGATATCAAGGTGTCGGGGATCAGCATCGGCATGATGCGCGAGGCCCTGGCGCAGGCAAAGAAGGCGCGGCTCGAGATTCTCGACACGATGGACGCCACGCTGAACGCGCCGCGCCCGGAGATTTCCTCCTATGCGCCGCGGCTCTACAAGCTCCACATCCCGACGGACAAGATCCGCGACCTGATCGGGCCGGGCGGAAAGAAGATCCGGTCCATCATCGAAGCGACGGGCGTAAAGATCGACGTGCTCGAAGACGGCACCGTTCACATCTTTTCGACCAGCGGGGCGGGCGGTGACGCGGCGCTCCAGATGGTGCGCGAGGTTACGGCGTCGGCCGAACCCGGAAAGACCTACCTCGGCAAAGTCGTCCGGCTGGCGGACTTCGGCGCGTTCGTCGAGATCTTTCCAGGCACAGACGGACTGCTGCACATCAGCGAAATATCCGAACACCGCATACGCGACGTGCGGGATGAACTGAAGCTCGGCGACCAGGTGCTGGTAAAGGTGCTGGCCATCGAAGGGAACAAGATCCGGCTCTCGCGGAAGGCGCTGATCAAGGAAGCGCGGGAAAAGCAGCTGAAAAAAGAAGCCGGAAGCGGCAGCGCGGATTAGTTAATCAATTCCATCGGAAACCAGAACGGCCCGGCCCCGCAGTGGGACCGGGCCGTTGCGTTTTTCTCCTTCAAAATCGGCCGCTTGCGCCGCAAATCCTTTCACGGACCCACGGAGCGAGCCAGCCCGGATTGTTGCAGGGTGTTAGGTGAACGTAACGCCACCGGGGGATGCGGCTCAAGGTTCGGTGGCGTGGACACGCTGAATGTCGGCGCCGACGGCGGAGAGTTTTTCAACGATGCGCTCGTAGCCGCGGTCGATGTGATAGACGCGGTCGATGAGCGTCTCTCCTTGTGCGACGAGGCCGGCGAGAACGAGCGAAGCGCTGGCGCGCAGGTCGGAGGCGATGACGGTTGTGCCTGTGAGGGGAGCGGGCCCGCGGACAACGGCGCGGCGGCCGTCAATGGAAATGTCGGCGCCCATGCGCAGCATCTCGCTGGCGTGAAGGTAGCGGTTTTCGAAGATCGTTTCGGTGATGATGGAAGTTCCTTCGGCTTGCGAGGCAAGCGCCATGTACTGCGCCTGCATGTCGGTGGCGAAACCGGGATACTCCTCGGTGGTGACGTCGGCGGCAACGAGCTTCTCCGCTGCTCTTACGCGTATTGTGCCGGGTGAATCCGTTTCGACGCGGACTCCCGTTTCCCGCAGCTTGGCGAGGACGGCGCCAAGATGCCCGGGCGCGCAAGAGGTGAGGAGCAAATCGCCTCCCGTGATGGCCCCCGCGACGAGCATCGTGCCCGCTTCGATGCGGTCCGGGATGACGGAGTGCTCGGCGCCTCGCAGCCGCTCCTTGCCGCGGATGCGGAGCGTCGAGCTGCCGCCGCCTGCGATCTCGGCGCCCATCTTGCGCAGCAGCTCGGCGAGGTCCGCGACCTCCGGCTCGCGCGCCGCATTCTCGAGAACCGTTTCGCCCTCGGCGAGCGCCGCGGCCATCAGGAGGTTCTCCGTGCCGGTCACCGTGATTTTTTCGAAGACGATGTGCGCGCCTTTGAGCCTGCCGCCCCTGGGCGCGGCGGCTTCGATGTAGCCGTGAGCCGTGCTGATTTCCGCGCCCATCTTTTCGAGCGCCGTGATGTGCAGGTCCACGGGCCGCGCGCCGATGGCGCAGCCGCCGGGAAGGGAAACGCGAGCGCGGCCGAAGCGCGCGAGGAGCGGGCCAAGCACAAGGATTGACGCGCGCATCGTGCGCACCAACTCATAGGGAGCCTCGGCGTCGTTCAGGGCGGCGGTTTCGATGACGTAATCGGTTGCGGGGAAATCGGCGGTGGATACTTGCGCGCCCATGTGCGCCAGCAACTTGCACATGGTGATGATGTCGCGGACGCGCGGAACGTTGTGCAGCTTGACGCGTTCGCCGGTGAGCAGGGCCGCGGCTATCGCGGGCAGGGCGGAGTTTTTTGCGCCGCTGATGGCCACCGTGCCTTCGAGTCGTCTGCCGCCGCGGATGAGGAATTTGTCCATGAGGCGCCCAAATCTCTCTTCGTCTATTCGCCAAGCGCTCGCCGCAGATTGCCGCGCGCGTGCCTGAGCCGGCTACGCGCTTCACGCGCCCTGACGGCGCGTTTGACCATAACAAGCGCGACGCGAAGGTTGTGTCCGGATTGACGCAAAGCGTGTTTCCCGGCGGACAGATTCGCGCCGCCGGCCTCTGCCAGGATGCGCACGCCGCGCTCGCGTAACTTCCTGTTGTTCAAGGCCACGTCAATCATCCAATTGTCGTAAACATGTCCCAGCCGCACCATCGCAGCGGTGGAGAGCATGTTTAAGACCATTTTCTGCGAAGTGCCAGCCTTCAGCCGGGTCGACCCCGCCAGGATTTCCGGACCTACGTCCGGCGCAATCACCATGCGCGCTGTTTTCGCGAGCGGTGAACGGCGATTGACCGTGACGCCGATGGTGAGGGCGCCACGATTCCGGCCGAGGGCGAGCGCGCCCAGGACATAAGGCGTTGCGCCGCTGGCGGAGACACCGACGACGACGTCGCGCGAGGAAAGTTTCCGGCGTCGGAGGTCGCGCGCACCACGGGAAAAGGAATCTTCCGCGCCTTCGACGGCGCCCGTGAGCGCGCGCCGTCCGCCTGCAATCAGGGCCTGAACCAGACGCGGTGAGACGCCGAAGGTCGGCGGACACTCGGCGGCGTCCAGCACCGCGAGGCGCCCGCTCGTCCCCGCGCCAACATAGAAAACTCTTCCGCCGCGCCGAATGGAACGCACGATTGCATCCACGGCGCGGGCGATGGAGCGGATTTCGCGGCCGACGGCGATGGCGACCCTGCGGTCTTCGCGGTTCATAAGCCGGAGAATGGCCAGGCTGGACAGCCGGTCAAGCCCGCCCGAAGTGCGAGAACGCCGCTCCGTGCCCGGATTCTTCTTCAATGGAGATGGCATCGGCGCATTATAACTGGGCGCGAGAGCGTCAACGGGAGGAAACGACGGCGCTGGCGAAGCCAAGCCCCTGCATCACGGCGTCGTGGACGGCGACGCGGACTTCGGCAATCTTCTTGTTTTCGCGGGTGGGGTGGACGCGGTTGGTGAGCAGAATGACGAAGAGCTGGCGCTCCGGATCAATCCAGATGGAGGTGCCGGTGAAGCCGGTGTGGCCAAAGCTGCGCGGTGAGAAGAAATGACCGCTCGATCCACCCTCCGTCGGAACGGCCCACCCGAGTGTGCGGAGGCCTCCGGCAAGTTTTTCCGGCGCGGTGAATTGCGCCAGCGTCGCCCGGCGCAACAGCCGCTTGTGGGCGTAGACGCCTCCGTTCAGAACCATCTGGCAGAAGACGGCCAGGTCCGCAGCGGTGGAGAAAAGGCCGGCGTGGCCGGCGACTCCGCCCATCGCGTAAGCGTTTTCATCGTGCACTTCGCCGAGGACGAGGCGCTTGCGCAGATTGGCATCGAATTCCGTCGGGGCGATTCGGGGCCAGAGTTTTTTCGGCGGATTGTATTCCGTGTTCTTCATGCCCAGCGGCAGGAAGATCTGCCGGTGCGCGAGGGCGTCGAGGCGCTGCCCGGTCAGGCGCTCGATGATCTCACCCAAAAGGATAACGCCGAGGTCGGAATAGACTTCCTTCGTGCCGGGCGCGTATTCGAGCGGCTCTGCGAAAATCTTCTTGAGCGTGTCCGCTTTGCTCTTCGACCCGCGCCAGTATTCCTTGAACGCCGGAAGGCCGGAGGTGTGGGTCAGGAGATGGCGCGCGGTGACCGCATGCCGCCATTCGGGCTGCGGGCCGCTTTTCCATTCGGGGAGGTAGCGCTCGATAGGAACATCGAGGTCGAGCGGAACATGGAAGTCGCCTTCGACGAGCTGTGCCGTAAGGGTCGTGGTGCTGACGACTTTAGTGAGGGAAGCAACGTCGTAGATGGTATCCGGCTCCGCGGGGCGAGAGTTTGCCTCGTAGGTGAGCTTTCCGAAGGCGCGCACGGCGAGCCGGCCCTGATAACCCACGGCGAGGACCGCTCCGGGAAACGCCTTGTCTTTGACGCCGCGCGCGACGGCGTCGAAGGCCGGTTGCAAACGCTGTGTGGCAAACGAGTCCATCGGAAGGAGCGTCATGGCGTTCGCGGGAATCCGGAGGCTGTCGCCAAGTTTCAGATTCAGGGCGGGAATGCTGACCGGCAGGCGGCCGCTAATCGGTATCTGCCCAAAGAGGGCGCGGGCGGTGGAAATCTGCGCGACTTCGCTGATGCCGAAGGCGGCGAGCCAGGTCTGCGCCTGCGGGAACTTTTCGATCAGGTACGGACTGCCGAAGCTGATGCAGACAACGGGCTTGCCCGCGGCAAAGGCCTGCTGGATGAGCGCAGCCTGGTCGGCGGGGACGTCCAGGTTTCCCTTGCGGTCGCTGACGCGGACAAAGAGCGCGACGATGGCAAGGTCATAACTCTCCGGCGGCGGAAGCTTGACGGTTTGCGCCCGGACGAATTTTGTGTCCGTGCGGACAGTGACGAGGGAATCCACGCGCCAGCGAATCTCGCGCTCCAGGTCCTCGCCGGGGTAAGGCTCCGGATCAGCGTAAGCAGCCAGAAGGAACACGCGCGTGGGCTTTGCGGCATCGAGCGGAAGGCGGTGCGCGGAGTCCCGCAGAAGGGTGACGCCGCGGTCTGAGATGTCCTGCGCGGCCTGCTCGAAGTGGAGCGTCGCGAAGCGGCTGTTCAACGCGTTCACGTCCACGAGCCGGTTCTTTTGCAAACCGAGGCGCGCCTTGGCGCGGAGAATCCGGCGTACGGATTCGTCCAGGCGTTGCCGCGGAATGCGGCCCGACTTCACGGCGGCCTCCAGAGCTTCAAAAGCAGCGTCCGGCACCGGCATTTGAAGAATGCAATCCGTGCCGGCAAGGACGGCGCGCACGGCGGCTTCGCCGGGCGCGTAGCGCGCGGTGACGCCCGCCATGTCCATGGCGTCGGTGACGATGAGGCCGTCGAAGCCCAGCCGCTCGCGGAGCAGGCCGGTGAGGATCGCCGGAGAGAGCGTCGCGGGCGTATCCGGGTCCGGCTCCAGCGCGGGAATCTGCAGATGGCCGGACATGATCGCGCTCACGCCCACGGCGATCGCGGCGCGGAAGGGAACGAGTTCGAGGCGCTCCAGGCGCTCCTCGCTGGCACGGATCACGGGGAGGTCCAGGTGCGAGTCGGTGGAGGTATCGCCGTGGCCAGGAAAATGTTTGGCAGTGGCCAGGCCGCCGTTTTCTTCCACGCCGCGGATGAATTGCGTCACGAATTCGGAGACGCGCGCGGGATCTTCTCCGAACGAGCGCGTGTTGATGATGGGATTGGCGGCGTTGTTGTTGACGTCGGCGTCCGGCGCGTAGATCCAGTGTAATCCGACGGCCCGCGCTTCAAGGGCTGTGATTCTCCCCATGGTGTAGGCGTCTTCCGGGCGGCCGGCAGCGGCCAGAGCCATCGCGGTCGGGAAGGAGGTGCCTTCATCGAGGCGCATCGCGGTGCCGCGCTCGAAATCGGCGCCGATGAGCAGCGGGATTCTGGCTTTCGCCTGGAGCTGATTGTCGAGCACGGCAGTGGGGTAGGCCTGGCTCCTGACAATGCCCAGTGGCGATCCGGCCGTCGCATTGATGAAGCCGCCGACATGAAGTTTCTCGACTTCCCGTTCGAGTTCCCCATACGCAGCACTGTCGGTGGGAAGCAGGCTCCCATGGTAGGTGGGAAAGAGTAGCTGGCCGACCTTCTCCTCGAGGGTCATGCCGCGGAGGGTTTTTTCGACCCACTTCTCCGCTGCCGGAGACAGCTGATGCGAGCCCTGACGGGTATTCTTCGTGCTACCCGCCGGGCGCTTCGACTGCGATATGGAGCGGCCGAGGGTGCGCGTGTCAGTAGTCATAAGAAAGAGCAAGGGGAGGAGGAAAAGTCCGGCGATGCGCCCTTTCATCGAGAGAGTGTCCCCCGGCCAAAACCAGGGCCCTGCGCCTGTATATAGCACACGACATAGATGCTCACATCGCAGCCCCAATGCGAATGTTACAGCATATCATTCTGGAGTATCGCAGGGGCTTGGGGAGCGAAATGAGGGCCAAACGGAGCCAAGTACGGCGATCCGCTGCAGCGCGGCTGATGACGCTGCTGCTTGCGGGGCTGGCCGCCGTTCTGCCAGCGGCGGCGGCGAAGAGAGCGAGAACGGGCCGAGGCGTCCGCACGCAGACGGGCCTGGACGTGCTCGAAGCGCAGAAGTTCGCGCCGCTGAGAGGCAAGCACGTCGGCATAATCACGAACCACACCGGAGTGGACGCACAGGGCCGCTCAGTGATCGAGTTGCTTGCTAAAGCGCCGGGCGTGCGGCTCGTGGCCATCTTCAGCCCGGAGCACGGCATCGCGGGGAGCTCCGACGCCAAAGTTGCTTCCACCCAGGACCCCACCAGGGGCCTGCCTGTCTACAGCCTTTACGGTGAGACGCTGCGCCCGACAGACGAGATGCTGCGCGGTATTGACACGCTGGTCTTCGACATTCAGGACGCGGGCGTGCGCTTCTACACCTACACGACCACCATGGCGTACTGCATGGAAGAAGCGGCGAGGCGGGGAATTGCGTTCTACGTGCTGGACCGGCCGAACCCGCTCGGGGGCGAGGTTGTCGAGGGGCCGATGCTCGACAAGGACAAGCTGAGTTTCACGGGCCATTTCCCGCTGCCGGTGCGCTACGGTTTGACGATCGGTGAGCTGTCGCAGCTCTTCAATGCGGAAAACAAGATCGGCTGCGACCTGCACGTGATTGCGATGCGCAACTGGCGGCGGGGCACGTATTACGACCAAACCGGCGTGCGCTGGATTCCGCCTTCGCCAAACCTGCGGACGCTCAAGGGCGCGGTGCTCTATCCCGGGCTGGAGATTCTGCAAAACGCGAATGTGTCCGTCGGGCGAGGAACGGAGGCTCCCTTCGAACAATTCGGCGCGCCGTGGATGGATGGAGAGAAGGTCGCGGCTGAACTGAACGCGAAGCGGCTGGCGGGCGTGCACTTCGCGCCGGCGCAGTTCGTACCGGCTTCGGGCCTGTTCATGGGGCAGAAGTGCAGCGGCGTAGCGCCTCGCGTTACCGATCGTGCGGCGGTGCGCTCCGTGGAAATGGCCATTGAGATTGTGACGGTGCTCGGGAGGCTCTACCCAAAGGAGTTTGAGCCCGCAAGAACAGTTCTGCTTCTCGGCAACGAAGCGACTGTGAGAATGCTCGAGCGGGGCGCGGCTCCCGAGGAGATTGTTCGAAGCTGGTCGGCCGATCTGGCCGTATTCGAAACGATGCGGCGCAAATATTTCCTTTACAAGTGAGCGAGCAGAACGCCTCGGACAGCCAACCTGCGATCGCGCGGCCCGGGCCGTGGTAAAGTTCCGCCATGCGCATCGTGTCCTTGCTGCCCTCGGCGACCGAGATCCTGTTCGCGCTCGGCCTGGACGAGCAAATCGTGGGCGTCAGCCACGAGTGCGATACCCCCGCGCAGGCGCGCACGAAACCCGTCGTCATCCGCTCGCGCATCCCACCGGACTGCCCTTCCGGGGAGATCGACCGGCTGGTCTGGGAATTCGTCTCACGCGGGGAGAGCCTGTACTCCGTGGACGCAGAAGCGCTCGAAGAGCTGGCCCCGGATCTCATCATCACGCAGGACCTGTGTCACGTTTGCGCGGCGTCGCCGGAGGATCTGAGCGCGGCCCTGGCGCGGTTCGCGAAGCCCCCGAAGGTGCTGTGCCTCAATCCGTTGGACCTCGGCGAAGTCTGGCGGGACATCCTGCGAGTCGGTGAAGAAACCGCAACCGCAGAGCGCGCCAGGTGTCTCGTCGCGGAGCTGGAAGCGCGAATGAGTGCCACCGAAATGGAAGTCCGCCGCGCCCCGCGCCGGCCCCGCGTGGCCCTGCTCGAGTGGCTCGATCCGTTCTACGTCGGCGGGCACTGGGTTCCGGAGATGATCGCGCGGGCTGGCGGCGATGACCTGTTCGGCCGACCGCGCACGCCGTCGTTCCGAATCACGCCGGAGCAGGTGATTCGCGAAGCGCCTGAATTTCTCCTCATCGCGCCGTGCGGTTACTCGGCAAGCCAGGCGCGCGACGAATATCTCCAAACCGCGTTCCCTCTGGGTTGGGAGGCGATCCCTGCTGTCCGCGAGGGACAGGTGTTCGCTCTGGAGGCGAGCGGCTATTTCTCCCGGCCTGGGCCGCGCCTGGTCGAGGGATTCGAAGCGCTCGCGCAGCTTTTCCATCGGGCCGGTTCGACCGGAGAATCTTTTTCGAGCATTGTCTTGCCGGTTGGTGCGGAGTGGCGATCGGCTCGCGCTGCTTCAGGCTGACGCGCCGGAGGGATCGATTCTCCGGCGCCAGCGGTTGTAGAACGGCAATCCCGCAAGAATCAAGAGCAACCCGATCGAAGAGCGGCCTGGCCGGTCGAGCCACAAATTGACCGTGAGCGCCAGCGCGCCCGCGACGAAAATTCCCGGCACCCACGGATAACCCCAGCAACGATACGGCCGCGGCAGATCGGGTTCCGTCCGGCGCAATCGGAAAAGCGCGACGACGGCGAAGCCATAAAAAATCCAGCCCGCAAAAATAAAGAGATTCGTCAGCTCTTCGAAGGTTCCCGTCAGCGCCATCACGCTCGCGAGAACGCACTGAAAAATTAAAGCGCGCCCCGGCGTGCGATAGCGCGAATGAATTCCTCCGGCGATGCGGAAGAAAATTCCGTCGCGCGCCATGGCATAGGGCACACGCGCGCCGCTGAGGACGGAAGAGTTCATCGAGCCGAGCGCGGACACGGCCATCGCCACCGTAATCCACATCGCGGCGCCGCTTCCCTTCACGCGCTGCACCACGTCGGACGCCACATGCGCGGAAGCTGCGACTTCGCCGAACGAAAGAACGCGCAGGCAAGCGGCGTTGAAGATCAAATAGACCACCGCGACGAACGCCACTCCGCCGACCAGCGCCCGCGGAAAATTCCGCTCCGGGTTCTTCACTTCAGAGCCGACAAGGTTCAAGTCTTCCCACCCGTCGTAAGCCCACAGAGCAGCCGCGAGCGCGGCGAGAAAGGCGGCGAAGACGCCGCGGTCGAGCGCCGCGGGCCAGAAGGGATCGCCGGAGGCGTGCGGCTGCGCCGGCGCGAAGAGCGCGACGCCAATGACGATGAGGACTGAAAAGATCTTGATGAACGTCAGCGCGACTTGCACGCCTCCGCCCAGGCGCACGCCCAGATAGTTGACTCCGGTCATGAGAATCAGCCACAGGACGGCGAGCGGTTGCGCCCAGGTGAAGTCGAAATCGTAGGGCTTGAGCCAGCTCGTCAGCCCGGGAATGGCGATATGCACGGTGCAAATTTTCGTGGCCACGGCGGGCAGGAGGAAGCCGAGGAACCGCATCATCCCGGCGGCAATCGAGGCGAGGGAGGAGGGTCTGCCGACAATGGAGTGCATCCAGCCGAACAGGAAACCCCAGGCCGGCCCGAAACCGCGGCGCAGATAGGCGTATTCGCCGCCCGCCTCGGGAATCGCCGCGCCCAGCTCGGCGAAGGAGAGCGCGCCGAAGAGCGAGAGCACCGCTCCGGCTATCCAAGCGGCAAAGACGACGGAGATCGTCCGCCCTTCGCGCGCCATCTCCGCGGGCTTCAGAAAGATGCCCGTGCCGATCATCGTGCCCACCACGATGGCGGCTGAGGCCCACGTGCCGAGACCCCTCACCAGTTCGAGGCGTTTTTCGCTCATGCAGCTCCCGAATGCGGCGGGCTGACGGCCTGCGCGGATTCCAGGCGGCTCACAGCAGCTCCCACGGCAAACGTCGTGACCGCTCCGAACAAGACGTACCACGTCAATGCGACCGAGGTAAAGCGGAAGACTCCGGCAGGGGTGAAAAGCGGGGAAAATGGAAAGAGCGCGCTCATGGCACGAAGTTCGATGTAATCCTTCGGGCTACGATGGGGAAGGTCCGGCGCGTGCCGCGGAACAAAAGGTGGATCGCAGGCGTCTTTGTGAGTGCGCCATAAAGGCTGATCTTTCTTGACACTCGGCGCGCGAGACCCGTAGCATCGCGCCAAGGCGTGCCAGCCGGAATCCGCGGCAGCGCAAGGGGTCCCATGGAGAATTCGAATCAAACCGCAAGACGGCTGGAGCGGCGTCGGGCGCCGCGATTTCCGTGCGGCCGGGAGCTGGAAATGGAATGGGGCTCAGCGGTCTTGCGTGGGCGCGTTCGCGACATTAGTGCCAGCGGCATGTTCATCGAATCCTCCGACCCGCTCTGGGTAGGCGCGGGATTCTCGGCCAGGCTGAGACTGCGCGAAAAGGTCCGGGTGAATTGTTTTGTGAAGCGGGTCGAAGCAGAGAGCGGTATGGGAGTTGCGGTGAGTTTGCCCGGGGATGAGCGCAAGGAGCGCTACCAGGATTTCGTGCAATCTCTGGCCCGGGCGGGGTCGTGACCCGTTGTGCCGATTGTGGGGCTGAGCGGTCGGCGGACCAGTGCCCGGCGTGCGGGCTGACCTCGGCGGCGGCAGAAGCGATGCTGCGGGGGCGGCTGGTCCGGCGGACTGCAGTGTTCCTCGCAGGCTCGATTGTTTTTCCCTATAGCAGCCAAATCTACCCGCCTCTGGATCTCGATGCCATGCTGGTCTTCTTCGGCGTCGTCTTTTTTGCCGCCGTCGCGCTGGTTGTGTGGATCGATCGGCGCGCGCGCCGCCGCGGCAATGTCGAAATCCTCAAGCGCATTTATTTCGGATTCATACCCCTGCCCTGGGTGCTGGTCGCGACGCTGTTTGTGAACGGCAAGCTCGACAACAGCAAGCCGGAGTTTTATTCCTCCACCGTGATCAGCCGGTTCGAGATGAGGGGCATTGTGCGCGGCAGCCGGAGACTCGTCGTGCGCTCGTGGCGTGAAGGGGAGCGTGTGGAAAGGCTGGCCGCCGACGCCGATGATTACGGCCGCTTCCGGGATGGCGACGGTATCGTCGTTGGAGTGATGTCCGGCGCCCTGGGAATTCCCTGGCTTTACGGGGTGTATCGAAAGTAAGCGAAACGCGCCGTCAATACATCGGGCGACCGTCGGGCCGGAGCGGGAGCTGTATTTCGAGCACGTGGCCGTCCGGGCCGAAGCGGAAGCGGATTCTCCGCAGTGCGCCGACATCGCGCTGGTTCCACTCCGAGATGCGGATCGGCTGCTCCGGGATTTCCGGGTCCGCCCACACCAGCGATTCCCCCTTCGCGGTCAGTGTCTGCGGATCGATGTCGTACACCTCCTGGTCCTGCAAGCTGACCAGCAGGTAGCGCTTCCACAAACGGACCAAAAGCCAGCCACGCTTTTCCGTGTGATAGATGTTCCAGGACTTCGGTGCCTCACCGTTGAACTTGAGGATGGCGAACTCGATCGCTTTCCAGGTCACGTTCTTGGCCGCACCCGCTTGCGCACGCCCGGCGGGAGAAAGAATCGCCGCGGCAAGCAAGAGACAGGCGATGCGCAGCGGCAGGGTGGCAATCGCAGGTTTCATCAGGAGAACTCGAAATCAGTTTACGCTGCGGTCTCCCGGCCAGCAAGCGCCCGGCGAGCCGGAATCGCGGCGGGCGGGTATAATGCGCGCGATGATTTTCCCCGTTGAGCTTGTTGTCCGCGTCTATCGCACTTTGCGCCGGGTCTATCCGCGCTGCGGGATGATTTCGCAAGCCATCGCCTTCAACCTGTTCCTCGCTTTTTTCCCGTTCTTGTTAATCGCCGTGGGTCTTGCCGCGAGCCCGGCGGGCGGGCGGGTCGGCCTGATGGATCTAATCAGCGACTTCACGGCGGTTCTCCCGCCGGGCAGCCGGCAATTCGTCCAGGAGTACCTGGTCAAGCGCGGGCCGCAGGCTTGGAAATGGGCGCTTCTCGGCTGGTCGGGGACCCTGCTGGCCGGCTCGCAGGTGATGAAACTTATCATGGAGGGCATTCACACGATCTATGGCGATAGCGAACCCATGGGATTCCTGCATAAGCAATTCCGTGGGCTGCTTCTTCTGTTGGTGACGATTGCGCCGATGCTTGCGGCCGCGATCCTGGGGATTCTGGGGCGCCCGCTGCGAGGCTGGCTGGCACAGGAGTACGGGCATCGCGCTTTCCTGGAGGCATCATGGACCTTGTTGTTTCCGCTGGCCGCAGTCGTGCTCGGGATCATCGCGCTGACGATCATCTACCGGGTCGCGCGTCCCGCCGAGGAGAACCTGCGCGGCGTGTTGCCCGGAGCGATCGTCGCCACGCTTCTCTGGTGGTTTGCGGACGTGCTGTTCGGCGCCTACGTGCGCAGGATGCACTATGGCATGATCTTCGGCGGGTTGGCCGCAATCATTGGCCTGATGATCTGGATGGAGATATCTGCGGTCCTTATTTTCTTCGGCGCGGCATGGAACGCGGAAGCGCTGGCGCAGCGCAGGCCGTCCAGCGGCTGAGGCCCTTGCGATGGAGACAATCGTCCAAGTAGCTTGCTATTCGGGATACCGTGGCGATGAGCGCCCGTTGCGCTTCGTCCTGGCGGGGCGCTCCTTTGAAGTCGCTGCAGTCGAGGACAAGTGGTACTCACCGGGCGCGACGTATTTCCGTGTGGTGACGGCCGACCGCGACCGCTATGTTTTGCGTCACGATGAAGCCCAGGACGTCTGGAGCCTGGAAGGGTTTCGCGCTTCCCGCCAGCGGGAAGGTGCACCGGCGCGGCCGCCCATCGACGACGAGCCGGGCCCCATCCAGTAGACCCCAAGGGCGTAAAAAGGCCTGCGTTGAGAGGCGGATACGGCACATCCCGCCCGCCGGGGGAACTTTCGTCCCCGGCCGGGGTTAGTATTAAAAGACAGATGTGTTCCTGCGCGCCATCCACAAGATTGGAGGGGAAGCCATGGCAGTGAATCGGCGTCCCATGAGTTCTCCTTTTGTCGTTTCTCGCAGTCCTCGCGCCTTGCTGGCCATCCTCCTCTCCTTTGCGTGCGTTGTCTCACTGGGAACGGATCTGCCGGCGCTCGCAGATTCGCTCGACAAAAAAACGAAGCAGAGCCCGGCCCTCAAGGGCCTGCCCATCTCAGACCTCACGGAAGACGAAGCGATTCTTCACGCGCTGAACCGGCTGGCCTACGGCCCGCGGCCGGGTGAAGTCGAGCGAGTGCGCCAGATGGGCCTGGCCAAATGGATTGACCAGCAGCTCAATCCGAATTCGCTGGATGACCGCGCCGTGGAGGCCCGGCTCCAGACTTATCCGACTCTCAAGATGTCCACCGCCCGGCTCATGAGCGAATATCCGCGGCTGAATCAAGCGGCGAAGCAGCAAGGGGTGACACAACAGGAGTACCGCCGCGAGCAGGCCGAGAAGCGCCGCGCCGATGCCGACGCCGAGACGCGCACGAAAGACATACAAGCAGGGCAAAAGTCCGTCCAGCCCAAGGAACAGAACGCCGGAGCATCCGGGGCGTCCGCTTCACAGACGGCTGCGGACAAC
This sequence comes from Candidatus Acidiferrales bacterium, assembly GCA_035545075.1. Lineage (GTDB taxonomy): Bacteria > Acidobacteriota > Terriglobia > Acidiferrales > UBA7541 > Acidiferrum. The sequence goes on from DASZZJ010000042.1 coordinate 29,413, forward strand.
CCGGACGCGCCAGCCGAGATGAAGCGCCCCTCGACGGACCAGCAGCGCCCGCCGCAGGGCGGAGCCAACGCCAACCTCCTCGGCGGCGGCGATCCGAACCAGTATCCCCGCGCGGTGGCCGAAGACAGCAAGCGGCCGCAGCGCATCATCGCCGAGTTGAGCATGGCCAAGCTGACGCGTGCGATCTACAGCGAGCGGCAGCTCGATGAGGTGATGTCGGACTTCTGGTTCAATCACTTCAACGTCTTTGCCGCGAAAGGCGCGGACGTCTGGATGCTCACGTCCTACGAGCGCGACGTCATCCGCCCGCACGCGCTGGGGAAGTTCAAAGACCTCGTGACGGCTACGGCGAAGAGCCCCGCCATGCTGTTCTACCTCGACAACTGGATGAGCGCCGACCCGCGCGCCGCCGACCGTCTGGCCGCGCAGCGCGCCTCCAGGCAGAACCGGCGCCGCGGCCCGTTCAGTCTGGGGCCTCCCACGCCAACGCGGAATCCGCAGCAGCAAGGTCAGGGGCAGAGGCGCGGCCTGAATGAGAACTACGGCCGCGAGTTGATGGAGCTGCACACGCTCGGCGTGGACGGCGGCTACACCCAGAAGGACGTCACGGAAGTGGCCCGCTGCTTCACCGGCTGGACGCTCCGCGATCCGCGCCGCGATCCGGAGTTTCGTTTTGAAGAGCGGCTGCATGACCCCGATGCGAAGCATGTCCTTGGGAAGACCATCCACGCGGGCGGGATGAAAGACGGCGAAGAAGTAATCGACATGCTCGTGCGCCGCGCGAGCACCGCGAAGTTCATATCGACAAAGCTGGCCCGGCGCTTTGTTTCGGACAATCCGCCACAGTCGCTGGTCGAGCGCATGGCCAAGACGTTTCAGTCGAGCGATGGCGACATCCGCGCCGTTCTGAAGACGATGATCTATTCGCCGGAGTTTTGGTCGCGCGATGCCTACCGGTCGAAGATCAAGACGCCGTTTGAGCTGGTCGTTTCCGCCACGCGCGCCCTCGGCGCCGACGTCAGCATTCCGCTGCCGCTTGTCATGTGGGTGGCGCGCATCGGCCAGCCGCTCTACATGTGCCAGCCGCCGACGGGCTATTCGGACAAGGCGGAGGCCTGGGTGAATACCGGCGCGCTGCTCAACCGGCTGAATTTTTCGCTCGCCCTTGCGTCCAACCGGATGCGAGGCACGCGAACGGACTTGAGTCCGCTGCTCGGCAAAGAGGCGATGAGCGATCCCAAGGCCGCGCTCGATGGCGCCCTGCAGGCCTTTCTCGGAGGCCAGGCCACGCCGCAAACGGTGGAGACACTCACGAAGCAGCTCGAAAGCCCGCAAGTACTGCAGGCAAAGCTCGATGACCCGGTGAAGCGCGTGGATACGGGCGTCGTCGCCGGGCTGGTGCTCGGCGCACCCGAATTCCAGCGGAGGTAATTTGACCATGCGATTCTCGCGGCGGTATTTCCTGAAGAGCGGCGGTGTCGCCATGGTGGGGATGAGCACGATCCCCGCGTTCCTGCAGCGCGCTGTCGCGGCCACGCCCATGCCGAACAAGAAACAGCTCGTCGTGCTCTTTCAGCGCGGCGCGGCCGACGGCCTGAACATCGTCGTGCCCTTCGGCGAGCGGAACTATTACGGCATGCGCCCCTCGATTGCCATCCCCGCGCCCAAGCGCGGCGGCGATTCCGCGGCGATTGACCTGGATGGATTCTTCGGCCTGCATCCGAGCCTCGCTCCCCTCGAGCCCCTCTTTCACAAGAGCCAGCTCGCCATCGTCCACGCGGCCGGCTCGCCCGACCCCACCCGCTCGCATTTCGACGCGCAGGACTTCATGGAGTCCGGCACGCCGGGGCTCAAGTCCACCGAAGACGGCTGGCTGAACCGCGCCATCGAGGCGATTCCGGAAGAAGACGCTTCTCCTTTCCGCGCCGTGGCCATGGGACAGAATCTTCCCCGCATGCTGCGCGGCGGCGCTCCCGCCATCGCGCTCCCTGACCTCCGCCAATTCCGCGTGATGGCGCAGTCGCCGCTGATCGAAGGCGGTTTTGAAGCCATGTACGCGCAGACGGTGGACCACGTGCTGCACGGCACCGGCACGGAAACCTTCGAGGCGATTGACCTGCTCCGTAAAGCCGACCCGGGCAAGTATCAACCGGAAAACGGCGCCGACTACCCGAAGAGCCGCCTTGGGCAGAGCGTGCAGCAGGCCGGACAACTCATCAAGGCCAAGGTCGGAGTGGAAGTTCTCTTCGTGGACTGCGGCGGCTGGGACAACCACGTCAACGAGGGCGGCGTCCAGGGCCAGCTCTCGAACCTCCTCCGCGATCTCGGCCAGGCGCTCGCCGCTTTCCATCAGGACATGGGCGACCGCATGGAGAACATCGTCGTCGTCACGATGTCCGAATTCGGGCGCACGGCGAAGGAAAACGGCAATCGCGGCACCGACCATGGTCACGCCAACTGCATGTTCGTCATGGGCGGCGCCGTCAAGGGCGGCCACGTCTACGGCAAGTGGCCCGGCCTGGATACCCACCAGCTCTATGAAGGCCGCGACCTCGCCCTGACAACGGATTTTCGGTCGGTGCTGGGGGAGATTCTTTTGCGCCAGCAGGGCGTGAAAGATCTGAAGACGGTGTTCCCGGGCTTCGAGAATGATCCGCGAAAGTTTCCGGGGCTACTGAGGGCCTAGTCCTAGCTCGTTGCTTTGATGCGCATTCCGTAGAACGACCGGTACACGAAGAAAAAAGACACCACAAAAAACGCCGCAGCCAGGATGTGCGTCAGGTTGCCGCCGGTTTCCTTCGTTAGTTTTACCGCCAGCTCTACCGCCAGCAACCCGAACAGCGTCGTGAACTTGATGACCGGGTTCAGCGCAACGGACGAGGTGTCTTTGAACGGGTCACCCACCGTGTCGCCGATAACGGTCGCATCGTGCAGCGGCGTGCCTTTCTGCTTCAGCACCACCTCGACGATCTTCTTCGCGTTGTCCCAGGCAGCACCCGCATTGGCCATGAAAATCGCCTGGTACAGCCCGAACACCGCGATCGACATCAGGTAGCCGATGAAGAAAAACGGATCGACGAAGGCGAAGGCGAGGGTCGCGAAGAACACCGCGATGAAAATGTTCAGCATGCCCTTCTGCGCGTACTGCGTGCAGATCTCGACCACTCTCTTGCTGTCGGAGACCGATGCCTTCTCCGAACCTGCGAGATTGATGTTGGCCTTGATGAATTCCACCGCGCGATAGGCGCCGGTCGTGACGGCCTGCATCGAAGCGCCGGTGAACCAATAGATCATCGCGCCACCCGTGATGAGCCCCAGCACGAAGGGCGCGTGCAACAGGGAAATCTTGTCCACGTTGGACTTGAGGCCATCCGTGAGAGCGATGATGATCGAAAAGATCATCGTCGTCGCGCCGACCACCGCCGTGCCGATCAGAACAGGTTTGGCCGTGGCCTTGAACGTGTTCCCCGCGCCGTCGTTGGCTTCCAGCAGGTCCTTGGCGCGGTCGAATCGGACGTCCACGTTGAATTCCTTCTTGGTCTCTTCCCGTACACCCGGAAGCTGCTCGATCAGGGAGAGCTCGTAGACCGACTGGGCGTTGTCCGTCACCGGGCCGTAGGAGTCCACGGCGATCGTCACGGGACCCATGCCGAGGAAGCCGAACGCCACGAGGCCGAAGGCGAACACCGCCGGGGCGTCCATCAAGCTGCTCAGCCCCTGCAGGCTGAAGAGGTAGCTGATGGACATGAGAAAGACCATCGCCAGCCCCAGGTAATAGGCGGAGAAATTGCCCGCCACAAATCCGGAGAGGATGCCCAGCGAAGCGCCACCCTCCTGCGCTGAAGTGACGACCTCCTTGACGTGGCGCGACTCGGTGGAAGTGAAAACTTTGACGAGCTCCGGGATGATTGCGCCCGCCAGGGTCCCGCAGGAAATGATGGTCGCGAGCTTCCACCATTGCGTGGCGTCGCCGCCGAGGGCAGGGATGATGAGTGAAGAGATGGCGTAGGTGAACAGAATCGAAACCCCGGAGGTGATCCACACGAGCGAGGTCAGTGGCGCCTCGAAGTTCATCTCCTCGGCTTGGGCGTAGCGGGCTTTGGCGATCGCGGCGTTCAGAAAGTACGCCGCGGCGCTGGCGACCAGCATCACGATGCGCATGATGAATATCCAGACCAGCAACTGGACCTGGACCTTCGGGTTTTTCACGGCGAGCAGAATGAACGTGATCAGCGCGACGCCGGTGACGCCGTAGGTCTCAAACCCGTCAGCGCTCGGCCCGACCGAGTCGCCCGCGTTGTCGCCGGTGCAATCTGCGATTACGCCCGGGTTGCGAGCGTCGTCTTCTTTGATCTTGAAGACGATCTTCATCAGGTCGGAACCGATGTCCGCGATCTTGGTGAAGATGCCGCCGGCGATGCGCAGGGCGGCCGCACCCAGCGATTCCCCGATGGCGAAACCAATGAAGCACGGGCCGGCGTAATCGCCGGGGATGAACAGCAGGATGAAGAGCATCATCAGCAACTCGACGCTGATCAGCATCATGCCGATGCTCATTCCGGCCTGGAGCGGAATGTTGTAAATCGGGAAGGGCTTGCCGCGCAGGCTGGCGAAGGCCGTGCGCGAATTGGCAAAGGTGTTCACGCGGATGCCGAACCACGCGACCCCGTAGCTGCCCCCGATGCCCACCAGGCTGAAGAGCAGGATGATGCTCACGCGCAGCGTCCCCAGGTGCTGCAGCACCCCGAAATAGAGCACGATCACCGCCGCAATGAAGATTTCGAGAAGCAGCAGGAACTTCCCCTGCGTGATCAGGTAGGTCTTGCAGGTTTCGTAGATCAGCTCGGAAATCTCCCGCATCGCGCGGTGCACCGGCAGGTTCTTCAGCCGCCTGTAAATCGTGAGGCCGAAGATTAGTCCGAAAACGCAGAACAGGATGCCGACGGTGAGCAGCCGGTGGCCGTTGACGCCGAGGAACTGCACCTGCGAGAGGTCCGGCAGTTTCAGGTTGGCCTCGCCGCCCGTCGCTTCCGGCGCGGGACGCGCCAGCAGGGCCGGAGCGCCGATCAATAGAGACACGAGGACGGCAGCCAGGACCTTCGCCACCGAGCGCCGGAAAAACGGCGCCGTTGAGAGCCATGTGCGCATGCGTGCTCTTTCCTCCATGGAGAAACCTCTGCCAGGGTCGGTCTCTTCAGGGAACGTCTTTCTCCAGCACACTTCTTCGACCGGAGGCCGTCCGAGGGCGCCCGGGGAGCCCCTCCCGGAGAATAAAGCAGCTCCCAAACCGTACTTGGGACAAGGAATGCCGAGTTTGCGCTTACCGCACCACAGTTTCGAGCGGCTTTGCAGGAAGAGTCCCCCCGGCTCGCGCAGAAACTCATGCAAAGCGGGCTTTTATAACATGTAGACATGTGGCGGTCAAACCTTGCGGGTCGCTTCGGGGAGATGGCCCCTGCCGCTCTTTATGCAGTCACTGGAATCCGATGAGGCAAACTGTTCGCGAGCGGTGATACCATCTGCCTACTGACCGGGGACGATTGCCAGGGAACAGATTGCGATCCGGTCGTTTGCGGGGATCATGCCGACAGAAGTGAGCACAGGGCCGCACGGTGGTGTGCGTACCGAATGGACGCGAGCCGAGGTGGCGGCAATCTATCGCACGGCCTTGCCCGAGCTGGTATTTCGCGCGCAGAGCGTCCACCGCCAGCATCATTCCACAAAGCACGTGCAGACTTGCCAGCTCATCTCGATCAAGACGGGGGGCTGTCCGGAGGACTGCGCGTATTGCCCGCAGAGCGCGCGCTATCACACGGACGTTGAGCGCCAGGAACTCCTGGATCCGCGGCACGTAATTTCCGTGGCCCGCGATGCCGCCAAGCGTGGAGTGACCCGTTTTTGCATGGGCGCGGCCTGGCGGGAAGCCCCGCAGGGGAGGGAATTCGAAGGCGTTTTGGAGATGGTGCGTGGCGTTGCGGAAACCGGCATGCAGGTCTGCTGCACCCTGGGCATGCTGACCGAAGAGCAGGCTGTGCAGCTCAAGCAGGCGGGGCTCACGGCCTACAACCACAATCTCGACACATCACCGGAGTTCTATGGAAACATTATCACCACGCGGGTCTACGCGGATCGCCTGCGCACCTTGGCCGCCGTACGCCGAGCCGGGATTACGGTCTGTTGCGGGGGAATTCTCGGCATGGGCGAGCGAGAGGAAGACCGCGTAGGCCTTCTGCACCAGTTGGCGACCCTCGATCCGCATCCGGAGAGCGTCCCGATCAACATGCTGGTCCGCGTGGAGGGTACGCCGCTCGCTGCCATGCCGCCACTCGATCCGTTGGAGATGGTGCGCGCAATCGCCACAGCGCGGATCCTCATGCCCGCAGCATTCGTGCGGCTCGCCGCCGGGCGCAAGCAGCTCTCGCCGGAAGCCGTGGCGCTTTGCTTCCTGGCGGGGGCGAATTCGATCTTTGTGGGCGAAAGGTTGTTGACGACTCCGAATCCAGGCAGGGACGAAGACGAACGTTTGCTGGAATCGCTGGGGTTGAAGCCGCTCGATTTACATGCCCTGTGATCGGCATCTCCGGCGGGCTGTCAGAGCTGCGTCCCTGGCATTACCGCTTCTACCTGGAGAGTAACGTGCTCCTCCGTTCGTTGGGCAATGTCGCGTGCGTCCTCCGGCTGTAAGCGATCGTCCTGGAGCGACTCCACCGCTTCTGGGAGGTGATTTTCGAAGCGATCCGGACGCTTCCCTGACGCGCCCTGCTGCTACACTGTGGAGGTTCCACGGGGGGCCGGCTTGCGATCCTGGCTGGAAGTTCTGCGGAACAAAATCGCGGTGTTTGCCGGCGGCCTCGGCGCCTCCGGGCTATTCGTCGTTTCCTTTCTCGATTCGTCCGTCCTCACTTTTCCGATCATCAACGATCTGCTTCTCATCCAGTTTTCCGTCAAGAACCCGGCGCGCATGCCCCTGTACGCTCTCTCGGCGACGCTGGGATCCGTGGCGGGATGCGTGCTGCTTTACTTCCTCGCGCGCAAGGGAGAGGAAGCGCTTTTCCACAAAAAGGCCGGCCGTCACGCAGGAGTCATCCGTCACTGGGTCGAACAAAACGGTTTTTTCGGCGTGCTCATCGCCGCGCTGCTTCCGCCGCCGACTCCCTTCAAGATCTTTGTGCTCGCCGCCGGTGCCTTCGAAGTGCCGCTCTTGAACTTTACCCTGGCGGTGCTCTCGGCGCGGCTGTTCCGCTACTTCGGGATCGGCTATCTCTCCATCCGCTACGGCGCGGATGCCTTGCCCTACCTGCAACAGCACAAGCTTCAGGTGGCGGTCTTCGTGATCTCGCTCACAACCGTCAGCTATCTTCTCTCGCGGCTCATCCTCAAGCGGCGCCATCCGCATTCATCCGATGGGCCGAAGACAGGCCAGGGCGGGGACGCCCCCGGGAGCAACTAACGCGGAAGCTCGCGCTCCCACACAATTTCACTGCGCCGGATTTTCGTGTCCGTGCTCAACTCGACCAGCGCGGCCAGTGCATTCTCCGTTTCCCCGGCCGCGGCGAAACGCAGGTCGCGAAACTCACAACGAAAGCCATCCATTGTTTTTTCGATCGTCGCTTTTGGAAAACGCGCGATTGCCAGGAAGCGCCGTGCGGCATCTGAATCTCTCGCGGCGTCCAGCACCGCCGAGGGCTCCGGCTTGAAGCTCGCCGCCGCCGCATCCGGATCAAAGGCCATTCCGGGTCCGGCGGGGACTGTAACCCGGTAGAAGGCTCTTTCGGTTTCGACGATGCCGCGCCACTCAAAGATGGAAAATGATTCCGCGAACGCCGCGGCCCGGCGCGGGCTTTCTCCCCGGTAGGTTCGCGCCTCGAGCGCGGCGCGCGCATTCGAGTGCAAAACGCCGCGGCCTCCCGTGTATGCGGCAACCGCCAGCAGCGCAAAGGCCGCGCCTGCCCGCCCGCGCGCGCCCTCGGACCGCGCACCGATCTCTTCGGTGACCAGCCGCAGCAAAGCCGGGATAAGGACGCCCGCCAAGAGGGCCGTCAGAATCCAGGGATCGAGGCCACCGATCCAGTCGAGGGCATATCGCGTCCCGCGAAAGGGCCATGCCAGGGCGACCCCGTCACTCTGGCAAAGATCCATCGCCAGGTGCAGGAGCGACGCAAGGCACGCGATGACGAGTACCTGTGGAACCGAGATCCCTCTGCTCTCTTTTTTCTTGAACAAGAAAGGCGAGAGGCCCGCCGCGACAGCCGCGATCAGAACGGCCGCCGCAACGGAATGCGAGTAGGTGCGGTGCGCCGCGAAGTACGCCGCTGGGCCCAGGAACCCGCTCAACCGGTCCAGATCGGCGACCGTGCCCGCAAGCACCGCGGCGATCACCGCCTCGCGCGGGGCGCGAGGAAAGAAAGTGCGCGTCGCCGCAAACGATGCCAGGGCGTGGGTCAGCGGGTCCATTTTCACCGTTAAGCAGAGGTGTTCTTCGCGCTCCCGTTCTCGAGAGGTGGCATGAGCAGAGTCACCGCCCGCGGGACAATCCGGAACTCCACCGGCAGACGCGCCAAAGGCTCGCCATCCACCTGCGCGTACACGGGTTCGGTCCCCAGCGGCTCGCACACAATCTTCTCCGACTTCCAGAAGTGCACGCCTTCCCTCGCGCGCAGATCGCCGAACCATAGCGCCGGCAGATAACTCAGGTAGCGCAGGGCGCTCCGCGTGGTGAGCGCGGCAAGCTCGAAGCGGTCTTCGAGCAGGTCCGCGCGCGTCGTGATCTTGAACGGGCCGCCATAATGCTTCGTCCGTCCCACAACGGCCAGCGTGGCTTCGAGCTGTTTTTCCGCGGTGATGATCCGGAATTTTGGAAATTTGTAACGCACCACTTGCCGCACGCCCTCCCCCCAGTACGCGAGGACCCCGATGCGGGCCTTCAGTCCAAGATCCAGCGAATACACCAGCGCTCCGTCGGGCCCGGCCCCCGCCACGCTGACGAAATAGCGCTTCTTTTCCGGCCTCTCCAGCGGTGTCGCCAGCCCCAGGGCAATCTCCCGCAAATTCCCGCGCAGAAGCTTTTCCGCCGCGCGCGGAATGTTCCACGGCAGACCGAGTTCCTTGGCCAGGACATTTGCCGTGCCGGCAGGAAGCAGGGCTAGCGGCACGCGATGCCCGTTCGGACTCGCCGCCAGTCCGTTTACCACTTCATTCAGCGTGCCGTCCCCGCCGCACACGATCACCAGGCCGCGCCCGCTGGCCCCAGCGGTCTGCGCTAGTTCCGTCGCGTGCCCTGGCGCGCCTGTATCCGCCAGCTCGGTCTCAATCCCTCCCGCGGCCAGGATGCGCCGCGCCTCATCCAACAGGCGGCGCCGGCCCCCGCTTCCAGCGCGGGGGTTGTGGATCAACAGGGCGTTGTGCAGGTCGGCGGTCATCGGTCTAGGAAAGCAAGCTGTTCTTTCTCGCAGACGTTCATTCTATATAATAACGCCCGGCCTTTTCGGAAAGGTTTTTTGGGGATTTCATGGTCAAAGCCGCCGCTGCAAGAGAGGAAATCGAAAAGCTCCGCGAAGAGATTCGCCGCCACGAGTACCTCTACTTCGTAAAGGACGATCCGCAGATCTCCGACGCGGAGTTCGACCGCCGGGTGAGCCGCCTCAAGGTGCTCGAAGCGGAGCATCCCTCGCTCATCACGCCCGATTCGCCCAGCCAGCGCGTCGGCGGCGCGCCTCGCGAAGGCGTCCAGACCGTCCGCCACGCCCGCGCCATGCTCAGCCTGGACAACGCCTTTTCCTACGACGCGCTGCGCGACTGGGACCGCCGCGTCCGTGAGGGCAGCGGCCGGGAAAGAATCGAGTACATCGCCGAGCACAAGTTCGACGGCCTGAGCATCTCTCTCCAATACGAAGACGACGTCCTCGTCCGCGGCGTCACCCGCGGCGACGGCACCACCGGCGAAGACGTGACGCTCAACGTCCGCACCATTCGATCGATTCCTCTCCGCGTCGAAACGGCCGCGCTCAAGAAGGCCGGCCTCCGCGCCGATTTCGAGGTGCGCGGCGAAGTGATGATGACCCGCAAGGCCTTCGACGCCCTCAACCGCGCGCAGGAAAAGCAGGGCGGCAAAATCTTTGTTAACCCGCGTAACGCCGCCGCCGGCGCCGTGCGCGTCCTCGACCCCGCGATCACCGCCAACCGCAATCTCGACTTCTTCGCCTACTACCTCCTCGCGGACGGCAAAGTCCCGTTTGAAAAACACTCGGAAAGTCTGCAAGTCCTCAAGCAATTGCGCTTCCGCGCCTCCGACGACTGGAAACTCTGCCCCTCCATCGAGGAAGTCCTCGCTTATTGCGACGCCTGGAACGCCCGCCGTGAGAAGCTGGCCTATGAAATAGACGGTGTCGTCGTCAAGGTCAACTCTACCGGCATTCAGAACGAGCTGGGCTACACGGCCCGGGCGCCGCGCTGGGCCATCGCCTACAAATATCCCGCGCAGCAGGAAACCACTGTCGTCAACGAGATCCTTGTTCAGGTCGGCCGCACCGGCGCCCTCACCCCTGTCGCGGTCCTCAAGCCGGTGCAGGTCGGCGGCGTCACTGTCAGCCGTTCCACCCTCCACAACATGGACGAAATCGAGCGCCTCGGCCTGCACATCGGAGATACCGTCTTGATCGAGCGCGCCGGAGAAGTCATCCCCCACGTTGTGAGAGTCGTCAAGGAAGGGAAGCCGCGCCGCGCCTTCCGCATGCCCAGGGAATGCCCCGAATGCGGCAGCCGCATCCACAAGTCCGAAGACGAGGTTGCCTATCGCTGCGTCAACGCCGCCTGCCCCGCCAAGCGCAAGGAGTCTCTGCTCCACTACGCTGGGCGCCACGCCATGAACATTGACGGCCTCGGCGAAAAAATCGTGGACCAGCTCGTGGACAAAGGAATCGTGAAGGATGTCGCCGAGCTCTACGCGCTGAAACTCGGCGCACTCGCCGCCCTCGAGCGCATGGCGGAGAAATCAGCGCAAAACCTCCTCGACGAAATCGAAGCGAGTAAGAAGAATTCACTGGCGCGGCTCATCTACGCGCTCGGCATGCGCTTTGTCGGCGAACGCACCGGACAGCTCCTCGCCGAACATTTCTCTTCGCTCGAAGAGCTCGCCGCAGCCACCGAGGAGCAGCTCGTTGAAGTCCCCGAGGTCGGCCCCAAGGTTGCCGCGAGCATCGCTGAATTCTTCTCCGAACCCGCGAATCGCAACCTCGTCAAGAAGCTCCGTAAGGCCGGCGTCCGCCCCACGTCTGAAAAGCGCGAAGTGAAAAGCCAGAAGCTCGCCGGGAAATCGTTTGTCTTCACCGGCGGCCTCGCCAACCGCTCCCGTGAAGAAGCCGAGGCGCTTGTCCAGCAGCACGGCGGAAAAATCTCCGGCTCCGTCAGCAAGAAAACCAATTACGTCGTCGTCGGCACCGAACCCGGCTCGAAATATGAGAAAGCCAAGTCCCTTGGCGTGGCGATCCTCTCCGAATCAGATTTTGAATCTTTGCTCGGCCTCCACCGATAGCCCGGACGGGAGAAGAGTGAGAATCGGCGGCGCGTTTTCCGACGCCGTGATGCTCCCCGTCCTCGCCGGGAAGTAGTTCCGCGCGCCGCGGCAACACATCAATTCCTTGTTCAGAGGCAGCACTGGAAAGCGTTCCGTGATTCGTCTGGTGCGGAGGCGGGGCGCGGCTCGACAAAGGTCACGAAATCGGGGCGCTCCGCCGTTGCCAAGTGGCGTATAATTCGGAGTGGTGGATGGGCCGGGCGATCGCTGGCCCCGAGTTTTTGGGGCGGGAGGAAAGTCCGGACACCGTTGGGCAACGCGCCTGGTAACGCCAGGGGGCCTGTGGGATGCCGGTCTAAGGGCCGGCGCTACACGGGCTACGGACAGCGCCACAGAGAATATACCGCCGGCAGAGCGCAGCCCGGTGACATCGCGCAGGAAAACCTGCGGGACGTCTTCGCAACGCACGCTCGGCATGGTAAGGGTGAAAAGGTGGGGTAAGA
>DASZZJ010000043.1:0-12415 GCA_035545075.1 Candidatus Acidiferrales bacterium
GGCCCGGTCCGGCCGGTGTGGCAGCAGGGCTCGAGATTGACGTACAGGGTCGCGCCGCGGGCCTTTTCGCCGGCCGATTTCAGCGCGAGTATCTCAGCGTGGTCGCGCGATTCGAACTGGTGGAAGCCTTCACCGACGAGCTCGGCGTCGCGGACGATCACGCATCCCACCATCGGGTTCGGGCTCGTCAGGCCGGCGCCTTTGCGAGCGAGGTCGAGGGCGCGCTGCATAAACGGGATGTCGTAGCGGTCCATTGGGTTTCTCGCGCGCTAATCGAAGAGGGAATTGGCGTACGTCTCGGCGTCAAAGGGCACGAGGTCGCCGATCTGCTCGCCGGTGCCGACAAAACGAATCGGCAGGCCCAGCTCGCGCGCAATGGCCACGACAATGCCGCCCTTCGCAGTGCCGTCGAGCTTCGTGAGAATGATTCCGGTGACGCCCACCGTGGAGGTGAACTCGCGGGCCTGCGCCAGGCCGTTCTGCCCGGTCGTGGCGTCGAGGACGAGCAGGACGTCGTGCGGCGCGCCGGGCACCACCTTCGCCGCCGTGCGCTTCATCTTTTCGAGCTCAGCCATCAGGTTGGACTTGGTGTGCAGCCGTCCGGCGGTGTCCACGATGACAGCATCGGTGGAGCGCGATTTCGCCGCGGCGATCGCGTCGTAAACAACGGCGGCGGGGTCCGCGCCGGACTTCTGTTTGATGATCTCGATGCCGTTGCGCCGGGCCCAGATTTCAAGCTGCTCGACGGCCGCGGCGCGGAACGTGTCCGCGGCGCAAAGCAGAACGCTGAGCCCATCCTGCCGCATCCGGTTCGCCAGTTTCCCGATGCTGGTCGTCTTGCCGGCCCCGTTCACGCCCACGATGAAGATGACGCGCGGCGCTGCGCCATTGGAAGCGACCGCCAACGGTGCGCCGCCGCGCTCTCCCGAAGAGGCCGAGAGTATCGCGATGATCCGGGCCTTGATCTCCTGCTTGACTTGCCGGACGTCGGCCAGCGCCGCGCGCGTCATTTTCTCGCGCACGCCCTCCAGGATTTCCCGGGTTGTGCGCACGCCGAGGTCCGAGGCGAGAAGCGCGTTTTCGAGCTCCTTCAAGAGCGCGGGATCGATCCTGCGCTCGCCGCGGAAGATCTCCTCGACCTTCGTGGAGAGGGCGGCGCGCGTCTTGCTCACCGATTCTTTCAGCCGTTCGAGTAGCGACGCTTCTTGCCGATCTGATTTTCCGAAAAGCGAAATCATACGGTTGTTCTTGCGCGAGGTTCCTGAACCTAAAATTGTAACAGAAGAGCCGGAGCGAGCGCGGGTCGAGGAGGAGCGCGGCTACACTTGAACTTCGACTGCGGTCAGGCGCAGCTTTCCCTTTTGAATCACATTTTCGAGCGCCGTGACGACCGCCCCGTCGAACTTCGTGCCAGTCAGTGTCTTGATCTTCGCGAGCGCGTATTCGAGGTCCATGGCGGATTGGTACGGCCGGTTGGTGGTCATGGCGTCCAGGGTGTCCCCGACGGCGATGATTCGCGCCATCAAGGGAATCTGATGTCCCGCCAGGCCGTAAGGGTAGCCGCGCCCGTCCACGTGTTCGTGGTGCAGCTCGATTCCGGGCAGCATCTCCTTCAACTGCGAGACGGGACGCATGATGTTCGCGCCTTTCACGGGGTGCTGTTTCATCAATGCGAACTCCTCCGGTGTCAGCGAGCCCGGTTTTTTCAGCACGCGGTCGTCCACGCCGATCTTGCCTACGTCGTGCAGGAGAGCCGAGATGCGCAAGCGGTCCAGCTCCTCGGCAGACATCCCCAGCTCCTGCCCGATCAGCATCGAGTACTTCGCCACGCGCCCGGAATGGCCGCGGGTGTACGGATCCTTTTCGTCAATCGCCGCTGAGAGCATGCGGATCGAGCCCAGGAAGAGCTCCCGGTTTTCCTCCGCGGCCTCTTTCAGGCGCTCGATGTACTCTTCAATGTCGCCGGCCATCTTGTTGAAGGTCTCGGCGAGCTCGCTGATTTCGGAGGCGCCGCGCACGGCCGAACGCTGGTGAAATTCGCCCCGGCTGATGGCGCGAGTCGAGGCGGCAAGGCCGCGGATCGGTTTGCTGATGCCCACGGCGAAGAAGTAGCCGACCAGGATGGCCATGAGGGTCACGCCCAGGACGAAGGCAAGAGCTTGGCGATTCAATTCCTTTACTCCGGCGTCTTCCCGCGCCTGCGACAAGCTGCGCTGCGCGATCACCGCCCAGTTCACTTCGGGGAGCGTGCTGTAGGTGCCAATCATCTCGGTCGTCCGGTTCTTGTCTTTCAGCGTGAAGCGCATTGTCTCCGTCGCGCGCAGCTCCTGCGGCAGCGAGCGGATATGTGCGACGAGGGGCGATTGGCCGATGAGGTCCGTTCCCGGCACCATCTCCCGCGGAGAGGGATGGGCAACCAGGTGGCCATAACGATCGACGACAAAGACCTCGCGGCCGCGCACGCTCGTTTCCTGGAGGCGGTGCAGGACGGGCTCGAGCGAGACGACGGCGGCAAGCATTCCCGTAAATTGGTCGCCGACTTGCAGCGGCACGGCGATCACAAAGGCCGGGCGGTCATCCAGCGCCAGGGGATCGCTGCGGAAAATCAGCGACTGGACACACGTAGAGAAAGCGCGCTGCAGGGCTTTGTTGACAAAGGGATCCTGCTCCGGGTGAGAGTTTCCTTGCGAGGCGCCCGTGCCTTTGCCCTTCCGCCCGACGGCGGTCAGATAAACAAATGTCTTGGGATTGCTGGCGATAAAGTTTTCGAGCAGCCGCGTGACTTTCGGTTGCGCGGCGGGATCTTCGACATCCTGGATCAATCCGGTCAGCGCCAGAATCTGCCTCTGGCTGATGAGTTGTTGCGTCAGGTTGGCTTCGAACTGGCTGATTTCATCCGACAGCGAGCGCGTGACCTCGGTCTGTTGCACGCGCTCCGTATTCACCAGCTTTTCCTCGCTCAGCTGCAACACTTGGCGGTGGTACAGCGAGATGGGAAACGCGCTGACCAGCAGCATCGCGCCGAGAACGAGCCATAGCAGGCGCACACGCCCGGTGCGCAACCAATTCCAGATGCTGGCGAGGGACTGGGACATACGCAATCCTATTCTACGCGCAACGTGACGGCTTGGAGACTCTCTTGCGGAAGGTGTCACTCACTCTCAACTAGAACCTTCGTACTATCCGGCCGCGAGCGGGGCTGCACCGTCTCAACGTCCGTTGCCCCCGCTATTCGCGCTTGAGGCGCCGCTCCATGATCTCTCGAATTGCCTCGTGAGGCGCGCGCCGGCCGTGAAGGATTTCGACAACCTGCCCGGTGATGGGCATTTCAACGCCGTGTGCGCGAGCCGATCCGAGCACCGCCTCCGCGGAATGGACCCCTTCGGCCACCATGCGCATTCCGGCAAGGATTTCGGCCAGGGCGCGGCCTTTCCCCAGCTCGACCCCGACATGACGATTGCGGCTCAGCGCGCCGGTACAGGTAAGGACCAGGTCGCCGAGGCCGGCGAGTCCGCCCAGGGTCTCAGGCGCTCCACCGAGTGCTACAGCGAGCCGGGTCATTTCCGCGAGCCCGCGCGTTATCAGCGCCGCGAGCGAATTCGAACCGAGACCCAGGCCCTGGCACGCTCCTGCTGCGATCGCGATCACGTTCTTCATTGCTCCGGCATATTCCACACCGAGAATGTCCTCATTCGTGTAGAGCCGGAAAGTGGGTCCGGACAGCTCATCCTGCAACCTCGCGGACAGGGCCGGGTCGCGCGATGCGAGGACGACCGCCGTCGGGTCTCCGCGCGCGACCTCTGCCGCGAAGGACAGGCCAGAGAGCACCGCAATGCGGGGCGGGAACTTGAGCGAAACCACCTGCGCGATGACTTCACTCATTCGCGCCTGGCTGCCGGGCTCCAGGCCTTTGGTTGCGCTGACGAAATCCGCATCGGCCGTAAGATGCGGCAGCACCCGCGCATAGACGCTGCGCGCGTATGTCGAGGGCATGACGCCGAGAACAATCCGCGCGCCGGCGAGTGCTTCGCCCTCGTCCGAGGTCACGCGCACTTGCGGAGGGATCTCGTAACCCGGCAGATAAGCGGCGTTCACGCCGTCCCTGTGGATGGCCGCGGCGACCTCCGGATCATGCACCCAGAGCGAGACGCTGTGCGCCTTTGCGCTGCGCGCCAGAAGGATCGCCAACGCCGTCCCCCAGCTCCCGCCTCCGAGAATCGCAATGCGTGTCACTTGCCACCGCGATCCTTCCGGCCAAACGCGAAGCGCGGCTCTTCTCCTCTCCACAGCCGCCGGAGGTTCCCATTGTGCTTTGCGAAGATCAGCACCGCGGCAAAAAGAGTTCCGAAGCTTACGATGAACGGAGGTGCGCGATGCGGCGCCCAGAGGAAATAGACCAGGAGCGGCATGGCCGCCGCGGCCGCCAACGACGCCAACGAAACGATTCGCCAGAGAAAGACCACGAGGATAAACAGAAGAGCCGCGCATCCCATGGCGAAAGGGCTGAGGACCAGGAAAGCGCCCGCCGCCGTCGCCACACCCTTTCCGCCGCGAAATTTCAGCCAGATGGGGAAGCAGTGGCCCGCGATGGCGGCCAATGCGGCGGCCATCATCATGGCGGCATTCTCGCCGGAGGCCCTTGCCGCGAGCCAGACGGGGAACGCGCCTTTCGCCGCGTCCAGCAGCAAAGTCAGAACGCCTGCGCCCGCCCCCGCGACGCGAGCTACGTTTGCCGCGCCGATATTGCCGCTGCCCGCCGCCCTTACATCCCGCCTGCCCAGAACCTTGCCCAGGATCAGCCCGAAGGGAATCGAGCCGAGCAGGTAGCTGCCGGGCACAATCCAAGTCCAAAGGGGGATCGAAGTGGAAACAAACATCGGCCTTCAGGCCCCTTTCCGCGCGAAGGGAAATGCGGCGAGGCGCGTGTGCTGCGCCCCGGCTGGTTTCAATTGACTTTGGAAAAGGCAGAACTCCTGGGCGGTGTGCACGCCGAAGCTCTGCGCGTTCCGTTCACGCGCCACAGCGCGGATTCCGTCTGTGTTTCCCGGCTCTTGAAACCGTGCCAGGGTCAAATGCGGCGAAAAGGCCCGCCGTTCGCGCGGAATATCCAGCGGCTCGAGCCGGCTCTCGATCTCCGCCGAGAGGCCCGCGAGCTCCGGGCCCGCCGTGATTCCCACCCAGAAGACGCGCGGCCTCCGCTCGTCCGGAAAGAATCCCATCCCCCGGAAGTCCAGCACGATGTGCCCTTCCGCCGGGATGGCCGATAGAGTTTTCTGAATCGCGTCCGACTTTTCCGGCGGGGCCTCGCCGATAAATTTCAGCGTCACGTGAAGATTCTCCACGCGGACCCAGCGCGCCTGAGGAGCGAGCGGCCGCAGCTCCCGGATCAGAGCGGACAGATTGTCGCGCACCGCCGCAGGAATCTCCAGAGCGACGAACAGGCGCAAGGCTCAGCCCCGCCCGGCTGCCTTCACCGGGGCGCCATAGAGGAAATGAACGCGCACCATGTCCAGCGCCATCTGCGACGCTTGCCAGCGGATCGCTTCGCGGTCGCCCGGGTAGATCCGTCCGAGCTCCTTCACGCCCGCCGCGCTGGCGAGTGCGATATGTACCGTCCCGACGGGCTTCTCTTCCGAGCCGCCACCCGGCCCGGCGATTCCCGTTATACCCAAGCCGAGCACGCTGCCCACCCGCCGGCGTATGCCGTCGGCGAGCGCGATGGCCACTTCCGCGCTCACCGCTCCCTTCGCCTGAATCGTCTCCGCCGGCACATCCGCCCAAGCCGATTTCAGCTCGTTGCTGTAGCAGACCACGCCGCCCAGAAAATACGATGAGCTCCCGGCGATGGTCGTCAGCCGCTGGGCCAGCAGGCCACCCGTGCAGCTCTCCGCGGCGGCGATCGTCGCATGATTCATGATCAGCAGTTGCGCCACGACCTCTTCGAGCGGCTGCCCTTCGGTCGTGAAGATGCGCTCTCCGAGCGCGAGCTGGATGCCTTCGGTGATTTCGTTGATCGCTTTTTCGGCCAAGCTTGCGTCCCCGGTCCACATCCGCAGATGAATCTGGATTTCGCCGGGCGCGGCCAGAACCGTCGTGTGCACCTCCGGGAACCGTTTGTAGATGGGAGCGATGCGCTGCTCGACGTGCGATTCGCCCATTCCGGCGACGCGCAACTCCCGGTGAATCATGCGCACGCCGGAGACGCGCCGCTGGAGCTTCGGCACGATTTTTTCGAGAAACATGGGCTTCAGCTCGCGCGGCGGGCCCGGGAGCAGCGCGATCATCCGCCCGCGGTCTTCGATCCATAGCCCAGGAGCTGTCCCGCGCGGATTGTCGAGGGCCTCGGCGCCCTCCGGCACCATCGCCTGGCGGACATTGACCGCCGGCATCTCGCGCTTGAAGCTGCGGAAGCGGGCCTCGATGGCGCGTACGATTTCGTCGTCGCGGCGGAGCTTCCGCCCGAGCAGCTCGGCCACCGTTTCGCGCGTGAGGTCGTCCTCGGTGGGGCCGAGGCCGCCCGAAGCAATCACCAGTTCGACGCGTTCGAGCGCGCCTCGGAAGGCGTCGGTCAGGAATTGCCGGTTGTCTCCGACAATCGTCTTGCGCACGACTTCGATGCCCAGCCGGTTCAGCTCTTCGGTGAGGAACAGGGAATTAGTATCCACCCGGTCCGGCGTCAGCATCTCCGAACCGACCGCGATGATCTCCGCCTTCATTATTTTTGCCGCATGCGGGCGGCTATCCCCAGCGGCAGGCCGTGGACGTCCCAATCGAGACTGAAGATCGCGCCGGTGGTGGCGATGATGGCGCGCCCACTCGGCTGGAGCGCCAGGCCCACAATTCCCGGCCCGCTAAGCACGAGCTCGGCCTGGCCTTGCGGAGGAATGCGCACGATTCCCCGGCGGCCGCTGTACGATGCGGCCACATAGAGGTTCGTGTCGCGGTCGAAGGCCAGTCCCTGCGGCCGGCCGAGCCCGCGGTAGAAAGTCTGCACTTCGCCGCCTTGCGTAATCCGGTACACGCGGTCGTAGCTCGAGGTCGTCGGGCCGGTCACGTAGAGATCCCCCGAAGGGTGAAAAGCGAGATGATACGCGGCGAGGGACGGCTCGAGCGTGGCGAAGACAAAAATCTCGCGGTTCGGGCTGACCTTGAAAATCGTTCCGCTGCGGTCGCCGACATAGAGATTCTCTTCCGGGTCGAACGCCAGCCCGGTGGCAATGCCCATGCCCTCAACCCACATCTCGGCGTGGCCGCTGGGAGTCACGCGGTGCACGCTGCCGTCGTGTCGGCAGGAAACGAAGAGATTTCCGGCGCGGTCCAGCGCCAGCCCGCTCGGATTTATCAGCGAAGTCAAGAACGGCTTCACGCTGTAATTCGCCGTAATCTTGTAGAGGGACACGGGCACGCGCTCGCCGCGCGGCCCGCTGAAGGTCACGTAGATGTTTCCTTCGCCGTCCACGGCTGGACTCGCGACCGGATGCAGGTTGTCCGCCACCTGAACCCCGATCGCGATGGGATGCGGCTGGCTCTCCGCGGAGCCCGTCGAAACGCGCACCGTTCCGCCGCTCGCTCCATCCGGCACGCGCGCGATCAGGCGAATGTCCGTGGCCAGAAGGACGCTGCCCTCCGCTTCGCCGAAGTGCACCACCGGCTGCGCGTGGCTCCGCGCCGCGAATCCGCTGCCCTGGATGTGGATCTCGCCGCCGGGAATGGCGGCTCCGGGCGTAATACGCTCGATGCGCGGGATGCCGTTCTTCTCTGCCGTTCCGCTGAAGCCGAATTTCATGTCAATTTCAAATCACGCCAAAGTGGAGCACCAGCCGCAGCACGACT
Source organism: Candidatus Acidiferrales bacterium (assembly GCA_035545075.1). Lineage (GTDB taxonomy): Bacteria > Acidobacteriota > Terriglobia > Acidiferrales > UBA7541 > Acidiferrum. Next base: position 7,834 of record DASZZJ010000043.1, read on the forward strand.
GCGGCGTAGATGCCCGCCATCCAGTCGTCGGCCATTATGCCCCAGCCGCCAGGAAGCCTCTCGAGCCGTCGTATCGGAAACGGCTTCCAGATATCAAAGACGCGAAAAAGTATAAGACCCGCGAGCAAGTATTTCCAGTTCAGGAGGCTCAAAGCAAAATAAATTCCGTAGGCGAGAAAATCCGGGTTGTGCGTGATCTGCGCCGGAAGTGCGACGGGGAAGAGTGCCAGCACAAGAGCCAGGTGCTGGCCGGAGACTTCGTCAATGACGATGTATTGCGGATCTTGGATGCCGGCGAAGGCGGCTGCGCGAGAAGCACACCGAACGCCGATCCATGCGATGGCGAGAAGGGCGGCGACGGGGAGGAGAAAAAAGAGCAGGGGAAGAAAATGGCCCGAAATTCTGGACATTGCCGCAGCGCCGCGGGCCCCGGGCTTACTCAGGAGGAGACAGAGGGGGTCCGCAAGAATGGCAATCACGATGCCCACGAGCGAGCCGAACGTCCCCGGCGCCTTTGGGATGTAGCCAACGCCCAGAACCGTGGCGACGGCCAAGGCCAAGCGCGGTTTTTTCCCCGCCGTGTTGGTTCTCGGGCTATTCGTCTTCGGTTCCATCTGTTTTTTGGGGCACGCCTGGGGCCGGGTCGTCGAGGACCGGCTCGGAGACGACGTAACGCTCCGCCGCCCAGTTCCCCAAGTCCAACAGACGGCAGCGCTCGCTGCAAAAAGGGAAGTCAGCGTTCTTGGCAGAATCCGTGGGAGCTTTACAAATAGGGCAGCGGTGCGTCATCGATGTTGCCGCGATCCCTCGACTCTGGCCCCGCGCGGGGCCTTCGCCCGGGAAGACAGCTTACAGGAATCTTACACGAGAACGCGAAGGGGTGCGCCGGTCGAAATCCGCTGCAGCGCCTGCGGGGGCGTGCTCGCAGACACACTCTGCGAGACAGGTGGAGGTAGAATCTCGACCACGCGCCCGATCAGGTCGTAAGCGTCCGTCTGCGTAATTTCGACGCGCGCCACATCCCCGGGCTGGGCCGCCGTTCCGTTCACCTCGATGTCCGTCAAATAGAGCTTGCCGTCAATCTCCGGCGCCATGCCCTCGAGCCGCGCTTCCCACACCAGCGGATTGTTGCTCGACGGCCCTTCCACCAGCCCCGTCCGCACCGTGCCCCTGTGCGCGCGCAATTTCTTCTTTGATATCCGCTTCTGGACGGTCATGAGGCGGTTGCGCCGCTCAGCCATCGTTTCCGCATCCACCTTTCCATCCAGAACCGCGCTGGCGGCCGCGTCCACGTCCGAATACTCAAACACGCCCATCCAGTCGAACTGCGCGGCATGTACAAAATCACAAAGCTCCGCGAAGTCCGCCTCGCTCTCCCCGGGAAAGCCGACGATAAACGACGTCCGCAGGGAAACGCCCGGGATGGTCGAGCGAATCCGCTCCAGCAGCTTCAAGAACGCGTCACCGCTCGAGCCGCGCTTCATCCGCGCCAGCACGCTGCGGCTGGCGTGCTGCAAGGGCATATCCATGTATTTCGCGAGCCTCGGCCGGGCCGCCAGTGTGTCGAGCAGCTTCTGCGTGACGCGGTTCGGATAGGCGTAGAGGAAGCGCACCCACAAAAGCTCTTCGATCCCCGAAAGCCGTTCGAGAAGCGCGGGGAGGCCGTCGCGCAGGCCGAGGTCTTCGCCGTAGGAAGTCGTGTCCTGCCCGATCAGCGTGAGCTCGCGCGCGCCGGCTGCCGCCAGGTTTTCCGCCTCGCGCGCGACCGATTCGAATCTCCGGCTGCGAAATGCCCCGCGCAGTTGCGGAATGATGCAGAAGCTGCACGGATGGTCGCAGCCCTCCGCGATTTTGATGTAGGCGGCGTGCCGCGGTGTGGTGCGAATGCGCGGCGTCAAATCGTGGTAGAGGAACGCGGGCGGCTCCGCGGGCAATACCCGTAAATCGCCCTGGACCGCTTCCAGGATGCGGTCCACTTCTCCTGTCCCGACCACCGCGTCCACTTCCGGAATCTGTTCCAGTATCTGCCGCCGGAATCGTTCGACCAGGCATCCGGCGACGATAAGTTTTTTTGCCGCGCCGAATTTCTTGTATTCGGCCATCTCCAGGATGGTCTCTACGGACTCTTTTTGCGCCGGCTCGATGAAGCTGCAGGTATTCACCACCAGGACGTCGGCCTCGTCCGCGCGAGGCGTCAGCTCGTAGCCTCTGCGGGCGAGGATGCCCATCATCACCTCCGTGTCCACGAGGTTTTTCGGGCAACCCAAGCTGACAAAGCCTACTTTGGGAAGATTGGCCATTGATTGAGGATTCACGCTGCCGCGCAATCCTCAAGTGTAACACGCGCGCCGCTCCGGACCCGCGGGGGCGGCGCATTCGGAAGATCGCTTCGCGGCTATCCTGCGCGCAGGGCGGCCCGCGCCTGCTGAATCAGGGCGCGCAGGCGCGGCGCGTCGCAAGGAGTACCGCCGAATCTCGCGCGTACATAGAGGCCTGTGAACTCATCCACAGCCGGGGAGACTCCGGGCGCGTCCAGGGCGGCGGCGAACTCGAGCGGCGTCTGTGATGCCCCCCGCCGCAAGCCTCGCCGCGAGAGCACGCGCAGAAGATCCTGGTAGAGGAGGGAAGCAAGCTGCGCGTCCGGCCGCGTTCCGAGCGAAGAGCGCGCCCGCCATTCGAGGCGCACCCGCAGGGCGGCCCGGCGAAGGGCATTGTAATTCAGCGCCACGAGAAAGAGGAGCAGCACGAGGGGCAGGAGCCCCCGCAATGCGCCGTGTTTTTCTTGCCACAGGGCGATGAACTCTTTCCCTTTGCGCTCCGCCCGTTGAACAAACTCGCGCACCCGCGCCGTCCATGCTTGCGATCCCCGCTGGATGTTCTGCGAGAGCGTAATCTGGTGAGCGACGTCGTAGCTGATGACCCATTCGTTCCACATCAATTGGAACCAATCCCAGTATGCGCCGAGCCGCCCGAGCACGCCGGATGACGAGGCCGCCGCCGGCGTGGGGTCAAAGGTCAGCCAGCCGTAACCCGAAAAATACACTTCGACCCAGCTGTGGGCGTCGCTGGCACGGACGACGTAGTCATTGCCCACGTCGTTGTACTCGCCGGGAAGGAAGCCGTTCACATAGCGCGCGGGAATGTCGAGTGTGCGCAACAGGATCGTCATGGCCGTTGCGAAATATTCGCAATGCCCGGCGCGGGTCTCAAAGAGAAAACGGGCGAGCGCATCTTCACCCGGCCGGCCGGTGAGGTTGAGTGTGTAGCGATAGTTGCTCAGTAAGTAGCTCTCGATAGCTGCTGCTTTGTCGTAAGGCGTGGCCGCCTGCGCCGTGATCCGTCGTGCCAAGTCCCGAACGCGCTGGTCGAGCGGCGGGAGTTGCAGGTAGACGGCGGGCAGGTCTTCGGGGTAATCCTGCGATGCCGTGCGCAGGAGCTGCGGCGAGAGCAGCGGCACGAGCGAGAATCCTTCGTAGCGCATCGCCGCATAATTGTGGAAGGGGTTCGAGAGCGAAGAGGTCTTGTCCACGAGAAGGTAGTTCCTGCGCGTGGCCGCGGCGCCTTCCCCGGAGAATTTCCCCCTCAACGAAATCACATAGGATGGTGCAAACACCGCGTCGGTGGCGATGGGTTCGAGGAGAATCGTGTAGCGCAGGGGCACGGAATGCGCGCGCATGGCTTCCGGGAATTCGCGCGGGTGAATCCAGCCATCCGCATCGAAGGGAAGGACGGTTTCTCCCCGCTCCGGCGAGGACCAGCGCTTGCCGTCAAATGTCGTCAGCGCAATTCCGCGCCAGCGCAACCGGTAGGAGGCGCCGAGTAGCCCGGTCCTCACGCGCATGACCACGGCTGTGTTTTTCTTGATCTCACCGATCTGGCCGAGTTCCACCTCATCGGTGAAACCCGTCATCAGGGACGGCAGCGGATTCGTTCGCCCGAAATAGCCTGCGGTGAAGCGCGGGAACAGAAAGAAGAAGAACCCGCCCAGGAGGATGGCTCCCAGCGAAACGCTCAACGCGGCAGCACCGAGCGCGCGGTTGAGCTTCCGCTCCAGACCCGGGCGGTAGTGTGACACGACGCCCCGCGCGCCCCGCCGCATCTCAAATCCGATGAACGTGGCCACGCCGAAAATCATGTAGATGAAAAACAGGACAAGAAAATAGGTGTCAATCGTGAGCGTTGCCGCAGCAAGGATCCCTCCGAAGGAGAGCAGTGCGAGAAACAGCGCGTCGCGATCGGTGGAAGCACTGTAGAGCCGTACGAGCAGGACAAACAGAAGAAAGTGGACCGTCGCCAGAAGCGCGGCATACAACGCGGGATTTGCTCCGTTTGCCGCCAGGGCGCGCGAGAATACCAGGTAGTCCACCGGGAAAATGGCGAGGTAGGCAACGACGAACACCGTGGCCAGGCGGTGTGAGACTTCAGGTCCGCGGCCGCTCCAGAGGCGGAAACCCTTGAGAAGCACAGCGAGAGGCGCCACCACGGACGTGAAGGCATCCAGATGCCCGGTGCTTGCCAGCGTGGCGACCGAAGTGAAGATCAGGAAGAAAAGCGCCGATCGGAAAAACCGGTCGGCAGGCAT
>DASZZJ010000044.1:0-34859 GCA_035545075.1 Candidatus Acidiferrales bacterium
TTTTTCCCGCGGAACAGGTCCGCCGCCTCAACGGAGGTGATTTCGGCGATAGCCAGCGAGCGAATCGCCGCCGCCACGTCCGCGAACTTTGTCCCGTCGGTCAAAAGCAGGGAGAAGTCGCGCTCCACGGCGGGGAATCGCGGCAGCGGCGTAAACCGCCGGGCATTCTGCGCCGCCGTCATCGCCGCATACAGTGGCTCGAGCTCGATCTCGGCCAGGAACACTTCCTGCCGCAGCTTCAGCCGCTCCGCCGTGCGCCGGGCAAGCTGCCCCGCTGCGCCGGACTCCTTCGCGTTCAGGAAAATCCGGCCGCGGCATGCGGGATGCATCCACTCCGGGCCGCCCTCCTCCCAGCGTATTTCTCCGGCCAGCTCGCCAATCGCGTCCAGGTCGCCCTTCAGGTCGGCAAAGTTGTACTTGCGCGCCGCATCCTCGAGGTTCTTCTCGCGAGCCTCGCCGGTCGCGCCGATGGTCAGCACGCGCGTTTCGACGGCCTCGTTGCCGCTCAGGCGGTACTGCCGCCCGATCTCAAACAGCCGTGCATTGCGCTGGCCGTGGTTCAGGTTCCATTCGAGCGCCGCAGCCATGGTCACCGCGCCCGTCGAGCGCAGCACGCTCGCCTCCTCCGAAAGAGGGTTGGAGAGCCGCGCGGGCGCTGCATCCGCCGGCCGGAAAAGATCGTTGCGCTCTTCCGCGACGTGCGGAATCGTCAGGATCTCGCGGTATCCCAGCCCGATGAGCCGCTCGCGCAGCCGGTCTTCTGCCTCCGCGTGCGGCAGCCGCGCCGCCGCCTGCCGCGCCACCGGGAACCGCGGCGGAAATTTTTCCAGGCCGTGGACCCGCGCGACTTCCTCGATCAGGTCGATTTCGCGCTCGGCGTCCGCGCGCCACGACGGCTGCGTGCATTCCCACGCCGCGAGCAGCGAGCCCTCCGTGCCGCGATTCGCGTCCCCGCGCATGGGCACAAACCCCAGCGCCGACAGGATCGCTTCCACTTCCTTGTCCGGCACGTCTGCGCCCATCACGCGCAGCAGCTCCGCGCGGCGCAGCGTGATCTTCTTCGGCGCGCGCTTGCCGGGATGGACGTCCACCACGCCGGCGAGCAATTCGCCGCCGGCAAGCTGCAGGATCAGCTCGGCGCAGCGCCGCGAAGCAAGCCCCGGCATTTCCGGATCGGCGCCGCGGCTGAACCGGGTCGAGGCCTCCGTGAACAGCTTCAAGAAGCGCGTCCCGCGGCGGATGCCGATCGGATCGAACCACGCGCATTCGATCAAGACATTTTTCGTCGAAAACGAAATCTCCGTCTCCGCGCCGCCCATGATTCCGCCGATGCCTACGGCGCGCGCCCCATCGCCGTCGCAGACCATGCACAGGTCGGGCGAGAGCTGCCGCTCGATTCCGTCGAGCGTCTTCATTTTCTCGCCGCGGTTTGCTTTGCGGATAACGATGCGGTGTTCGCGCACTTTGTCGTAGTCGAACGCGTGCAGCGGGTGCGCCAGCTCGAGCATCACGTAGTTCGTCGCGTCCACCACGTTGTTGATCGACGCCACGCCGGCAGCTTCGAGCCGTTCGCGCAGCCACGCCGGCGAAGGCTGAATCTTTACGCCGCGAATTACCCGCGCGGTGAAGCGCCCGCACAACTCCGGCGCGGCGATTTCCACGCGCACCGCATCGCTCGCCTGCGCCGCGCCTTCCGGCGGCTTGGAAAGGAAGGGCTTCAATGGAAGCCGGAAAACCGCGGCGACCTCCCGCGCGATGCCGTAATGGCCCAGGCAGTCGGGACGGTTCGTCGTCAGGTCGGCCTCCAGAACCGGCCCGTGGGGGCCTTGCTCGATGCCGCCGATGTTCGTCCCGGAAAGAGCCAGCCGCGAAGCGACCTCTTCCACCGGCGCCTTCACGTCCACGAAATCCTTCAGCCAGTTGAAAACGACCTTCATCTTTTCTTCGTCCGTTTCTTCACGGGAACTGCCGCAGGAAGCGCACGTCGTTCTGGAAAAACAACTGCATGTCGTCGATGCCGTACTTCAGCATCGCCAGGCGGTCGATGCCGATGCCGAAGGCGAAACCGCTGACGCGCGCCGCATCGTAATTCACGAAGCCGTAAACGGCCGGGTCCACCATGCCGGCGCCGAAAAGCTCGATCCACCCCGCGCCCTTGCACTTTGAGCACGTGCCGCCGCCCGGGGCCGCGCCGCTGCCGCCGCAGAAAATGCACGAAGCGTCGAACTCGACGGAAGGTTCGGTGAACGGAAAATAGCTGGGGCGGAACCGCGTCTTCACGCCCGGCCCGAAGAATTCGCGCACGAAATGCTCGATCGTGCCCTTGAAATCGCAAAAGGTTATGTCCGTATCCACCGCGAGACCCTCCGCCTGGTGGAACGCGAACGAATGCGTCGCATCGGGGTTGTCGCGCCGGTAGACTTTCCCGGGCACGATCACGCGCACGGGCGGCTTCTGCTTTTCCATGGTGCGGATCTGCATCGGCGAAGTGTGCGTACGCAGAAGGAGCGGCCCCGGCGCCGACTTTGGAAGTTCCAAATAAAACGTGTCCATGTCGTCGCGGACCGGATGAAACTCGGAAATGTTCAGCGCCTCGAAATTGTAGTAAGGCGTCTCAATCTCCGGGCCTTCGACGACGGAGAAGCCAATCGCGAGGAAGATGCGCTCGATTTCGCTGAAGACCTGCCGGAGGATGTGCCGCGAGCCGACAGGACGCGCCGCTCCCGGCAGCGACAGGTCCACGCGTTCCCGCGCTGACGCTGCTTCTTCGGCCCCCGCCTCGACTGACAGACGTTGCTCTTCGAGGCGCGACTGGACATGCGCCCGCAGTTCGTTCAGAGCCTGGCCGACAATCGCCTTGAGGTTCACTGGCGCAGGTTTGAGCCAGTTGTCCGTGATCGAGGTGAGCACACCGGACTTTCGCCCTACCCATGCGTTGCGGAGCAGGGTGTAGTGCGCTGCATCCCGGACGATGGACACTTCCTGGTCGAATCGCTCGCGAACCCGGGCAAATTCGCGCGCCACGGCCAGCGGGTCGGATACTCCAAGCTCCGCGAGTGTCTTTGCCGTTGGGTTATCGGCCATCGGAGTGACAGGAAAACGCGCTTACGCCTTTTTCTTCTGCGGTGGCGCGGCGGCTTTCGCCTTCGATGCGAGCTGCGCGAACGCCGCCGCATCCAGTACCGCGAGATCCGCCAGAACTTTCCGGTCCAGCCCGACGCCCGCAGCCTTCAACCCGCGCAGCAACTGGCTGTAAGTCAGGCCGTTCTGCCGCGCCGCGGCGCCGATGCGCTGAATCCACAGCCGCCGGTACTGCCGCTTCTTCGCGCGGCGGTCGCGGAACGCGTAGCGGTCCGCGCGGTTCGCCGCTTCCTGCGCCGACTGGAAGAGCTTGCTCTTCGTGAGGAAGAAGCCTTTGGTGCGCCTCAGGTACTTCTTGCGGCGCGCACGCCGTTTTGTGCCGCGTTTGACGCGTGCCATCGATTTTTCTCCTTGAACGGGGAGACAAACAGGGCGCGAACTCGCCACCCGCCAGAAATCCGGCGGGCAGGCTGGCATCGCAACGGGTTTGTCTCCGAAGTCTATTGCGCGGCCCCGAGTTCCGGGGCCCTTTCGGCCGGCAGGCACCCGTGAAGCGCTGCCTGGCACGATGACCGCGGGCTTGTGACCCGCGGAAACTTTTTCCCTCGCGGGGGCACCCGCCCTCCTGCGGCGGGTCTGCTCGACCCCAGGCGGGCGCCCCTACGGCAGAATAATGATCAGGCGTACGGAAGCATCTGCTTTACGTTCCTCGCATCCGCCCCGGACACCAGCGTGAGCTTCTTCAACCGGCGCATGCGCTTCGCCGCCTTCGTGCCCAGCAGGTGGCGCTTTCCCGAGTGCATGCGCAGGATTTTGCCCGTCGCGGTCACCTTAAACCGCTTGGCTGCGCCGCGGTGCGTCTTCAATTTCTGTTTCTTCGCCATCCCCGATTCCTTTCGCGCTCAATTTTTTACTACCGGACCCGCGCCCTTCTTCGGGGCCAGCAATGCCACCAAGACGTTCCCCTCCATGCGCGGCGGAGTTTCAATCTGAGCGTGTTCGCCGATTTCGCCGAGCAGCCGATGCATCTTCGCGCGGCCCACTTCCTGGTGCGCCATCTCGCGCCCGCGGTGGAAGATCATCGCGCGGACCTTGTGGCCTTCGCCGAGAAACCGAATGATCTGGTTCTTCCGGACCTGGTAATCGTGCTCCGCTGTGGCCGGGCGGAACTTCACTTCCTTGAGCTGCGAGCCGCGACTGCTCTTGCGCTGTTCGTGCGCCTTCTTGCTCTGCTGGTAGAGATACTTGCCGTAATCGGTGATCTTGCAAACCGGAGGGTCCGCTGTCGGGGAGATCTCCACCAGGTCGAGCCCCCGCTCGCGCGCAACGCGGACGGCCTCGAATGGCTGCATGACGCCGAGCTGCCCGCCATCCTCGTCAATCACCCGGACTTCTCTCGCGCGGATTCGTTCATTCACGCGAATCCGGTCGGTCATCCGGAAATTCCGCTCTGCGATAAATCCTCCTCAGAAGTATTGGGAGCGCCGCGCGCCTTGACGCGCGGAGCCCGCCCGGCTGCACCGCTTTCCCGTCCACACCCCGCCAAAACAGTCCAAGAACGGGCGTCGAAGTATAGCATGCACGCCCGGCCGCGGGACAAGAGCACCCACCCGTTCAGGATGACGCGTGACGCCCGCGAAGCGAACCGCGATGTTTCGCCTGAATAACTCTCCTGAAGCCGCGCGCATTGCCTCCGGCCCGGGTCGAGCCGGCCTGTTGGATCACGGCCTGCTCTGAGCCGGGACGGGAACAATTCATCTCTCGCGCTTGTTCCGGCAGGGCAGGGCGCCCCGGCCTTGCAAACAACTCTTGTTTACTAAACTGAACACAGAGGCTCCATTTCTGGCCGATTGAGTTCGGCCTCGGACGACCTATAATCCCGGGCATGCCGCCACACCCGCCCAGGGCTGAGCAGCAAGCCGGGCGTCGTACGGGCCAATTCCTCAGACAAGTTCGCCGGCGCCTGCGCATGGGGCTGCGTGAAGTCCAGGAGGCCAGCGCCATCGTGGCCGCGGAGGAAAAGAACGATCAGTTCTATATTTCCGCCGCGCGCCTTTTTCAGATCGAGAACGAACGCTCCGCCCCGAGCGCCTTCAAGATGTTCAGCCTTTGCGCCATCTATGGTCTCGATTACCTCGATCTCCTCGGCCGTTATGGAGTGGACCCCGATCGCGGCCATTTCTACCGCTCGCGTCTCCCCCTGGCGGCGACTCGGCCGGTGTCCTTCAAGATCCACCGCCCAGACACTTCCATCACGCTTCCCGTCCGGATGGATCCGGGGTTCCGCTGGGAAACAACGCAGCTCATCAACCGCGCCGTGGCTGTCTGGGGCGAGCTGCCGGCGGCGCTTCTGACCCATTTCAATCCGCGGGAGCATATCTGGGGCTACGTCGGCCTGGAAGACTTCACCATGTTTCCCATCTTGCGGCCCGGCTCCCTGGTCATGGTGGACGATCGCCGCCGGCGGGTCATCCAGAAGGAGTGGGAAAACGAGCACGAACGCCCGATCTACTTCGTGGAATTGCGCGACGCCTACCGCTGCGCCTGGTGCCAGCTCGACCAGCGGCGCCTGACGCTCATTCCAAATCCCATGTCGCCGGTGCCCGCACAGTCGTTTAATTATCCCGATGACGCTGAGATTGTGGGTCAAGTCGTTGGGATTGCCATGCGGATTGTTCCGCCGGAGGAGGAACCTCCGGGGCGAGGGCCAGAAGCCTGAGGGCCGCGCGTACCTGAGAAAAAAACAGCTCCCTCTCCAGGAAGGAACTGCCTACCGGAATCATCTCGCGGTAGGACTCCAGCTCGAGCCACACCCGCACGGTTCTTGTCCGGCTCCCCTCTTCCGCGATGCTATGCAAATACTCCCCGAGTTCGCTGCAAGTGTCATCTAGGCTGCGGGAAAGAACCTCCCCAAAGATCCGCAAGTGCGTTTTCCGCATCACTTCGTGAATTTCCTCTGGCGAGGCAAGACTGAACCAGCCTTCGTGGAGATAACGCCCCGTGGACGGGTCGCGCACGGAGGAGAGAAACGCCAGCCGGGAAAAGGCCGTGGGCAGCCTTTCGAGCGTCAGCTCCAGGTGCCGGTCAATGGTTTGCCGAAGCATGAGTGGGCAACTGTGCCGCCAAACTTAACGCAACCCGCCTCGCGCTGCAAGACCTGTTCATTCCACTGAAAAAACGACTGGATCGGGATTTTCGCGCCCCGCTGCGCCGTACTGTGCGTCCGCAGTTGTTTCGCCTTGGAGCATTTTCGAAAGGAGAAACCGCGATGAGAACGTCACGAGGCACGGCTCAGTTCGTCAGGGGTGATCCATTCCCATTCCCGCCCCTGCCGCCTGAAGTACCGAAACCCGAGCCAACCTCAAAGTGAGCGAGGGGTTCACGGGGGACAGCGAGTCCCCCGTGAACGGCCAGTCTGAACTCAAGCCACTTGAGATATACTCTGCGGACTTATGCACTTGGTAGATTACCTGACGATTTATTCCGGCTTGGCGCTGGAGCTCTTGTTGCTCTGGCGCGTGGGGAAGGCGCGGCTCTTCAAGCACTATCCTTTTTTCTCTTCGTACTTCCTCTATACTTTTGTCCGCAGTTTCGTCCTGTTCTTTCTCTTCGCCCTTCATAGCAGAGCTTTCGTCACCATTTACTGGCCAAGTAATCTTATCGGCGCGTTCCTGTGGTTCGCGATCGTGTGGGAGGTCTTTCGCCAGACTTTTCCAAGGGATTCCCGCCTACGGCGCGTTGCGGCAGAGATTTTTGTGGGTGTGCTGCTGCTCCTTGCATTGGTCTTTTATTTGAGCGGTCCTCAGCTCGTGGGGCACCCTGTCTCTGAGTTCATGCGCAAAGTCGGTCTTTCCGTGGCTGTCTCAGTTCTCACGATCCTTGGCCTGGCGCGGTACTTCCGCGTTTCTCTCGGGCGGAACCTCTGGGGCATGGCCGTCGGCATCCTGGCTCTTGCATCCAGCTATATCGCCAATTTCGCCGCGATTGACCTCTCGCCGGCAATTCGTCCCTTGTGGAGCCGAATCGGTCCCCTCGCCTTCCTGTTGATGCTGTCGATCTGGGTCGTTACGCTGTGGTCGTACGATCCGAATCCGAAACCTGTTGCTTCGGACGTGCCCGCTCACGAACAAGCTCGATCTTTCTGGGAAAAACGCTGGGCGGCGATCGGAACAACCATTCGAAGGGCTGTGAAACCATGAACCAACTCATCTTCCTGCTGATTCTGGGCTGCCTTCTGTTTCTGTTCTCCCTGTTCGCACTTTTGAACGCGCCGCCGCGAAACAATACCACCCCCGAGGCGATGGAGGCTCTCTCCAAAATCATTTCTCTTCCGGGACTCGATTTTATGTACGCCGGGTTTCTCTTTCAGGAGTCGGACTACCGCTGGATCCTCCGTGAAACGGGCCAGCGGAGCGTCGCCGAGCAACTCCGGCGGGATCGCCGGCGTCTAGCTCTTTCCTGGCTCCGCCAATTGCAGACCGACGTCTTCGCTCTCTGGCGCTTTCGACGGCTGCTGACCACCTATGGAGTTCCCACCACGGTCCGCGAGGAAGCCGGCGTCGCGCGCAAGGCCGTCGCAGTCCTTTTCCTTCTCCTGGGCCTGCGCGTCTTTGTGGCCTTGTTTGGGCCGTTTTCCTTCTGGCGCATGGCGGCGGGAATCCAAAGCGGCGTCCAGCGTTTCTCCCGCGGCTGCGGCGCCACTCTCGGGCGCGTCCCCATGTGTAAGCTCGCGGAGCTGGAAGAGTATTGGCGGAGCCTCGAAACAGCCCACGTTTCTTCGTAGTGCGGTTCGTCCGAAACCGCGCGCATCGCTTCCGGCCGCGCCCGGAATTTTCCGCTCGATGACGAAACTCTTGGTGATTCCAGAGAATTGTCCAGGCCGGCACGGGAATCTTACCCAGCCGAACGCGATGCGACTTCCCGCTGGAGACTTTCTACAAATTCGGCGAGCGGCTTCGGGCCAAGGTCGCCCTTCGCGCGGTGCCGCACCGACACGGTGCCCGCCTCGGCCTCCTTCGCGCCGACCACCAGCATGTAGGGAATCTTCTGCAATTGCGCGTCGCGAATCTTCGCCGGCAGTTTTTCGCTGCGGTCGTCGAGATGCACGCGCAAGCCATGCTGCTTCAGCGTCTGCGTAACCTGCTTCGCGTACTCGATCACTTTCTCGCTCACCGGGCAGACTTCCGCCTGCACCGGCGCGAGCCAAGCCGGAAACGCGCCCGCGTAATGTTCGATCAGAATCCCGAAGAACCGCTCGACCGAGCCGAGCAGCGCCCGGTGGACCATCAGGGGCTGGTGTCGCGCCCCATCCTGGCCGACGTATTCCAAGCGGAATCGCGACGGCAGATTGAAGTCGAACTGTACCGTAGTGAGCTGCCAAGGCCGGCCGATTGCGTCAATCAGCTTGATGTCGATCTTTGGGCCGTAGAATGCCGCTTCGCCCTCCATCCGCCGGAAAGGCACGTTCATGCGTTGCAGCGTGTTCGCCAGCGCCGAGCTCGCGCGCTGCCAGTCATCGGGCTTGCCTGCGTAGTTCTCGGGATGCTTGGCGTCCCAGTCGGAGAGCTCGACCTCGAAGTCGCCGAAGCCAAAATTCTTCATCACCGCGAAGGCGAAGTCCACGCAGGCCTCGACTTCGCTCTCGATCTGCGCCGGTGTGCAGAAGATGTGCGCGTCGTCCTGCGTGAAGCCGCGCACGCGCAGCAAGCCGTGCAGCACGCCGCTGCGCTCGTAACGGTAAACCGTGCCAAGCTCCGCCAGCCGCACCGGCAGGTCGCGGTAGCTCCGCATTTTTGATTTGTAGATGAGGATGTGCCCGGGGCAGTTCATCGGCTTGAGTTGATAATCCGCCTTCTCGACTTCGACCGCCCCGAACATGCTCTCCCGGTAGAAATCCGTGTGCCCGCTCGTCTTCCACAAATCCAAGCGCATGATGTGCGGCGTGTAGACCAGGTCGTAGCCGCGTTTGAGCAACTCGTCGCGCAGCCAGTCCTCGACGATCTTCCGCACCAGCCCGCCCTTCGGGTGCCAGAAGATCAGCCCCGGCCCAGCTTCCTCTTGGATGCTGAAGAGATCCAGCACCTGCCCGAGCTTGCGGTGGTCGCGCCGCTTCGCCTCTTCCAGGCGGTGCAGGTATTCGTCGAGATCTTTTTGCGTGAAAAAACACGCGCCGTAAATCCGCTGCAGTTGCGCATTGCCTTCCTGCCCTTTCCAGTAGGCGCCGGCGACGCTCATCAGCTTGAAGGCCGTAATGCGCTTCGTCGAAGGGATGTGCGGCCCGCGGCAGAAGTCGATGAACTTTCCCGTCGTGTAGAACGACACCATGGGCTCAGTGGCTTTTTCCTCCACCAGTTCGCACTTGAAGATCTGCCCGTTTTTCTTGTAGAGCTCGAGCGCTTCGGGTTTGGGGATCAGCTTCCGCTCGTTCGGCAGGTCCTGCGCCGCCAGTTCGTGCATCTTCGCTTCGATGCGCGAGAGGTCATCCTGCGAGAACGGCTCTTCGCGCAGAAACTCATAAAAGAATCCGTTCTCGACCGGCGGCCCGATACCCAGCTTTACATTCGGGAAAAGATCGAGCACCGCCGCGGCGAGCAGGTGCGCCGCCGAGTGGCGGAAGACGTACAGCGCGTCAGGATCTTTCTCCGTGAGGATTTGCAGCCGGACGTTGTGGTCGAGCGGCCGCCGCAAATCAATCAGATCGCCTGGGTCGCGCGCGTCTCCGGCGGCCAGGGGGAAGGGCGCGTCCTTGCTCACAACCGGGGCGGGCCTATCGGGCGAGGAGACTCGCGCGACCAGCGCCGCTTCGGCCAGTCGGGGCGAGATGCTTCGTGCAATCTCCGCCGGCGTCGTGCCTTTCGGCACTTCCTGGACCTTTCCATCCGGCAATGTGACACGAATCGCTTCCATCTTCGCCCCGCCTGGAAGAAGAAACACCTAGCTTATCGGCGCCCCACGACACGGTCAAGGCGCGCACGCCGCGCCCTCGAGCACGGCTTCGGATGCGGAATTCCAAATTCTTCCGCAAAGCATATACTTGCCGCATGCCGAATGGCGGACCTGACAACTGCAGCACCTGCGGATTCAACCTGCGAAACTCGGGTATGTGGAGAAATCCTTCGCCGGCCGAAGATCAGCCGGCGTTCTGCGAGATCCGCGGCGAGAGCTTGACCGCCGACCACTGGACTTACTGCCAAAACTGGCACACACGGACACGCGAGCCGATCGGCCCGATTTACGCCTCGGGACTCTACGAGAACGGATACCGCCGCATCCCCTGGCACGGCCACGTCGAGCCGGAGCAAATCGAAGCCGGGATATGCGCTGAGTGCGGCCAGCCCTTTGCCGAAGGCTTACAGATCGCCATGGTCGAAGGACCCGCAAGACAGTTCTGCAAGAACCTGCATTACCTTGTCTGGTGGAAGCGCGAGCACCCGGCTGAAACGGCGCCCATGAGCGCGGACGTCTGGGAACACTGAACTGGCCGGCTACTTCCGGCTCATGACCAGCAGCGTAAAGGTTCCTGGTTTCATCGTGCGCCGTGGCCGCTGCTCTCCCGCCGCGGGCGGCAACTCTTCAATCTCGGCGGTCACCAGGTAAACGTCGTGATTGATCGTGTCCAGTGCCATGGTGCGGGCCGAACGCTGGGTAGTTGCATTCTCCACGACGGAGAATGTGTCGGGCGAGTCTTCATGAACGACGGTCAACGTTCCATCGCCATTGGAGCTGAACGCGAGATCGGTACCGGGATCAAAATCATTCGCGTCCACGCCCGCGCCAATGGGAACCGTGGCAACGACTTTTCCCGTGTCGGCATTCACAATGGCCATGACCTTGTTGTGGCATCCCGCGAAGAGCCTGCGGCGTTTCGCGTCGATGGCAAGGCCGGAGGGTTCCTCGCACCCGGTTAAAGGCCAGGTGTTGACCACCGCGGCTTTGCGGGCATCAATGCTCTGCAACTCGTTCTTGTCTTCGATGTTGACGTAGACCATTCCGTTGCCGTCGGCGGCCGCAAATTCCGGCTTACCATCCAGCGGAATGGCGCCGACAATCTCCTCATTCACGGCATCAATTACGGTTGCGTTTTTGCTGCGGCCATTGAAGGTGAAGACGCGCTTGGATGCGGAATCGTAGAGAATGGCATCCGGGTTCTCGCCCTCTATTTTTATTTTTGAAGTTTGCCGCAGAGTCTTCAGATCAAAAACCGAAACCGTGTTTTCGCGCCCGTTGCTGGTAAAGCCCTTGCCCAATTCCTGCGCCAGGGCGATGCCGTGCACGCCCGGCGTGTCGGGAATCTCAACGGTCACGAAACCCTTGTAGGGGTCCACCACCATGACCCGGGTTCCGCGCGAGATGAACAGGCGCTTCCCAACCGGATCGAAGGTGAGATAATCCCAGCCGCCATCGCCGCCAAGCGTGAACTTCTGCTTCAACTGATAGTGAGCCGGCGGCGCCGCGCTCAGAGAAACGAGAACCGCACCGGCCAGAGCCACCGCCGAAAATAAGAGTTTGCGCATTTTTTCTTCTCCTCCTTGCCGCAAAGACATTGTACTTGTCCACGGGCGCGTTTGTCTGCCTCACGGCAACGTGCCTTGACTCTGCCCAGTTGCGCCGCAGCGCCCCCGCAGTTAGTCTTTCACTCCTATATAGTTTCTTCTTGAGGGAGAGAGTCATGAACCGCTTATTTGGCTTGCTTGTTTTGATTGGCTTGGCGCTGACGGCGGCGGTGGGAGATGAGTTGTCCGGGCCGTCGCCGGCAAATCGGAACCCCTTGCGCCCGGTGCACACCTTTTCCATCGTGGCGCGTGACCCCGCCACGGGAGAGATGGGAGTCGCGGTGCAATCCCACTGGTTCGCCGTCGGCGTGGAAGTCCCATTCGCTGAAGCCGGAGTGGGTGCGGTGGCCACGCAGTCTTTTGTTGATCCGAGCTACGGCCCGCTGGGGCTGGAGCTGATGCGCGCCGGCAAGACCGCGCCGGAGGCGCTGCGCGGGCTGCTCCTCGCGGACGATGCCTGCAACGTGCGCCAGGTGGCTATGGTTGACACGCAGGGCCGTGTAGCCACCTTCACCGGCGCCAAAGACATTCAGCCCGCTGGCGGAATTGCGGGCGGCGCCAGCGGAGGCGGCGCGCCGATGCAATGCGGCGGGCAGCCCGGCGGAACACTTCAAACCGGCAAGAACTATGCGGTCCAGGCCAACCTGATGATCAATGACCGGATCTGGCCGGCCATGTCCAAGGCTTACGAATCCACCCAGGGCGATCTGGCGGACCGCATGCTGGCTGCTCTGGATGCGGCGCAGGCCGCCGGCGGTGACGTTCGCGGTCGGCAGTCAGCAGCCATTGTGATTGTTCCGGCGAAATCCACCGGCAAGCCCTGGTCCGATTACACGTTCAACTTGCGCGTGGATGACAGCCCGGAGCCCCTGAAAGAGCTGCGGCGCCTGGTGACGCTGCAGCGCGCCTACAACCA
Organism: Candidatus Acidiferrales bacterium; assembly: GCA_035545075.1. Classification (GTDB taxonomy): domain Bacteria; phylum Acidobacteriota; class Terriglobia; order Acidiferrales; family UBA7541; genus Acidiferrum. The sequence goes on from DASZZJ010000044.1 coordinate 12,550, forward strand.
CATGAACGCCGGCGACAAAGCCGTGGAGCTGCACGACAATGAAGGGGCTTTGCGGGAATACGGCGCGGCCGAAAAGCTGGTCCCTGACAACGCGGAGATGATTTACTGGCACGCGATTGCGCTGGCCAACATGGGCCGCGTGGAGGAGAGCCTGCCGCTGTTCAAGAAAGTCTTTGCCATGGACCGCAACTGGGTGGACCTTACCTCGCGGCTGCCTGCGGTCGGCCTGCTACCGGACGACGCGCGGCTCATTGAACGAATCCGGGCGCAGGCGGGAAAGCCTTAGCGCGGTCCGCGCCGGCCTCATTTCGTGATGCGGCCCTTTGAAATCCTCGAGCATCCCGCCGACATAGGCTTCCGCGCCTATGGCGCCACGCTCAAGGATCTTTATGAAAACGCGGCGCTGGCGCTTTTCTCTTTAACCTGTGATCCCGCCGCAGTGAGGGAAGCCGAATCGCGCGAAATCGAGGCCTCGGGCAGCGACAAGGAAACGCTTCTGTATGCCTGGCTCGCCGAGCTGCTGGCCAGCGCCGAGGCGGAGCGCATCGTCTTCCGCCGGGCGGAGGTCACCACTCTCGCCGAGAACCGTGTGGTTGGCCTGGCGTTTGGGGAGGAGTTTGACCGCGCGCGTCATCCCATGGGCACGCACATCAAAGCGGTCACGTTCCATCAGTTTCTTGTCGAGCCGTTCGCCGGCGGCTGGCGCGCGCAGGTCTTTCTCGATCTCTAGGCAGCCGTCACTTCTTCGGTCGCGCCGCCTCCAGCGCTTCCCACGCGGAATCGGGCAGGCGCAAAAGATCGTTGAATTCTCCGGCCCCGCGCAACCACTGCCCACCGTCGATGACCATGCACTCGCCGTTGATGTACTCCACCTGATCGCTCAACAGGAAGGCGGCCAAGTTGGCCAGCTCCTCGTGCCGGCCAAAGCGCTTCATCGGGTGGGCATCGCGGGCGTGCTCCTCGAACTGCTTTGAAGGCATCAGCCGCGACCACGCGCCCTCCGTGGGAAACGGGCCCGGCGCAATTGCATTCAGCCGGATGTGGTGTCTTGCCCACTCGACCGCCAGCGAACGCGTCATCGCGAGCACACCGGCCTTCGCGCACGCCGATGGCACGACAAATCCCGACCCGGAGCCGGTCGCGGCGTAGGTCGTCACGATGTTCAAGACGTTTCCACCCAGATTCGCCGCGATCCACCGCCGCGCAAACACCTGGGTGCAGTGGAACGTGCCGTTCAGCACGATCCCCACCACCGCCTGAAACGCGTTCGGCGTCAATTTTTCCGTCGGCGCAATGAAATTGCCCGCGGCATTGTTGACGACCGTATCGATCCGGCCGAACTGCTGCTCCGCGGCGGTTGCCGCGGCCTCGACCGCGGCATAGTCCCGGACGTCGCACGTCGTGAATGCCGCTGCAGCGCCGGTGCGGTGGATTTCATCGCAGGTCTCCCGCAGCGGCCCCTCGCGCCTCCCTACCAGAAACATTCGCGCGCCCAACCCGGCGAAACGCAGGGCCATCGAGCGGCCGAGCCCCGTGCCCCCGCCGGTGAGGAAGAGCGCTCTGCCTTTCAACAAGTCTTTCTGGAACATCAGCCACCGCCTCGAAGGGGATTCCCCGGCCGATTCCACTCGCAGCGAGCGCCGGGAGGGCGATTCTAATCTATCCGCTGCTGTATGTCTTTGTTCCACACGAACCACTCGGCAGGAAGGGCCGTGCAAATCCCGATGAACACGGACGAAACCTGGCTGCAACAAAATAAATGGCGGCGGCACGGGTCAACCCGGGCCGCCGCCGGAGTTATTGCCGCTGCGAGCTAAAACATCAGCTTGAGGGCAAGTTGCAATTGCCGCGAAGAACCGGAGTCCCCGGTCGGGAAGCGTGTGCTAGTGATTGTGCCAAAAGTCTGGGAGGTCAAGCTGGTCAACACCCTGCTCGGCTGGCCATAGTTCGGGTGATTGAACAGGTCAAATGCGTCCGTCCGGAACTGGATGGAAATCCTCTCCGTGATCTTCGTGTTCTTGAACAACGCCAGATCCACGTTCGAGAAGCCCGGGCCGACGATGGCGTTGCGGCCCAGATTTCCGAGCGTGGTTTGATGAATCGCGTGAGTCGGATCGGGGTCGACGAAAATCCCCGCGTAGTTACAGGTCGGCTGGGTCGGAGGGGGAGCAGGAATACAGCTAGTCGGCGCGATCCACTGGCCCAGTGGATTTCCCGTTACTGTAAGCGTACCTACCACGACCGGGGTCACCGTGTTTCCCGCACCGGTAATCCCGCTTGCCGGGATTACAACAGTGAACGGGTTTCCGCTCTGGACGCTGACGATGGGAGCTACCGACCAGCCGGTCTTGAAGCGATTCCCCTTGAACGGCAGGTCATAGATGGCGTTCATCACGAAACGATGGCGCGCGTCGAAGTCCGAAGGACCTTTGCCGCTTGCCAAGTTGTTGCTGTCGGGAAGGACGATGCCGTTGTTGTCCCGGGAGGCATCGTCAATCGAGTGAGACCATGTGTAGGAGGCGTTGAACTGCAAGCCCTGGGACAGGCGCTTGTTCGCCGTCACCCAGAGTGCGTTGTAGGTCGAATTGCCGCTGCTGTCCCGCAACGTGATGCTGTTGGCGAGTGTGTTTTGCAGGGCGGCGGTGGTGCCGACGCTCGGCAGGATCGGGCTCGTCAAAGATAGAGATGGGAACGGTCTGGAGGCAGAACTCCCCAGAGTCTTAAACTGATTGAGGTTGCGATCAATCTCCAGATGAGTTCCCTTACTCCCGAAGTAGCCAATCATCAGTCCGAAGGTGCGGCCGATCTGCTGCTGGATATTCAGGTTCCAGGACTGCACATTGGCATTCTTGAAGTTGGGATTGGTCACCGCCGGCGCCAGATTCTTGACTGTCGGACCAGGGACGAAGTTCGGGCCCAAGGTTGAGATTGGTGTATTCGCTGTATTGACGCTAATTGGGAGCGCAAAAGGAGGGTTGGAACTTAATCCGGTGATAAATCCCGTGATGGGCTGATCCACCTGGAAGCCGTAGCCGGCGCGCAGCACGGTCTTTCCGCTGTGAAAGAGATCCCAGGCAAAGCCCATGCGCGGCTGGAAGTTCTTGTTGTTCTGCGCATAAGGCTGGCTAACCAGCACGAGTTGGCTGTTCAGCGCCCCCGCGACAGGGACAAGTGTTGAAAAACGGTTCAAAGCCTCGCTCGGCGTCATGTTCCAGGCGTAACGCAGTCCAAGCTCCAAGGTGAAATACGGCTTGAGCTTGAAACTGTCTACGGCAAAGAAATCCAGGGCTTGTTCGACGATCCGGTTGGCTACGTTGCCGACCGTTCTGGCCGCTACATCCACTTTGTCTGCCTGGAAATTCGCAAGGCTGTTATAAGTGATCTGACCAGGGTCGCCGTTGAAGTTGTCATTGTGGAAGTCGCGCCATTCCACGCCGAACCGGAAAGCGTGGCGACCGCGCGTCCAGCCGAGCGTGTCCGCAACGACGAACGTGGTGTCACCGCGTCCTTGCGGGAAGCCTCGCTCATTGCCAAGCAGCGTGCCGCTGAGAAAGTTAAAAAGAACCACGGGCATGAGCGTCTCGTTCGCGCCAAGAGCCGTGCTTAATCCAAGGGATGCGGGATCGGTAGTGTTGTTCGGGACAAACGTAATGTGGATTCGGTTGGCTCCCAACCGTGCTTCGTTCACCAGGCTGGGGCTGAAGATGTGTGTTTCATTCAGCGTTAGCACCTGCCGGTGCCCCTCGCGCGTGTCGCCGAAGCCAGGAAGGTTTGCGCCGCCCGTGGCTCCGGGCTCTTTCCGGAGGTCATGCTGATAGACATAGTAACCATGCAGGCTGTCCGCAGAACTGAAGTTGTGGTTGATATCGATGGTTTCCTGGTTGATGTCCACCGGCGCGGTGGCAGAGCCTACGAAGGTCCCGCCGGAGTTTGCGCGGGGCATCAGATTCACGAGCGCTTTTGCAACAGGACTCGAACCGGCAAGAATCGCATTCCGCGTCGCGTCATCCAGGACGTTGGCGGTGAGCGATAATCCCTGCCGCTGGCGCAGGCCTTCGTAGCTGAAGAAGAAGTAAGTCGTGCCCCTGTGAATGGGGCCGCCGAAGTCGCCGCCAAACTGGTTCCGCTTGAATGGTGATATCGGATTCGGAGATACAACTGCACCGTTCGTGACGGTAGTCGGATTAAACGCATTGCGGGCATCGAACCATTCATTGCGCAGAAATTCGTAAGCCTCGCCGTGGAACTGATCAACGCCCGAGCGCGTGGCGATGTTTACAATCGAGCCGGAGTTGCGCCCGTATTCCGCGCCGTAGGTTGAGTTGTCCACCTTGAACTCGGAAACCGTGTTGATGGTGGGTTGAAACGTGACCTGATTCTGCACCATATCGTTCAAGTTGATGCCGTTGATCATGAAATTGATAGCGGTTTCACGGTTGCCGGCCGTGTTGTAAGCGAACGAACCTTGTCCGCGCAGCGGGGCAGTGAGAAAGCCGCTCTGCGGCGGCGTGACCGTGCCGGGGATCAGCAGCGCAAGGTCCACGAAGTGCCGCCCGTTGAGCGGAATTTCCTGAACTGTTCTTTGGTCAATCACCTGCCCGACGGTCATCGTCGAGGATTCAATGACCGGCGCCGTGGTGGTAACCTCCATGGTTTCGGAGATATTTCCTACGCTGAGCGTGAAGTTCTGCGAAGCCGTCGTACTGACCTCCAGCGTGTAGGAGTTGATGACCAGCGCACGAAACCCGTCCTTGCGAATCTCGATGCGATAATTCCCAATCGGGAGGGCGGAGATCAGGAAGTTGCCCGTGCCGTCGGTTTCCGCGTTCTGCTCCTGATTTGTCCCCAGATTCTTCACCGTAACCCTGGCGCCGGATACCGTGGCTCCCTGCGTATCCAGCACGGTGCCTCTAACGGCGGCCGTGGATTGTGCCGTGGCCTGGCCTGCCATGAAGAGGAGAGCCAATCCGATCACGAAGGCCGTGAACAAGAACCCCGCTCTACGACGTTGCATTTCGCCTCCTAAAAAAACATGATTTGCCAGAACCTGTCAGAGAAGCGATCAGTGGCACCCGATCAAGAACATCCGCCAGAGGGAACGCACAAAGCTCAAATGGGCGATCCAGAGCATTTCGAGGTTCCCAAGGAACACCCGGATCCCGCTGCAAGGCGGCCTCGCCATTCGACCTGACTGGAAGCCACTGTCCCCAAACCTGCACGGGGCTGTCGGCATAATCCCCTCGCAAGTCTCGGACCGTCTTAGCGGGCAGACTGAGACTGCTCTCTAACATATTCAAAACAAGAGAGTCAACCATTTAGAAAGGGATGTGGCACCCGGCTCGGCGAGGCATACCCACACTATTTTGTAGAGTATTCTTCCATTAATTGAAGACTGGTCTGGCTTGCGGCGGCGAATCGTAGGCCAATTAGTGAGTAATAGAACTGGGAATCGGCTGCCCCATGGCACGGGCGTACTCCGCCGCAAACAACGGGCTTCGCGGGAACTCTTCTTTCAATTGTCGAAGGAGTTCGCGCGCCCGGTCATGCTGTTTTTCGCGCCGCGCCGCCAGCGCCAGCAAGATCATGGCGTAGGGTCTCAGGTAGCGGCCCTTGTCGGCGGTCTTTTGGAGCTGTTCCATGCCCAGGCTGCGGTCGCCGTGGACCCCGCCGAACCAGAGGAAGAAGCGCGTCGGGCTCGGCATGCATCCGATGATGTAATTGGCAATGCCCAGCGCGAGCCATGCGTCATCGGCGTCCGGTCGCACGGCCAGGAGCCGCTTGGCGTACGCATCCGCCTCCTTGATTTGCCCCAGGCTGTCGAGATTCCTTCTCTCGAGGAGGCTCAGCGCATCCGCCTGCATTCCTGCCGCGAGCGTCAGCGCGAAGAGGGCCTCGGCGTCCTTCGGGTCTTTCTGGAGGCGTCGCCGCGCTGCCTCGATCGCATGATCGCGCTCCCGCCGAAATCCCTCCATCCGCGTGGCGTCCGGTTTTCCATTGATGCCGTGCAGGAGTTTCTTGTCGTTCAGGAAGAATTCGCTGGTGAGAACGCCCTGCCTGTAAAATTCTTCAAAGAGGTAACTCGCCGCGACGGCGATGTGCCCGAACGGTTCGTCCGGATGCTGCTTTTCCCATGCCAGAAATATCTCTCGGCTATCGGTAAAATTCTGCTCGTAGAGCAAGCGAAAGCCCGCCGTCAGCTCCGGCACGGGCTGAAACGCCGCTCCGTCGGGCGGTGCGGCAGCGTACACCCTGCCGCTCGTGAGCGGAGCCACCGCCGCCAGAAGAAGAGGAAAGATCAGCGTTCGCAAAGTCATGGCGCCTCTCAAGGATGCGCGTGAATCTCGAAACGAATCCGCAGTTGATCTTTCACATTCACGGATCCGCCGGCGGCCTTGATCGGCGTGATTCCGTAGTCGGACTGGAGAAGAAAAGCCTCTCCGTCCGCAACCAATTCCTGGCCGCTGACGCGCAGCTTGACCGGCAAGGAGATCGTTTTCTGCACGCCGTGGAGCTGCAAAGTCCCCGCGAGGACGATGTTCCAGGTGTCCGATTTTCTTTCGGCCTTGGTCACGCCCGTCGAAGCAAATGAAATTTCCGGGAAGTTCGCGGCATCCAGCACCTTAGCGCCCTGCATCGCGGCCTGCACTTCGCCACGGTCCTTCTCGGAGACCCCGGGGTCCGCCACGGTCAGCGATTTTGCGGCCACGCGGAATTTCACCGATGAGTTTTCGATCCGCCGGGCATCGAACATCACCCGGCCTGAAAAATCCTTCGCCGCGATCAGGTGTTCGTGGCCGAACGCCGAGAAAAGACCTCCCTTGTAAACATCCATTTCCAGCGTGCTCTTGCTCGCGTCAAATACATAAGCGGACTGGGCGGCTGCGCCCGGTGCGGCCGCGAACGGCATGGCGAGACCCAAGAGGCTTACAAAGATTCGCTTCATAATTCCCCACTTTATCAGATGCTCAGATCGCCCGCGCGGCAGCGTGAGGGATCTCCGCTCTGGGTCCGCGGCCAAAGAGCCGCCGCATGCCGCTGGAAACGCCGAGCAGGTGCGAAAAAAGGAGCGGCGTGCACTGCATCAGACGGAGCGCCGGCGCAATCAGGCGCGGATGCCGCGCCAGCCAGAGCATGCCTGCCGTCACCCTGCGGTAGTCGCGCAGAACCGTTTCCCGCTCCCGGTCATACGCTTCGAGCGCGGCCTCACTCCATTCCCGCGCCGCCGCGAGATGCGAGGCGAGCATGCGCGCCGTTTGCAGTGCCTGCGTCATCCCGCCGCCCGTGAGCGGATCGGTGAAGCCTGCCGCGTCGCCGAGCAGCACAAACCCCGGAAGCACTCTCCGCTGCGCGCGGCCGGAAAGCGGGGAGGTCACCCGAAGCTCACTGACGGGTTCGGCGCTGCGAATGCGGTCCCGGAGCTCCGGCTGCGCTTCCCACCACCGCTGGAAGTCCTCCTTCACGCGGCCGCGCAGCGCGCCGGCTTCCACGAGCGCTGCGACCAGAAATTCGCCGCCCGGCAGCGGTGTGACGTACAGCTCATGCCCGCGGCCCAGGAAAACCTCGACGTACGCCTGTTGCGCAGCGCCCGCGCCGAGCCGGAAATGCATGCGCATTCCGATCCGTTTTCGCCGCGTTTCCCGATCGAGGCCGAGCGCGTGCCGCATCCGCGACTGCGCGCCGTCCGCCGCCACCACCAGCCGCGCGCGCACCGGCTGATCTTCCACGAGGAGCCCCGTCATGCGGCCGTGCTCGACCAGAGGCGCACTGACCCGAACCCCTGTGTGCAGCGTTACGCCGTCCGTCTGCGCCGCAAGCTGCGCCAAGGTTGCGTCCAGATCGCGCCGCCGTATCCCGCGCCCCGTCACACCGGCGGTGTCGCTTGCCGGGAAGCGGCCCTCCGCAACCCGTCCGTCGAAGTAGTACCGGATTCCCCGGAATTCAGCGCCCAGCCTCCGGGTATCGATTCCCATCTCCTCGAGGATGGCCACTCCCACCGGCATCAGTCCCTCGCCGCAGGGCTTCTCGCGCGGAAATCGGTTGCGCTCAAACACCACGACCGAATAACCGCGCCGCCCCAGATCGATTGCCAGCGCCGAGCCAGCGATTCCCAAGCCTGCGATCGCCACGTCCCACGGCATCAGAATAGCCCCGGCAGAAATCTCGGTTTGTGCGCCATGGCCGTGCGATATTCCGGATTAGAGAGCAGCATCCTTTCCTCGGTTGCAAGCCGCTGCGTGAGGACGGCGGCGTTCGCCGCACTGCCCGCGAGCGCCGTGATCCACGCCGTATGGATCAGCGGCAGCGCAAGCAGTTCGGTGAAAACCGCCACATAGTTCGGGTGGCGGATGTAGCGATACGGCCCGGCGGTCACCACGCCCAGCCGCGCCGAGTCCATCACCTGGACGTTCCAATGCACTTTCAGCGTTCGGACCACCCACCAGCGCAACACATTGGCCAGCAGGAAGAGCAGGCTCATGACTCCCGCGAGCAGCGGCAAAAAAGGCCGCCGCAGCAGAACGACTTCGAGCGCGGCGCCGCCCAGCACCCCCGCGTGCACCAGCACCATCCAGGGAAAGTAAACCTCCCTGATTTTGCCCACGCCTTGCGCGGCCATGGCCCGCTGGTTGCGCCGTGAAATTCGAAGCTCGGCCACGCGCAGGAGCGCGACCAGTCCGAGAAGTCCCAGGAACACCTTGACGCTCACGCCCATTGCAGCAGCAGAAGCTCCGTGCTGAAACCCGGCCCAAACCCAGCGGCGATCGCGTAGTCTCCGGGCGCCAGCGTATTCTTCTCCATCCACTCCTTCAAAATGAAGAGCACTGTCGCGCTGGAGAGGTTGCCGTAATCGCTCAGGACGTCCCAGGAAAGCTGCGTCTTGGCCCGCGGAATCCCCAGCTCTTCTTCCACGTTTTCCAGCAGCCGCGCCCCGCCCGGGTGCAGCAGCCATCCCTTAATTTGCTCGCGTTGCAGGCCCTGCGCTTTCAAGAAGCCGTCCACGAGATCGCGAATCTCGCTCTTCAGCAGATCCGGCAGGTCCTTCGACAGCACGATGTGAAACCCCGAATCGCGCAGGTCGAAGCCGAGCGTATCCAGCGTGTTCGCCACCGTGTGGGACTGCGTCGCCAGGATGCGCGGCCCTCTGCCCGGCGCGCCGTTCACGAGCGCCGCGGCCGCGCCGTCCCCGAACAGCACCGAGGAAATCAGGTTCGCCGGCGAAATGTCCTTGCGCTGGAACGTCAGCGTAGGCAACTCCACCGAGATCACCAGCACCTTCGCGCCGGGATAGGCCTTCAGATAATCCGCCGCGCGGCTCAGCGCCATGGCCCCGGCCACGCAGCCCAACTCCGTGAACGGCATCCGCCGCAAGTCCGGCCGGAAGCCCATGCGGTTGAGCAAGTGCGCGTCCATGGAGGGGATCATGTAGCCGGTGCAGGACACCGTGATCAGCGCGTCCACCTCATCCGGCCGGACTCCCGCGCGCGCCAGGCACTCTTCCGCCACCTTCTGTCCCAGCGCGACGGAGTGCTCGATGTACTCCTCGTTGGTCTTTGAAAGCGGCCGCCGCTTGATGGTGTAGTCGATGGGAAAAATCGAGTGCCGCCGGCGCACCCGCACGTTTTCGATGATCTCCATCATCGCTTCCACGCGCCGCTCGGGAAGGTCAAAGACGCGCCCCAGGTAGTACCTCACGTCGTTCAACGTGATGGTGTACGGAGGCACCGCCGTGACAACCTCCGTAATCGCAGGCGCGAAAGAGTTGGCTTCACCGCCGTTTGTTCGATTCACAAGTTCCGCCCAAATTACGCCACAGCTTTGATTTTTGTTGCGCCCGACCGATCGTCAAGCAACGCCCACCGCTCCCTCTATTGTGTGTCCACAGGGCTTTTCACACAACACCGCGGAAGCAATCCTGTTCGCATGCGTTCTTGGGATGCTCCGGCCCGGCCGGGCGCTGCCCGCTCTGACGCAACCCCTAGCCCCCGCGCATCGAGTGGTGCGTGGTTCGGCGCCGGCGAATCTTTCGTCAGACCAATTCAAACTTGAGTTCGCCGAGCTTTTCCAGGCTGCAAGCGATCTTGTCGCCGGGCTTCAGCCAGACTTGCTTGTCCTTGGGATGGCCCTGGATTACTCCCTGGGGCGTGCCCGTGAAAATGATGTCACCGGGCTTCAGTGTGATGCGGTGGGAGATGTAGCTGATAATTTTCCGTGTGTTAAAGATCATGTCACTGGTGATGGAGGATTGGCGGGTCTCGCCGTTGACCCTGCACTCCAGCTTCAAGTTGTCCGGATCGATCTGGTCAGCAGTGACCAGGTAGGGGCCCAGCGGCGCAAACTGGTCCGGCGTCTTGCCAATCATCCATTGGCCGCCGGTTTCAAGCTGCAAATCTCGGGCGGTGAAATCGTTGCCGGTAGAATAACCCGCGACGCAGGAAAGCGCGTCGGCTTCGCTCACGTTTCTTGCCTGTTTGCCGATGACCATTACCAACTCGACCTCATAATCGAATTTCTTGGCCACCTCCACCGGCAGCCTGATAGTTCCGTTGTGATGATTGAGCGCCACATTATACTTGTTGAAGAGTACAGGTTGCTTGGGGATCTGGGCCCCGATTTCCTCGGCATGACGGCGGTAGTTCAATCCCACGCACACAATCTTTTCCGGCCGGGTCACAACCGGCCCGTATTCAACGCCTTCTTCTTTGACAAATGCCTTTTGCGCGGCGCGGGACTTGAGGGCCGCGTCCACCAGCGCATTCAGCCTGGGGCCCTCTTCTAACTGAAGCAAGTCATCCATGGTGGCGGGAGCATGCACACCAAGAATTCTTGCCGCCTCCGGCACATCCAGAACGCCCTTATCCGTCTTCACGCCAAGCCGGTATTCCCCCTGGCGGCGAATGGTCAACAAGGTCAGACCGCGTGCCATACCGCGCGCGTAGATGTCTGCAACCCCGGATTCGGCGCATGCTGGAGTCAGTGTGCCGGTGGCTGCCAGAGCGGCCAGGGCGCCTGCTCCTTTCAATATGTTCCTGCGATCCTGTTGCATGGTGTGTGCTCCTCACGCTTGCTGGCGAGCTTCGCAAAATCTTAGACGACCTGTAGTGGCTGTCAAGGGCGAGAGAAGAAACACAGCACCCGCACGCCGAGCAGCGCGCTGCCTGCTTCAGCGCAATCCCACCAGCCCCCGCGCCGACTCGATCAGCTTCGCGCAGTCGTATCCGATCCCGTCCTTGAATACGATTTCCACTTTTTCGATCTCCGCAATGTTCGCTGACGGGTCGCCGCGAATCACCACGAGGTCCGCCGCTTTGCCGGCTGCCAGGGTGCCGATTTTGTCCAACTGGCCGAGAAACTCCGCGCCGTTCGACGTGGCAATGTGAATGGCCTCGACCGGCGTGAACCCCGCTTCGACCAGCAATTCCACCTCGCGCTGGTCGCCAAAACCGGCGATTACTCCGCCATTTCCGGTCGGGTCTAGTCCGGCAAGCAACAGCCCGCCAGCTTTCACGAATGCGCGCTCGAATTGCAATTCCTTCTGGAAGAGAACGGGCCAGTAGGCCTTCGCGGCCGCATCCGAAATGGCGGCGCGTCTCTGCAGGTAGGCAATCCGCGCTTCCGGCAGCATCGTGTCCAGCATGCGCGCGTTGAGCGGCGGGCGATTCGGCACACCAATCGCCTCGAACACCGGGAGCGTGGAAGTCACCGCAACGTGATGCGCCACCAGGTCCCGGATCATTTTCTGGACTGGCGCGCTCTCAATGTCCAGCTTTTCCGCCATCTCCCGCGCAGCGTCCGCCGCATTCGGGCAGACACCGGGCTTCTTGCCGGAGAAAAATTCCGTGTCCACCACCAGGCCATGTTCCAGGTTGTCAATGCCGATCTTCGCCGCCTCGCGGAAGCCGATCGAGCAGAGGTGGCCGGTCACCTTGACCCCGCGCGCGTGCGCCGCTTTCACCGCGGCGGCCAGCTCTTCCGGCGTGATGTGCATGTAGGCCTTGAACGACGTGACCCCCTGCTCCATCCAGAACTCGGCCGTCCCCCGCGCGTCCTCCGCATCCTTGAGCGTGTGCATCTGGGGCGTGAACGCCCCTTCGCCTTCCAGGTACGGCCCGGTCACGTGCATCTTCGGCCCGGCCATGCGCCCGGCGTCAATCGCTCGCTTCAGCTCGAGGTCGGTATAAGGCTCGACGCTGCCTGTCGTGCGGATCGTCGTCACGCCTCCGGCCAGATAGAGCCGCGGAAAGCTCGTCGCATGCTCGGGGTACATCGCCGGCGGGCCCTGCGGCGCCGGGTAGAACATGTGGTCGTGCATTCCCACCAGTCCGGGAATCACGGTGTATCCGTTGAGGTCGAGGACTTTCGCGCCGTCCGGAATCTTCACTTTCCCCGCGTCGCCGAGCGCGTCAATCTTTCCGTCGCGAAGGACAATGGTCTGGTCCACGCGCGGCGCCGCGCCCGTCCCGTCAATCACCCGAACATGCACGAGCGCCACCACCGGAGCATCCACGCTCACAAACGCGCGCACCGCCGGTGCCAGCTCCGGCCGGCTCTGTCCGGCCGCCGCGGCGGAAATAATAAACATCACGAGCAACACGGAAATCCTGCGCATCGAGTACCTCGAACGAAGGGAAAAACTCAGGCGGGGCAAGCTAACATTCGTTCGCGCGTCGCGCAAGCGGATTGCGCGGGCCCAGGTCGGCGGGCCGCGCGGAATATGCTAGAGTCCCCACCCGATGAGGTGATGCATGCGTTCTGTGATCTGGAAACACGCTCTTCTTGTCCTGATGTGTCTTGGGTTCTGCGGTATTCGAGCGGGCGCGCAATCCGCGGCGGCCACCGAGGGCAACTTCGTCGTCAAGGATTTTCAATTTCGTTCCGGCGAGAGGCTGCCCGAGCTGCGCATCCATTACATGACGATGGGGACTCCGGTCCGCGACGCGCAGGGACGCGTCACCAACGCCGTCCTCGTTCTCCACGGCACCGGCGGGTCCGGGCGCCAGTTCCTTCTGCCGCAGTTTGAAAAAGAGCTCACCCTCGCAGGCCAGCTTCTCGACCGCACAAAGTATTTTTTGATCTTCCCCGACGGCATCGGCCACGGCAGCTCTTCGAAGCCCAGCGACGGCCTGCACATGCGCTTCCCGCACTATGAATATGACGACATGATCGAGCTGCAATATCGCCTGCTCACGCAAGGACTGGGCGTGAACCATCTCCGGCTGGTCATGGGGACCTCCATGGGCGGAATGCACACCTGGCTGTGGGGCGAGCAGCATCCCGGCTTTATGGATGCACTCCTGCCGCTGGCCAGCCTGCCCGTTGAAATTGCAGGGCGCAACCGCATGATGCGCCGGATGATCCTGGATGCCATCCGCACCGACCCGGAGTGGAACAACGGCGAGTACAAGAGCCAGCCACATGGGCTTGTTTCCGCACTGGACATGCTGCTGATCATGGGCAGCAGCCCATTGCGAATGCAGAAGGAGTTGCCCACGCGGGAGAAGGCGGATGCTTTCCTGGAAGAGTTCATCTCCGCCCGCATGAAGACCACTGACGCCAACGACATGCTCTTTTACTTTGACGCTTCCCGGAACTACAACCCCGAGCCGCAACTCGAAAAGATCACCGCCCCGCTCCTGGCCATCAATTCAGCAGACGACCAGATCAATCCGCCGGAGCTCAAGATCATGGATAAGGACATTCAGCGCGTGAAGAACGGCAAGTTCGTCCTGCTGCCCATCACCGTTGAGACACGCGGCCACGGCACGCACACTTGGGCCGCCCTCTGGAAACCGTATTTGGCGGAGCTTCTGGAAAGATCAGCACACTGAGATCGCGTGTACGCGGGGAACTCGACGGGAGCTTGCTTGTGAGCCAGCGTTACGAATGCAGCGAGACCGGCCGTTCGTTTGACACGGCGGACGAAGCCCGCGCGAGCGAGACCCGCGTCCCGGATCTCCGCAACGGCGACGTGATCTATGTGGGGACCGCTCTTTACCTGAGCCACGGCCGTGATGACTTCTGCGGCGGCCTGGCGGAGGTCCTCGAGGTCAAGGCCGGCCTCAGCGCCGGAGCCTCCTCCGTGTTCGTCCGGCTCGCCCAGGAGCCGGATACGCTGCACAACTGGCCATACCTGGCGGCCAAGCAGAAAGAGGTGCGCGAGAGGTTCGGCAAAAACTGGGCGCACCCGGATCCGGACAACCGGCCGGAGTTCAATGAGTGGTGATGCGAACGGGAGCGGCCCGGACGCCTCGCCGGCCTTTTAATCTATTTTTGCGGCTTCGTGGCTGGCGCGGATCTCCTGCCAGCGGCGCGGGCGCTTGCCCGCGGTGAGGACTTTCTTTCGCAGGCGGATGGCTTTCGGCGTGACTTCGACGTATTCGTCGTCGGCGATGAACTCGATGGCCTGCTCGAGGCTGAGCTCGCGGTGGGGAATCAAGCGGATGGCTTCGTCAGCGCTCGAAGAGCGCATGTTCGTCTGCTTCTTTTCTTTTGTGACGTTGACGTCCATGTCCTGCTCGCGGCTGTTTTCGCCGACAATCATCCCCTCGTAGACTTCCACGCCGGGCCCGGCGAAGAGTTCGCCGCGCTCCTGCAGGTTCCATAGGGCGAACGCCGTCGAAACGCCGGCGCGATCCGCCACAAGGGCGCCCGTCGGCCGGAGCGCCATTTCCCCGGCGTAGTCCGTCCAGCCGTCAAAGAGAGAATGGATCAGCGCCGTGCCGCGCGTGTCCGTAAGCAACTGGCTGCGCAGGCCGATGAGCCCGCGCGCGGGAATGCGGAAATCAATGCGCACGCGGCCGGAACCGTGGTTGGACATCTTGGACATTTCGCCGTGGCGGCTTCCCAGCGTTTCGAGGATGATGCCGATGAATTTCTCCGGGCAGTCGATCACCAGGAACTCGCGCGGCTCAAGTTTTCTGCCGTTTTCGGTGCGCACGACAATCTCGGGCTTGCCGACCATAAGCTCGAAGCCCTCGCGGCGCATCGTCTCGATCAGGATGGCGAGCTGCAGCTCGCCGCGGCCGAGGACGCGGAACGACTCCGGCGAATCGGAGTCCTCGACGCGGATGGAGACGTTGGTCAGCAGCTCCTTCTGCAGGCGCTCCCGCAGGTCGCGGGAGGTGACGGAGCTGCCTTCGCGGCCGGAGAGCGGCCCGTTGTTTACCGTGAAAACCATCGCCAGCGTCGGCTCATCAATCATGAGCGGTTCGAGCGGGGCGGGCTGCGCCAGGTCGGTGACGCTCTCGCCGATCTGAATTCCCTCGACGCCGGCGATGGCCACGATGTCCCCGGCGACGGCGGCTTCGGCTTCGTCGCGCTCGAGCCCGCGAAAGGTGAAGAGCTTGGTGATGCGCGTCGGCTGGATCGTACCGTCCAGCTTTCCGATGGCGACATCCGCACCGCGCGGCAGCGTGCCGTTGAAGACGCGGCCGACGGCGATGCGCCCGAGATAATCGCTGTAATCGAGGTTCATCACCTGAATCTGCAGGATGCCGGCCGGGTCGCCGGGCGGCGGCGGAATTTTTTCGATGATGGTCTCAAACAGCGGCAGAAGATCGGTGGAGTCATCGCCGAGGGCGCGGTGCGCCACGCCTTCCCGAGCGTTCGAGTAGATCACCGGAAAGTCGAGCTGGTCTTCGGCGGCGTCGAGGTCGATGAAAAGGTCGTAGATTTCATCCAGCACTTCCGCGGTGCGCGCGTCCGAGCGGTCGATCTTGTTGAGGACGACGATGGGAGGAAGCTTGGCCGCCAGGGCTTTTTGCAGCACGTAGCGGGTCTGCGGCAGCGGGCCTTCGCTCGAGTCCACCAGGAGGAGCACGCCGTCCACCATGCGCAGCGCGCGCTCGACTTCGCCGCCGAAATCGCTGTGGCCGGGTGTGTCCACGATGTTGATCTTGATGCCGCGGAAAAAGAGCGCCGTGTTCTTGGCCAAAATCGTGATGCCGCGCTCGCGCTCGAGGTCGTTCGAGTCCATGACCCGATCGACAACTGCCTCGTTCTCGCGGAAGATGCCGCTCTGGCGGAGCATGGCGTCCACCAGCGTGGTCTTGCCGTGGTCCACGTGAGCGATAATGGCGATATTGCGGATGCCCTGGTTCATGGCGTGTCTTGCGTTTCCAACAAAAAAGGCTGCTGAACGAACGAGCAGCCCGAGGGGAACTCCCGTTTGTGTGTCCGGCCCGGCAAACTTAGTTTAGCAGAGCCTCGCCGGGGAGGCCACCGGCGGCGCAAATCCAGGCTGGGACGGTCCGCCGGGGCAAACGGCATGTTAAGCAGGGCAGCGCGGATTGGTCGAGCGGCTGAAGAATCAGCCACGCACTATGTCACAAGGTGAGGCGCGTCTCCCGGTTACTCTTCGCGGGCGGAGCGTCGTTTACCTTCTGCAGCGGAGATTTCCGTCGATGTTCTCGATCTCTCCCACGCAGCGGTCGATATCCTCCAGCCAAGTGGAGTTCCAATTGCCGTCCGTGTTTTGGCAAACGGCATTCAGTCGGTCCCCGCGCCTCTCGATGTCCCGGCAGGTCAATCGATAGGAGCCGGCGGGCAAGTACCCACTGTCCCGGTCTCTATCTCGCGAGGGGTCCCTGTAGCTCTCACGCGAGCAGCGGAGCTGTCCATCCACGTTCACGATGTCCCCCCTGCACTGACTGACGCCATCGAGCGAGGTCCAAACCCAGCGGTTATCGCTGGTTAGGCAGATGGCGCGAAGCGTGTCGCCGCGCAAATAGATCTGCCGGCAGGACTCGACATAGGAAGCGCGCGGGTGGAAACCCGACGTCGTGCATTCGAGATGCCCATCATCGTTCACGATCTGACTCACGCAACGGTCAATGTGATCGAGTGATGTGCGGATCCAATGGCCGCCGGTCGTTTGGCACGTGGCGCGAAGCTTGTTGCCGCGCCTCTGGATGTCCCGGCAAGTTTCGACATAAGAGCCGTAAGGCCGCGAATAACCCGCGCCTCTTTCGCAGCGGAGCTCCCCGTCGACATTTGTGATGTCTCGCGCGCAATCCCGGTAATCGTAAAGTTCGGCGGCACGCCACCGGTTGTCGGTGTCCCGGCAATAGGCATAGAGGACCGCTCCCTGCACCTGGACGTTGCGGCAAGTTTCCAGGTAGGAGCCGGAAGGGAAATCCTGCGCAGGGCAGGAGGAGCCAAGCCCCCAAAGAATCGTCGTAACGGCAATCATTCCAACTCGTATTAGGAAGCGCATCCGGAATCTCCTCTCATTTTCTCTTCAGCGGAGGCATTGCAATCGGCCAGGCGTCGAATCGATCCCTGGTACATCATACGACTGAACCCCGCCTGTTGGAAATAGTCTCCCGCACAGGTGTGAGGCAATGGATTGGTTTGCGTTTGGGCGAACGCATCACTCCAGTGGAAACGTACCGGGCTGCCGGAAAGCGACACAAAGAGTCTATCGCTCGGCGCGGTTTCCGATGCGCGGCGCCCACGATGAGGCCTGTCCGCCGCCGGGATCGAATCTGGTAGAGTACACTCGGACAGGGAAGAATCGATGGAAGAACCGATCGCCACACCGGCGCTTTCTCCAGCGGCATACGCCATCCGGGGTCTGCAGGATGTCCTCACACCGGCGCTGGCCGTCTATTCGGAATTCGTCGAAAACAACATCCGCGCCACGCTGCGTCTGCTCGACGGCGAGGGCGATCGTTGGCGGCCGCACGTGAAGACGGCAAAGCTCGGGTGCATCATGCAGCAGCTCGTAGCGAGCGGTGTGACAAACTTCAAGTGCGCGACGACGCTTGAGCTGCGCACAGCCTGCCGCGTCGGCGCGCGCGACGTGCTCGTTGCGTATCCCCTGCAGGGCGCTAACGCGCTGCGCGTGCGCGAGATTGCCGCGGAGTTTCCGCGCGCGCGCGTCTCCGTCCTTGTGGACAGCGCCGCAAGCGTGGCGCAGTGGTCCGGCAGCGGCGTGGGCATCTTCGTGGACGTGAACCCCGGAATGGACCGCACGGGAATCGCCCGGGGCGATCACGTTGAGCTGCAAAGGGTGATGGATGCGATTTTGCAGGCCCGGCTCGAGTTTCGCGGCATTCATTACTATGACGGCCACCTCCGGCAGGCCGATCTCCGCGAGCGAACCGCCGCGGCGCACCGCGGCTACGACGAACTGCTCGAGCTGGCTGCGTCGCTGGAAAAATCGGGAACGCCTGTTACGGAGATCGTCACTTCCGGCACACCGACGCTTCCGTGCGCGCTTTCCTACGCGAGGTTCCGCGGCGGTCGTTTCGAGCATCGGGTTTCGCCCGGTACAGTCGTCTATGGTGATTCGAGCAGCATCGCGCTGCTTCCAGAGGAATACGGCTACCGCCAAGCGGTGCTGGTTGTCTCTCGCGTCGTGAGCCATCCCGCGCCGGGGATCCTCACCGCCGACGCGGGGCACAAAGCGGTCTCCGCCGATGCGGGGGTGCCCACGTGCGCCGTGCTCGGCCGGCCGGAGCTTGTGCCGCGCAGTCCGAGCGAGGAGCATCTGCCGATTGAAGTGCCTGCGGGCGCGTTGAAGCCGGCTGTCGGAGAGTTTCTCTATCTTCTGCCGCGGCACGTCTGCCCCACGGTGAATAATTTCGATGAGGCCCTGATCGTTGCGAGGGGCAAGATCACGCGCATCGAGCGCGTGACGGCGCGCGGGCGGGAGACGCCTCTGCTGGCCGCCGTGGCGCGGTAGCGGCGGATGCTTACAGCAATTATCCGGGGCGTGAGTCCCGCGGCGGCGCGCTGCGAGTTGACGTTTCTCGAGCGCCGGGCAATTGACTACGCAAAGGCCGTAGAGCAACACGCGGAGTACGTGGGGCTGCTCGCGCGGCTGGGGGCGCGAGTCGTCTCGCTTCCCGTCGAGCCGGACCTGCCGGATTCGATGTTCGTCGAAGACCCGGCGATTGTTCTCGACGAGCTGGCGGTGATCCTGCCAATGGGCACGGAATCGCGGCGCGGCGAAGTGCCCTCACTCGCTGCGGCACTCGCCCCGTACCGACCGCTCGAATCCATCAATCTGCCCGGAACGATCGAAGGTGGCGACGTTCTGCGCCTCGGGCGGAAACTTTTTGTCGGGCTCACGCGCCGCACGAACGAGGAAGGCATTCGCCAGCTCCGAGCCATCGTTGCGCCGCATGGCTACGAACTTGCCGCCGTGCCCGTGACCGGATGCCTGCACCTGAAATCCGCGGTTACCTCCGTCGGCCACAACACGCTATTGGCAAATCGCGCCTGGTTGGACACCGCGCCGTTCACCGGCTGCGACTGGGTGGATGTGGACGCGCAGGAGCCGCACGCCGCCAATGCGCTCGCCCTCGGCAACACGGTGATTCTTCCGGCGTCGTTTCCTCGCACACGAGCCCGCCTCGAAGCGAGGGGCTTCCGCGTGACCCTGCTGGACATCTCCGAGCTGCAAAAGGCTGAAGCGGGCCTAACGTGCTCGAGCCTGCTGTTTGAAGCGTGAGCGGGCGTTCCGAGGCTCCCGAATCCATAGACGACGAGCTATGAGTCATTGTCCGCCGCGGAACTGCGACGTAAGATTCTCATTCCCAACGAGATGCACTGCTTCAGCGGGAGAGAGTGATGGTGACTTCCCGGCCGGCGGCGAACTGTGTGAACAGTGCGCTCATCCGCTGCGCCCAGCGGTCGAGGCCCTCGACTCCGCCGAAGGAGATGATGACGGCAAGGACTTGCCGCGTCCCCGGGGTGACCATGGTGCGCTCGGAGTCGCTGGTGGGGCTGCCGTGTGGGCCCAGCGCGTCGCAGAACACCGGCAAGCCTTCGAGATTCAGGTCGTACTTTCCGATACCCTTGAAGGATTCTCCGGCGCGCCCGGCGCGAAAGACGATGTCGCCGCTGAGATGCGCGCGGTCATAGAGACCCACGGGCAGGCGGCTTTCGACGGATACGAGATTGATCACGTCCACAACGGCATTGATCTGCGGCAGGCTCTTCCCCGCGATGATCCGGCGGAGGAGCGCTTCGGCCGAGCCGCGATACCGTGCCGGATCTTTTCCAAGTGCCTTGTAGGCCGCGCGCGTCGCGATAATTTGCGAAGCTTCCAGCGCTACGCGCGGGTCCGGCAGGCGAAGGACCTCGGCGATTTGCGCGCGGATTTCTTCGAGGAGCGCTGCGGGCGATTCCGCGGCCACAACATCGGCGGTAACGCACGCCAAGGCCGTTCGCGGACATTTCGCCTTCAATCCGGGATCAATGGTCACGAGCATTGCGGGGTCCTGTGCCGAAACGGGTTCCATATTACCTCTTTGCGAAGGACACTCGTTCGCGAGGAGCTGCGCGGGAGGCGGCCGCGTCAAATCTCGTGGTCATGTTAAACTAGCAGGACATCAGGCCCGTAGCTCAGTTGGTTAGAGCGCCACCTTGACACGGTGGAGGTCTGCGGTTCGAGCCCGCACGGGCCTACCACGATTCTGATTGCTGGAAGCGTAGGTTAGAGCGGGCCGTCCCGAGACGGCCAGGTCTGCGGTTCGAGCCCGCACGGGCCTACCATCCAACCGATGGGCATTCTCTACATCCTTCAAAGTCGAACGACGGGAAAGTACTACATCGGTTCCAGCAACGACCTGAACCGACGCCTCTCCGAACACAAACGAGCGCATTCGCTGGCTACGCGCGGAAGAGGTCTTTGGGAACTTGTTTATCAGGAGTCGTTTGCGACGTTGGCGGCTGCGCGGAAGCGCGAATACGAGATCAAGGCGTGGAAGTCCTCGAAGCGCATCGCAATCTTGATCGCGGGGAATGTTGGTTAGAGCGGGCCGTCTCGAGACGGCCAGGTCTGCGGTTCGACCTGTCCCGATTCCATCGGGAGCCAGCACGGACCTACCATGCAATTCCTCCGCGCTTCGTTCACTCGGGATTGCCTTACCCGCGCGGCGGTTGAGGCGTTGCGGACGCGGGTGCTATTCTGCGTTGGATGGCCGACCGCGTCATTTCGCCGCTGGAATCCACGCCCGCCGCGTCGCCGGAACAATCCCGGCGGCAACTCGAAGCGCTGCTTGAAGTGGGCGAGGCCATAGCGCAGCACCACGACCTGAAGGCGCTGTTTCACGATCTCTCCGAGCGGCTGCGCACCGTGGTGGCCTTTGATTTTCTGTCGCTTGTCCTGCACGACGCGGCGCGCAACGTCATGCGCCTGCACGTGCTTGAAACCCTGGAGCCCACCAGTGTGGCGGCCGGGATAGAGGCTCCGGTCGAGAGCTATCCTTCCGGATGGGTGTGGCAGACGCAGCAGGCGTTCCTGGTGGCCGACTCTTCGCTGGAGACGCGCTATCCCGAGTTTATGCAGCTTCTCCGCTCACAGGGCGTCCGGTCGCTGGCGCTTCTGCCGCTGACCACCGCGCAACACCGCATCGGGGCGCTGGGTTTCGGACGCAAAGCCTCGGGCGGCATCAGTGAGGCTGAGGTGCAGTTCATGCAGCGCGTGGCAAGCCAGGTGGCGGTGGCCGTGGATAACGCGCTGAACTCCGAAAACGCACAAGCCTATCAGCAACAACTCGCGCGGGAACGCGACCGGCTGCAGGTCCTCCTGGAGGTGAACAATCTGCTGGTCGCCAACCGCGATCTTCAAGCCCTGTTCCGCGGAATCGCGAGCGCGCTCGAGCGGGTGATCCATCACGATTACACCAGCCTTGCCCTCTACGATCCGGCCACCGGCCTGCTGCGCATTCATGCGCTCGATTTTCCCGGCGGCCGCGGGCTGATTCGGCCGGAGATGGACGTGTCGCTCGACGAGTCACCCTCGGGGCGCTGCTTCAGCACGGGCCAGCCCTGCATCCTGCGCGGCGCCGAGATCGACCGCTTCTCGAGCGAAGTGATCCGCGTGCTGCGCGACGCGGGCGTCGAAGCCATTTGCTGTGTACCGTTGTTTACCCATGGACGTACGCGCGGGTCCCTGAATCTCGCAAGCCGCAAGCGCGATGCGTTCTCCGAGGGCGACGTCGAGCTGCTGCGGCAGGTGGCCGGGCAAGTGGCCATCGCCGTGGAAAACGCGCTTGCCTTCAAGGAGATTGACGCGCTGAAGAACAAGCTCGCGGAGGAAAAGCTTTATCTCGAGGAAGAGATTCGCAGCGAGTTCAACTTCGAGGAGATCATCGGCGAGAGCGCGGCGTTGAAGCGGACGCTCGCGCAGGTGGAACTGGTCGCCGCGGCCAATACGACCACGCTGATTTTCGGCGAGACCGGGACCGGCAAGGAGCTAATTGCGCGCGCCATTCATAACCTCAGCGCGCGGCGCGAGCGCACCTTCGTCAAGGTGAATTGCGCCGCGATTCCTTCCGGGCTTCTCGAATCGGAGCTCTTCG
>DASZZJ010000045.1:0-4210 GCA_035545075.1 Candidatus Acidiferrales bacterium
CGCAAAAATGCCGGCGAAGACTCCGAACAGGCCGCCCAAAAGAGTGAGCGCGATTGCTTCGCTGAGGAAGCGGAGACGGATGTCGCGCTCGGTCGCGCCGATGGCCATGTGCAAACCGATCTCGCGCGTGCGCTCGGTGACGGCGACGAGCATGATGTTCATCACGCCGATTCCGCCGACGAGCAGGGAGACCGGGGCGACGCAGGTGAGCATCAGCGTCAGCGTATTGCTGGCCTGTTCCTGCGCCTGGAGGATTTCCTCGGGGCTCCTGATGTTGAAGTCGTCCATTCCGCCCGGCGGGATGTGATGCCTTTCGCGCAGCAGAGGGATGATGCTTTCCTTCGCCGGGCGGACCGCATCCGCGGAGATCGCAGAGCACATGATGTCGTCCAGCCAGTCAACGCCTTTCATTTTCTTCTGCGCGGTGGTGTAGGGAATCAGGACGAAATCGTCCTGGTCCTGTCCGGTAGCGGAAAACCCCTTCGGTTGCAGCACGCCCACGATGCGGAACGGCAGCTTGCCCATGCGCACGGTCTTCCCCAGAGGGTCTTCGCCCGGGAAGAGGT
Organism: Candidatus Acidiferrales bacterium; assembly: GCA_035545075.1. Lineage (GTDB taxonomy): Bacteria > Acidobacteriota > Terriglobia > Acidiferrales > UBA7541 > Acidiferrum. Next base: position 567 of record DASZZJ010000045.1, read on the forward strand.
AGTTGACGACGGTCTGCCCGATGAGTGCGACGTTGGCGGAGGCGTCCACTTCATCGGCGGAGAAGATGCCGCCTTCTATGACCGACCAACGGCGCACCGCGAGATAGTCCGAGGAGACGCCGCGATAGACGGTATTCCAGTTCTGGTTCTGATAAACAATTTGCGACCGGCTGTCGAGCTGCGGCGTGCACGTCTTGAGCAGCGGGAGCGTCCGCTGGATGGCCTGCATGTCCGCGATGGTCAGTGTCTTGGTCCCTCCAGTGCCGGTGCGGACTCCGTTCACGTTGCGCCCGCCGGCTTCCACCCAGACAAAATTATCGCCCAGGGTGAGCAGCTGCTCGCGAATCCGGGCCGCGCCGCCTTCACCGACCGCCACTGTGCAGATGACGGCGGCGATGCCGATGGTGATGCCGAGCATGGTCAGGCTCGTGCGCAGCTTGTTGCGCGCGAGTGTCCGGAACGCCATGCGCAGGATGGAGCGAAGTTCCATGCAAGTCCTTGCGGCCTGGTGAAAAGAAAAGTTTAGCGCGGGGGTTGTGTGGCGGCAACGCATTTGCGTGACAAAGGAGAGGCGGCCGGGTGTGATAAACTCAGCCGCAGGGATGGGGAAACTCTTTGATATCGGGCTCGAGGCGCTGGCCGGAGTAGGCTCCGCTCCCGGCGCATCTCGCATCGCGTCCGCCGGTGGCGCCACCTTTTTCATCGAAACCTTCGGCTGCCAGATGAATGATCACGATTCGGAGAAGGTGGCCGGGGTGCTCCTCGCTCGTGGCTACCGGCAAGTGGACTCGCCGGATGCGGCTAAGGTGATTTTCTACAACACCTGCAGCATCCGCGAGAAGGCCGCGCAGAAAGTGTTCTCGCGGCTCGGACTATTCCGAACGCGGCAGAGTGAGGGGCGAATCATCGGCGTCCTCGGATGCGTGGCGCAACAGGAAGGCGAGGAGATCTTCGAGCGCGCGCCGTGGGTCAGCCTGGTCTGCGGCTCGGCGAGTTACCGCAGGCTGCCCGAGCTTCTGACGGAGCTGGAGGCGGGGAACCGCCGGGTGACCGGGCTCGATACGGACACGGAAGAGACGTTTGAGACCGAAATCACCCGGCGCGACAATCCCTGGCGCGCCTATCTCACGATTATCGAGGGCTGCGACAAAGCGTGCGCGTATTGCGTCGTGCCCTTTACGCGCGGGCCGGAGCGCAGCCGCGCCAGCGCTTCCGTGCTGGCCGAAGTTCGCCAGCTCGCCGACCTGGGTTACACCGAAATCCAGTTGCTTGGCCAGACCGTGAATTCCTACCGCGACCCTTCGGCGCGCAAAATGCGCTTCTCGGAGTTGCTGCTCGCGGCCGCTGACGTCCCGGGAATCCGCCGCGTGCGCTTCACCACCTCGCACCCGCGGGACTTTACGCCGGACATCGTCGAAGCCATCGACGCGCAGCCGGCGCTCTGCGACCACGTGCACCTGCCCGCGCAATCCGGATCCACGCGCGTCTTGCGCGCCATGAAGCGGACCTACACGCGGGAGGAGTACCTGGAGAAGATCGCGCTGATCCGCAACGCGCGGCGTTCCATCAGCATCACCACGGACATCATCGTCGGCTTCCCGGGCGAGGCCGGCTCCGAGTTCGAGGAAACGCTTACCCTCCTCGACGAAGTCCGCTACGACGGGATGTTTTCGTTCAAGTATTCGCCGCGCCCCAACACGCCCGCACTGTCCATGGCCGACCCCATCCCAGACGAAGAGAAGGGGCGGCGACTTTCCGTCTTGCAGGAGACACAGAGGCAGATCCAGTCGGCGCGAAACGCGGCGCTCGTCGGACGGACACTGGAAGTTCTGGTGGAGGGGAAATCGCGCCGCGAAAATCAGTGGACGGGTCATACTTCCAGCAATCGTGTCCTGAATTTCACTTCGCGGGCCGCGGACCTTCTGGGACAATACATTCCAGTGCGCGTCACGGGCGCGGGGCCGAATAGTCTGTTGGGGGAGCATGAGGAGGCTGCGCCGGCTTGAGGCGGGGAACGACCGCCTAGCGCGGTATCAGGGGCTCTGGTAGATTGACTTGACGAACTCGTGGCCGATGCAAGTTTGGAACGGCACGAGCGGTGTCACCGGGAGGGCTCGATGGAAGTCGAGATGAAAATTCGCAGCCTGATGATGGACCCGGTGACGAACATGCCCATCGTGGTCCTGAAGGACATCCAGGGCAATGCCATCCTGCCGATCTGGGTGGGGATCTATGAAGCCAACGCCATCGCACTGGAAATCGAAAAGGTGCAGACGCCGCGGCCCATGACTCACGACCTGCTGCGCAACGTCCTGCTGGGATTCGATGTGCGCGTGCAGAAAGTCGTCGTGACGGATCTCAAGGACGACACCTTCTACGCTCTGATCTGGGTGGAACACGAAGGCCAGGTGATGACCATTGATTCCCGGCCCAGCGACGCCCTCGCTCTTGCTCTCCGCGTGGACTGCCCGATTTTTGTGGAGGAGCAAGTTCTGAAGAACTCAAAGGTCTCCAACGCGTTTTCCGAGAAGAACTCCAACGAACAACTCCGCAACTGGCTGGAGGGCCTCTCCGACGAAGACATGGGCCGCTATAAGATGTAGGCCTGCTGCAGGATCAGTAGCCGGCGGCGGACTCGCGCAACCCCCGCACCTTTCTCTGCCACACGAACAGGAGCACGCATCCGATCAGGATGAGCGCCAGGCTGAGCCCTACCCAGAGCCCCAGTGCTCCCCAACCGCGCCAGAAGCAGAGATAGGCTCCCAGCGGCAAGCCGATGAGCCAGTACGCGGAGAAGTGGTAGAGCATCGGCGTGCGCGTGTCGCCCGTGCCCCGCAGGGCGCCGGTGACGACGGTCTGGATGCCGTCGAAGAGCTGAAAAGCCGCACCCGCAGCCAGCAGAGCGACCGTACTGCGAATCACGACCGGATCCGGCGTGTAAGCTCGCGCGATCCAGCGGGGAACGCTAATCAAGACGATCGCCGCAAGGGCCATGAACGCCGCTCCCAGCAGGATGGCCGTGTCGCCGGAGTCGGCTGCGCCGGGGATGTCTCCTCGGCCGATAGCCTGCCCGACACGCACCGCCGCCGCGGACGATATGCCGAGCGGGACCATGTAGGTGAGCGAGACCACATTCAGCGCGATTTGGTGGCTCGCCAGGGCCACTGCGCCGAGCCGTCCGATGAGCACCGTGGCCAGCGCGAACACTGCGATTTCCAGCGTGATCTGCACAGCCGCAGGGAACCCGAGCGCCACCAGCCGCCGGATGCGCGGGAGGTCCAGCTCGACCGGGGTGCGGAGCAATTCCGTGCGGTGCTTGCGGTCATACCACAGCAGATAGATCACCAGCACAGCCGCCATGTAGAGCCGCGCAATCGCCGTCGCCCACCCGGATCCGACAACTCCCATGGCCGGCGCGCCCCACTTGCCGTGGACCAGCATCCAGTTGCCGGCAGCGTTAACCAAATTTGCGGAGAGCAGCGCAAACATCACCGGCCGGACGAGATTCATCGCCTGAAGGCATCGGCGCACGGCAAAATAAAGCAGCAGGGGCAGCAGACCGACAGCCAGCGCCTTCGCATACGGTACAGCCAGGGTTGCAACCCCCGGCTGCACGCCGAGTGCCGCCAGCAGGTGCCGGAAAA
>DASZZJ010000046.1:0-15429 GCA_035545075.1 Candidatus Acidiferrales bacterium
CCGCGGGTCGTCCGGCGCGACGCTCTCGAGCTCCTTCATCAGCGTGCGCACGCGCTCGTCGGTCGGCTTCGGCACCACCACCTGCACTTCCACGTACTGGTCGCCCCGCGCCCCGCTGCGCGCGCTCGGCACACCCTTCTCGCGCAGCCGCAGCCGCTGCCCGCTGTTCGTTCCCGGGGGGATTCTCACGACCGAGCGCCCGTCAATCGTCGGCACTTCGATCTTTGCGCCGAGCGTCGCCTCCGCCACGGTCACGGGAACTTCCACGAACAGGTCGTCGCCCTTGCGCTCGAAGACGGGATGCGGCTTCACCTCCACGCGCAGGTAGAGATCCCCCGGCGGCGCACCCATGGTTCCGGAATTCCCTTTGCCCGGCACGCGCACGCGCGACCCGCTCGCCACGCCCGCCGGAATGCGCACGTCAATCGTCTCCGTGCGCCGCACGCGCCCTTCTCCGTCGCAGGTGCGGCACGGCGTGCGCAGCTTGCCCGTGCCTCCACAGCGTGTGCACGGCACGTTGAAGCGCATGCGACCCGCTGCCTGCTGGATCACGCCCGTGCCGCTACAGGCGGTGCACGTTTGTGGGCTGCCGACGGCCCCGGTGCCGTGGCACGCCGCGCACCCATCCAGTCGCACGACGGAAAGCTTCTTCACAATGCCGCGAACAGCTTCCTGAAAATCAATCTCGAGCTGGTATTCCAGATCGCCGCCCGGCTCGCGTTCCACGGCCGAGCTTTCGGCCGATGTGCCGCCCCGGAAGAACTGGCTGAACAGATCGCGAAAGCTCGTTCCGCCCCCGCCGCCGAAATCAAAACCGCCGAAATCGAATTGCACGCCGCCGGGACCTTCCTGTGCGTCGCCGGGCGCGCCGCCCGGAAAATGCTCGCTGTAGAAGCCGTGCTGGTCGTACATCTGCCGCTTCTTTGCATCCGAGAGGACGTCGTAGGCTTCCTGGATCTGCTTGAATTTTTCCTCGGCGGATTTGTCGCCGGGATTCAGGTCGGGGTGGTACTTGCGCGCCAGCTTTCGGAATGCGGTGCGGAGATCTTTCGTGCTCGCTTTGCGCGAGACGCCGAGCAGTTCGTAGTAATCCGTTTTCGTTTTCGCCGGCATGAAAAGGAGTAATCCGTCCTCAGTAATCCGTTCTCAGTGTCCTACCGGAACGCCCGTGCCATCCTTCTCTGAAACGGATGACGGACGACAGAAAACCGTCAGCTTTTTATAGCTTGGCCCACTTCCCGTTCCATTCGGCGATCTCCGCCTGCTCGCGTGTAAGCTCTACACGTCGCTTCTGCCGCTCCTCGCTCCCCACGCCCGACGCCGCTTGTTTCTGATTGGCGCGCTCGATCCATTTGTCGATCAGCACGGTCCGCTGCTCGACCAGCGCCGCCTCGGAGCGAAACCGCAGCGCAAGCCCCAGCATCTCGACCGACCGCGGCGGGAAATCCGCCGCTGGCGCCTGCTGCGTGTCGTAGAAAAGCCGCTTCCAGTCCGCCGAAGGCACTTCGTTGATCGGCACCTGCACTAGGTACACGTTTTCCCGCAGCTTCTGCACCGCCTGCGGCGGCCCCGTGCGCTTGACGCCGTCAGTCTGGGTCACTCGAATCTCCCGTATCGTGAACCGTCATTCCGAGCGAGCAAAGCGAGCGAGGAATCTCTCTTCTTTCTTGAACAGATAGAAAACTCGTTCGTGATCAACAGTCGCGCCCTCAATTTGGCCGCTTGGTTTCGTCCACGTCCACGTACTCGGCGTCAATCACGTCGCCTTCTTTTTTGCCGGCCGGTTGCGGGCCGCCCGTTCCGGCGCCCGCGCCCGCCGCGCCGGCTTCTTCCGCGCCTCCCGGTGTCCCTGCGGTCCCGGCGGCCTGAGTGGCGCGATAGAGCGTCTCGGCGAGCTTGTGCAGCGCCCGCTCGACATTTTCCGTGGCCGACCGCAGCCGCGCCGTTCCGCCTTCGTTCAACGCTTTCTTGGAGTCTTCGATCGCTTCTTCCGCCGCTTTGACGTCCGCCTCGGCCAGCTTCTCGCGGTTCTCGCGGATCATCTTTTCGGCCTGGTAGAGCAAGCCGTCGAGACGATTGCGCGCTTCCACCTCTTCGAACCGCCGGCGATCTTCCTCCGAGTGGCTCTCCGCTTCCGTGCGCATCTTCTCGGCCTCTTCCTTTGACAGGCCGGTCGACGCCGTGATCGTGATTTTCTGCTCCTTGTTGCTGGCTTTGTCCTTCGCCGTCACGTTCAGGATGCCGTTCGCGTCGATGTCAAACGTCACTTCGATCTGCGGCAGGCCTCGCGGAGCCGGCGGGATCCCATCCAGATGGAACTTGCCGAGCGAGCGGTTGTCCTTCGCGAACTTGCGCTCCCCCTGCAGGACGTGAATTTCCACCGACGGCTGGTTGTCGGATGCCGTCGAATACGTTTCCACCTTGCGGGTCGGAATCGTCGTGTTGCGCTGGATTTGCGTCGTCATAACGCCGCCCAGCGTCTCGACGCCCAACGAAAGCGGCGTCACGTCAAGCAACAGGATGTCCTTCACTTCGCCTGCCAGTACTGCGCCCTGGATCGCCGCGCCCACCGCGACGACTTCGTCCGGGTTCACGCCCTTGTGTGGCTCCTTCCCGGCAAAGAAATCCCTCACCAGCGCCTGCACCTTCGGGATGCGCGTCGAGCCGCCCACCAGCACCACTTCCTGGATGTCGCTGGGCGAAAGCTTGGCGTCCTCGAGAGCCAGCTTCACCGGCTTCATCGAGCGCTGCAACAGATCGTCCATGAGCTGCTCGAGCCGCATGCGCGTCAGGCTTTTCTCCATGTGGATCGGCCCGGACGCCCCCGCGGTGATGAACGGCAGATTGATGGTCGTCTCCATCATCTGCGAAAGCTCGATTTTGGCTTTCTCCGCCGCTTCTTTCAGCCGCTGCAGGGCCATGCGGTCCTTGCCGAGGTCAATGTTGTTCTCTTTCTTGAACTCGTCGATCAGCCAGTCCACGATGCGCTGGTCCACGTCGTCGCCGCCAAGGTGCGTATCACCGTTGGTGGATTTGACATGAACCACCATGTCTCCAACTTCGAGAACCGAAATATCAAACGTGCCGCCGCCAAGATCATAGACAGCGATCATTTCTTCGTTTTTCTTGTCCAGCCCGTAGGCCAGCGCCGCGGCCGTCGGCTCGTTGATGATGCGCACCACTTCCAGCCCGGCGATTTCGCCCGCCTGCTTGGTGGCCTGCCGCTGCGCGTCGTTGAAATACGCCGGAACGGTGATCACCGCCTGCGTGACCTTCTCGCCGAGGAAATCCTCCGCGGCGGACTTGAGTTTGCCCAGGATCATCGCGGAGATTTGCGGCGGGCTGTAAACCTTTCCAAGAATCTCGACGCGCGCATCCTCGTGCTCGCCCTTAACCACTTTGTATGGTATGCGCTTCATCTCTTCGCTGACCTCGTCATAGCGCCGGCCCATGAAACGCTTGATCGAGTAGACCGTATTCTCGGGGTTCGTCACCGCCTGGCGCTTGGCCACCTGGCCGACCAGCCGCTCTCCCGTCTTCGTGATCGCCACGACCGACGGCGTCGTCCGGCCGCCCTCCTGGTTCGGGATCACCACCGGCTCGCCGCCCTGCATGACTGCTACGACCGAGTTCGTCGTTCCCAGGTCAATTCCAATAATCTTGCTCATGGCTTCCAATCCTCCCTGAAACCCAGCACTCTTCGCGGTTCAAGCCGCAGTCTTGCGGACTTGTCTACACCGCGCCGCGGAAGAATCGCTCCAATCCGCTCACCTCGGATGGATTCTACAGGTTGAGTGTATCCTTGTCAAGTAATCTGATTGTTTATATAAGTTCCATATATACAATGAGTTGCGGTAGATAGATGCCTCGAAAATCATCCCCTGGGAAGCTTTCACTCCCTGACAGACAGATTCTCCGCCCCTTCCTGCATCTCATTGTTCTGGGACGACGTCCCGCTCGGTGCTGCCCAGCTTCGCGTCCCCTGGACGGCATCTTTCGGGTTACAATCTTTGGATTGGCGACGCATGTTCGAATTGTCGCCCGTCTCGGGAGGAGAGAGTGCTTCGTCAGCATATTGTAGCGGGAATGGTTCTCTTGGGGTTGACGAGCGCCGTGACGGTGCTGGCCGGCGGAGGCTTGTCCCAGGCCAAGGTCGCCGCTACGGACGTGGACCCCCACAAGGCCTTCGGCTCGAAGTCTGCGCCGATCACCATGGAAGTCTTTAGTGATTTCCAGTGCCCGGCCTGCCGAACCTTATATAAGGGTGTCTGGCCCCAACTTTTTGAAAATTACGTCAACACCGGCAAGGTCTACCTCATCCACCGCGATTTTCCCCTTCCCATGCACGCCCACTCGCGCAATGCCGCGCGCTACGCCGACGCTGCTGCGCGCATCGGCAAGTTTGAGCAGGCGGAACAAGTCCTTTTCGAGAAGCAGGATTCCTGGGCCGCGAGCGGCGACGTGGACGGCACGCTGGCGAGGGTCCTGACCGCCGCGGAGATGGCCAAGGTTCGCGCTCTCGTGAAAGGGGGCGCGCTCGACGCTGAAATTAATCGCGACGTCGCCCTGGGCCAGGGCCGCCGCGTATCACAGACTCCGACGTGCATCATCTCGCGGAATGGGCAGACTTATCCGGTAGTCGGCCCGCAGAGCTACGAGGTGTTCCACCAGTTCTTGGATCAGCTCCTAAGCCAGAAATAAGAGGATTGCCACCTCATGATGGAATCCAGCCCCTTCAACCCTCGCCGCGCGTTCCTCCTGCTCGGCCGTTTGTTCCTGGGCGGTCTCCTCATCTATTCCGGCTACACGAAACTTTTCGTTCCCGGCATGAAACCTCACCCGCCCGTCGGCGTGGCCCTGGCGCTATTTGCCACGCAGATTGATTCCTTCCAACTGCTCCCGCCCTGGGCCGTCACTCGGCTCGCACACACGCTTCCGTTCGTCGAGATCGCACTAGGCATCCTGCTGGTCATCGGCTGGCGGTTGCGGATATGGTCGAGCCTCGCCAGCGTTCTTCTGCTCGGCTTTCTAGGCGTTGTCATACGGAGTTACGCCCTGGGCCTTCAGATCAACTGCGGCTGCTTCGGCCCCGGCGAAGCGCTCACGATCAAGACCGTTTTGCGCGACGCCGCGCTCGCCGCTGTCTCGCTCCTCCTCACGGTTTTTGCGTTCCTCGAAGCCCGCGCCTCGCATCCCTGGTCGCGTAAAGTCGAGGGCTGAGTTCTGGCCTGTGGGAACGCCGCTGCTTTCGATTTGACTGTTCACTGTGAACTGTCAACTGTAAACTTGGCCTGCTCATGAAAACCCTCGACGAATACCTCGCCCTCGCGGAAAAGGCCCACGGCCACATCTGCGCTGGGCAGGTGCTCGGCGTGCGCCTGGCGATGCTCGGCATGCGCGAGCTTGGCATCAGCGACCCCATCGCCGAACGCAAGCGCCTGGTCACCTACGTCGAAATCGACCGCTGCGTCACCGACGCGGTCGCCCTGGTGGCCAACTGCCGCCTCGGCAAACGCGCGCTCAAGTTCCGCGATTGGGGGAAAGTTGCCGCGACCTTCGTGGACCTGCCTACCGGCCGCGCCGTGCGCATCGCCGCCAAGGAATCTTCCAAACAGGCCGCGCGCGACATGTTCCCGGAGATGGAAAAGGAAGCCGGCCAGCAGAAGGCTTACAAGGCTCTCCCGGACGACGTTCTGTTCACCCGGCAATGGGTGAAGGTCGAAGTCCCGCCCGAAGAGCTGCCCGGGTTCAAAGGCCCGCGCGTTGTCTGCGCTGAGTGCGGCGAGGGCATCAACTTCAAGCGCGAGGTTCTTGCGAGCGGCCGCACCCTCTGCCGTTCCTGCGCCGGTGACCGGTATTACTCCGTGTAGCGGCGGCCTACAGACCTGCAACTCGAAACTTTTTTCTGCGCTAGAATCTTTCTTTCATGCTGAGCCTCCCCCCGATCACACTGCGCTATCGCGGCTGGAAACTCATGGACCGCGTCGCTCTCGTCTTCCTTCTACTTTGCTCGATCGCCCTCGGCGCCGGACTCGGCTTGCTCTTCGTCTACGCCAGCGATTTGCCGGAGATTCGCGCGCTGGAGACGTTCCGTCCGGACGTGGTCACCGAAATCTACGCGGACGACGGCCAGCTCGTCGCCAGCTTCGCCCTGCAACGCCGCGTCTTGATGACGTATGAGCAGACGCCGAAGGTGCTCTACAACGCGGTCCTCGCCATCGAGGACCAGCACTTTGAGGATCATTGGGGCATCGATTTTCCGCGCGTGGCCGGCGCCGCGTTCCGCAACATCAAGCGCCGCCGCATCGCCGAGGGCGCCAGCACCATCACCATGCAGCTTGCCGGGACCCTTTTTCTCGACCGCTCCGACCGCAGTTTCCGCCGCAAGATGCAGGAGATCCTCCTCGCCCTGCAGATCGAGCGCCGCTACACCAAGCCGCAGATCTTCACCATGTATGCGAACCAGGTCTATCTCGCCCACGGGAACTACGGCTTTGCGGCGGCCTCGCACTTCTATTTCGGCAAGACTGTCACCGAATTGAAGCTCCCCGAAGCCGCGCTCCTCGCCGGCATCGTCAATGGGCCGAAATACTCCCCCATCAACAATCCGGAGCTTTCCCGCGAGCGCCGCAACCTGGTCCTCTCGCGCATGGCCGAGGAAGGGAAGATCTCCGACGCCGCAGCCGACGCCGCCAAGAAAGCGCCGCTCGGCCTGCACATCCAGTATCCGCGCAACGACCTGGCTCCGTACTTCTTCGAAGAAGTCCGCAAGTATCTCGAATCCACCTACGGCACCGAAGCCGTCCACGAGCGCGGCCTGCGCGTTTACACCACGCTGAACGTCAGCATGCAACGCGCCGCCAACCAGGCCGTCCGCGACGGCCTGCACCTCTACGACCGCCGCCACGGCTGGCGCGGCGATCTACCGAACATTCTTCGCGACCATCTCGGCAAGCTTGACACCTACGAGGACGACGACTGGCACCGGCCCATCGAAAAAGGAGGCTACCTCACCGGTCTCGTTCTATCCGTGGATGACAGGAGCGCTCTCGTCAAGATCGGCCCCTACCGCGCTGTTCTTTCGCCCGGCGACTGGGCCTGGACCGGCCGCAAACGACCGAGCGAGCTGCTGAAAGTCGGCGACCTCGCCGAGTTCGCCATTCTCGACCTCCGCGATACTACCGCCCGTGTGCGGCTGGAGCAGCAGCCCGCCGCCCAGGCCGCCCTCGTCTCCATTGACAACGCCAGCGGCGAAATCAAAGCTATGGTCGGCGGCTACAGCTTCGAAGATTCCAAGTTCAACCGCGCCACGCAAGCCTTCCGGCAGGCCGGCAGCTCGTTCAAGATCTACGTCTACGCCGACGCCGTCGAGAGGGGCTCAACTCCTTTCGATACCATTCTCGACTCTCCGTTCACCACCATGAGCGGCGGCCAGCTCTATTCCCCGCGCAACTACGACGAGCGGTTCGAGGGCGTCATCACCCTGCGCCGTGCTCTCGCCGGCTCGCGCAATGTCCCCGCCGTCAAGCTCGCCGAAAAAATCGGCATCAACACGGTCGTGGACATGACGCGCCGCTTCGGCATCACCACGCCGCTGCCTCCCTATCTGCCGCTGGCGCTCGGTGCCGCGGACATGCGGCTGGTCGAGCATGTCTCGGGCTTCACCGTGTTCCCCAACGACGGCATCCGCATCGATCCTCACATAATTCGCCGCGTCACCACCTACGAGGGCGCCCTGCTTGAGGAAGCGCATCCCGAGGTCCACGACGTCCTCACGCCCGATGTCGCCCGCACGATGACCGCCATGCTCGAAGAAGTCGTCCAGTTCGGCACCGGCGTCGCCGCCAAACAGCTCGGGCGCCCCAGCGCCGGCAAGACCGGCACGACGCAGGACTACACCGATGCGTGGTACGTCGGCTTCACGCCGCAGCTAACCGCGGGAGTCTGGGTCGGTTACGACGACAGGGCCATCTCACTAGGCAAGAGAGAAACCGGCGCGCGCGCGGCCCTGCCGATTTGGTTGGAATACATGCAGGCCGCCAGCGCAGGCATGCCCAGGTTGGATTTTCCCAACGTCACGCCGCTCGAAGCGCTAGAGGCCGGGCACAAAGTCAAGGTCGACACCCCGGACACCGCTCCTATGGAAGACGAGCCTGGCGAGCGTCCTCCGGCGGAAAAGCCTCCTGCGCCGCCGACGAAGACCGCTCCGTCCCAGTCCGGCGTCGCGCACCGCTGATGTGGCTCTTCGGCCGCTCCCATCAAAGCGCCTCGTGCAGGGGCGGACTTCAGTTCGCCCTGAGGTTGTAGAAGGGTCCGCGACAAGCCAACCTGCCGCCCGGCTTCATCTCCGGCCCCCTGCAAACGCGTCCCAGCCCCCCGGCTGGAGCCGACGCACCTCGCCGTTTTCCTCAATCAGCAAAACCCTTCGCGCCAACGTAATCTCCCCAATCGCCGACAGCGGCACGCCGTGAAAGGCTTTCGGCACTCTGCCGGCTCGGCTCCGCGGCACCGTGAACAGTAACTCGTAGTCGTCGCCCCCATGAAGCGCGAGCCGCAGCGCACTTGCACCCCGCTGGTCAACCCGCTCCGGAACGCGCACCGCCGGAATCCGCTCGGCTTCAATCCGCGCGCCCACCCCGCTCGCTGTGCACAGCCTTGCCAGGTCCGTGGAAAGCCCGTCGGAGAGATCCATCATCGCCGTGGCCAGGCGTTTTTGGGCGAGCCAACGCCCGAGCGCCAGCCGCGGCTCGGGATAGAGGTGCTTTCGCAGTCTCTGGTCCTTGGCATCTGCCTGTCCCCGGCCGCGCCGCAGCAGACGCAACCCCGCTTCCGCTTCGCCCAGCCGCCCGCTCACGAAGACCACATTTCCCGGCCGTGCTCCACTTCGCAAGCGCGCCCGGCCGGCGCGGATTTCGCCAACGACAGTGACATGAATCCGCACTCTTTCCTGCCGGGTTGTGTCGCCCCCGGCCAGGGAACACCGGAAACTGCGCGCTGCCCGGCGGAGCCCGCCGAGAAACTCGTCGAGCCAGCGTCCAGCCAGCGGCGAGGGCAACGCCAGACCCAACAGGAAGCACTTCGCCTCACCGCCCATCGCGGCCACGTCGCTCACCGCCCGCGCCAAGCACTTCCACCCCACCGCATCCGCCGGATGCTTCTCCCGCAGGAAGTGCACCCCTTCCAGGAACCAGTCGCACGTCAGGATGGCCTCGTACCCGGACCTCTGCCGGAGCAACGCGGCGTCATCTCCGATCCCCAGCCGAAGGTCCAGCGCTTTCACGCCCTTCGCCGCGCGAGCGACCTTTTCCAAAATGGGTTCCTCGCTGCTCGCCGCGCCGAACTCTTTCGGGTTGTAGGTGCCGGTCTTCACGATGAGCCCGCAGTATAGCTATGCCGCGTCGCGCCGCTCAAGCGAGCAACGCGCCTTTGTCGCACTGTCCCAAGGTGCAGGTAGGCCAGTCAGATACAACTGTTCTAAATTGCACAATTACAGGGTTGACTTCCGGAATCTACAAAAACTAATATAGCTGTGCCTGTATCTCCTGCATTAGACCATCAGGTTCTCGGTACAGGCCGTTTTCTTGCGGTCGCAAGAGCGGGCAACGAACAAGTCAGCCCGCGCGTCAGGGAAGCAGTTTCCAAAGCTGAGTGCTTTGAGCGCCGGATGAGAATGAACGGCAAGAGCTACACATTCTATATTGCGTCGATGCCGGGGAAGCTCCGGAAGCTAATCGTACCGGTGTACCTCCTGCACGGCCTGGGTGTGCTTGCTTTGATCGGCGGCATCACCGTGGCGATGGCCGTCGGATCTTACACGCGGATGCTCTGGAAGGTGGGAAACTACAACGCCCTCCGCCACGAGCAGGACACCCTCAAACGCCAGTATCGGCAGCTTCAGACCACTGTCAATGACACCAATCAACGTCTGGATTCACTTCAGTCGCTGGCCACCGAAGTCGCGATGACCTACGGCGTCCTGCGTTACCGCCCCGGCGCTTTCAACTTGACGGACCCCCCCTCCTCACCGGAAGACGCATTCGACCGCTCCATCGAGCAGTTCAATTTCCTTAAGAAGAACGCCACGGCGATCGCCCTTTCGAGTACCGGCTTGCGCTTGATTCCCGCCCTGAGCTTTGCCGATTCCACCTACACACCCTCGATCTGGCCGGTCCTCGGCCACATCACCGGCAGCTTCGGCGGGCGGCTCGACCCATTCAGTGGAGAAGGCGCGTTCCACACCGGCGTGGACATCTCTACCGTTTACGGCTCGCCGGTGCACGCCACCGCCGATGGCATCGTGATTACCGCGGATAACCGTAACGGCTATGGTCGCGTCGTCGTCGTGGATCACGGTTTTGGCGTTACCACCTGGTATGCCCACCTTTCGGCCTTCGCCGCGATGGCGGGTTCGCGCATTAAGCGAGGTCAGATCGTTGGCTATACGGGCATCAGCGGGCGCTCCACCGGCCCGCACGTCCACTACGAAGTCCGCATGAACAACGCGCCCGTCAACCCCTGGCGCTTCATGCAGACCACTTCGTTCTCGGGCGACTAGTTTTCCATTCCCGGTCCGTGCTTCCCCCGCCTCTTTTCCCCTCTGAAGCTCCTCCAAGAGTCCCGTGCTGGAAGAAGGGATTCTCCGTCTTCGCAGCCATGCTGATGTGCCTCATGGGGGTTTCTGCCGGCCAGGGGCTTCCGGCCAGCATGCTGGGGGTCAAGCCGGCGGCTCAGGAAAAGTCCCCCCCGGAAAAAGCCGGTGAGCAGGAGAAGGCGCAAGCAAAGCTGCGCATCGCCTGGGTGGGCGACATCGTCATGGAAGTGGCCTGGCGCCAGCCACCATCGCCGCCGAAGCCCCTCTTCGACGGCGTGCGCAAACGCTTGCTGGAGTCCGACCTTGTGATCGCCAACCTGGAATCGCCGCTCACCGATTGGTCTGCAGTGACCCCCAACAAAAACAAGGCCGACATCGAAACCGGCCGCGACGTTGTCCTCCGCGTGGCTTCGCCGGATGCCGCACCGGCGCTTCATGAAGCCGGCATCGGCGTCGTCGGCCTGGCGAACAATCACACCATGGACTACACCGAGCGCGGCTTTCGGGAGACTCTCAAGCGGCTGCGTGCTGCCGGCGTGTCCTACGCGGGCGGCGGGAAGAACCTGGCGGCAGCCGAGGCGCCGCTCATCGTCGAGATCAAGGGCCGAAAAGTCGGCATTCTCTCCTTCAGCGACGTTGTTCCGCGCTACTTCTGGGCGGAGAACCATCGCCCCGGCATCGCCACAGCCAAGGAAGACGACCGCCTCCTCGCCGCGGTGCGCCACACCCGGCCCAAAGTCGACATCTTGATTGTCGCTCTCCACTGGGGTGTGCAGTTCAGCCAGGAGCCATCTCCTCGACAGCTATCGCTGGCTCGCGAGGCGCAGCAGGCCGGAGCGGACCTCATCCTCGGTGCGCATCCCCACGTGCTGCAGGGTGTTGGGTGTCTCGGCCGGGTACCGGTGGTCTATTCGGCCGGAAACTTCGTTTTTCCGACGATGAAAGCGTCAGCCCGCCGCACGGCGATCTTTGAGTTTGAATTTTCCGGCGACCGCCCGCCGGTTGTTCGCTTGGTTCCCGCTGTCCTGGATGACCGCGGTGCGCCTCAGTTGGTTGAGGGCGAATCTCGCCAAAGCATCCTCAATGAAATGAACCAGCTTTCTGTTCCTTTGGGTCTGCGCTTGGATGGTGATTCGGGAGCCTGCAGCGAAGCGCCGGCGCAAGAGCGTCCTGCTTAATCCTTGACGGCCTTATCCGTTATCTCCAGGCTGCGATCCAGAATGGCAAACCCTTCGCGCAGTTGCTCTTCGGTGATGCACAGCGGCGGGTTCGTGAAAAACGTATTCCAGCGCACAAACGTATAGAGCCCCTCCTGCCGGAAGAAGCGCCCCAGCGCGGTCATTTCTTCGGAAGAGCCGTTGAACGGGGCCAACGGCTCCCGCGTGCGACGGCTCCGCACCAGCTCCACCACTCCGAACAGTCCGATCGAGCGCACCGCGCCCACGGACCGGTGCCGCTTTTCGAGGCCCGCGAGCAGTTCCTTCATTACCGCGCCCATCTTCCGCGCGTTCTCCATCAGGCGATCCTCTTCATACACTCGGATCGTCGCCAGCGCCGCCGCACAGCCGAGCGGGTGGCTGTTGTACGTCAGCCCTCCATAGAAGACCTTGTCCTGGAAGTGTTGCGCGATGGCGTGCCGCATGCCCACGGCTCCCAGCGGCACGTAACTGCTGGTCAGCCCCTTGGCCATCGTCATCAGGTCCGGCACCACCTTCCAATGGTTGATCGCAAACCACTCCCCCGTGCGGCCGAACCCAGACATCACCTCGTCGTCAATCATCAGAATCCCGTGCTTCGTGCATAGCTCGCGCACGCCCTGCAGGTAGCCGTCCGGCGGGATCAGAATTCCGTTCGTTCCGGTCACACTCTCCAGGATGAACGCCGCGATCGTGTGCGGGCCCTCAAGCTGAATCGTCTCTTCCAGCATCGCCAGAGATTGTTCTGCGGAGTCCCAGCCGCGGGCGATTCCGTGGTACGGGTCGAGCACGTGCACCACTCCCGGAATCCCGGGCTCGCAGGCCCAGCGCCGCGGGTCGCCGGTCAACGTCATGCTCCCCGCCGTTGCGCCGTGATAGGAACGGTATCGCGCCAGGATCTTGTGCCGCCCCGTGTAGAACCGCGCCAGCTTGATTGCGTTTTCATTGGCCTCAGCCCCACCGTTCGTGAAGAAAAACGTATCCATGTCGCCCGGCGTGATCTCCGCCAGTTTCGCGCCGAGCCGCGCCCGTGGCTCCGTCGCCATGAACGGATTCGCGTAAGCCAGCGTCGCCGCCTGTTCGCTGATGGCCTGGATCACCCGCGGGTCGCCGTGGCCGATGTTTACGCTCATCAACTGGCTGTTGAAATCCAGGTAGCGCTTTCCTTCCGGCGTCCAGAAATAGACGCCCTTCGCGCGCGCGACCGGAATGGGATCTACCTTTGACTGCGCCGACCACTCAAAGAGCGTGTGTTTCTTCGTCAGGGCGATCATCTCCTCGCCCGTCATCCCTTTCACGCTCGTTTGTGTCGCCATCGCTTCACCTCGATCCAGGGTTCCAGTATCCCCGATTCGTCCCGCCGAAGAAAATTCACGCACGCTTTACTTCTTCGTGCTTCCAGCGCCGGTAGCTGCCGGCGCTTGCGCCACGCCATTCTCGATCAGATTGAGCAGCTTTGGCCCCGCGGACAAAATCAACCGCACCGACTTCGTCTCTCCCCGGTCCAGCTTCGTGACTTCCGCGGTCGTCATTAGATCAGACAAGGCCGCATACTCGGCCGGGTCCATTCGCGCGCGGGATTTTGGATCGTCGAGCGCGATGCGCGCGAGGAGCAGCAAGCCTTCCAGCAGCCCCGCGATCTGCTTCGTCGCATCTTCGGAGATGGACTCTCCTTCGATGACGATTCGCGTCCGCTCGCCATCGGGCCGCGCCGCGATGGTGATCCACCGCAGCTGCGCCATAAGCGCGGCGAGCTGGTCGGATCGCAGGCCTTGGGGGATTCGCGCCGCCAGCGCGCGGAGAGTCTCCCGATCCGGCCGCAACACGGCGAACACCGGAGATCCCGCCAGGCGTCTGGCGCGCTCCGCCAGTTCTTCCACCGCGGGATCATTTTTTCTCGCAGAAAAGATCAGACCCAGGTCACCGCTGTCTGTCAGAACAATGCTCTCTTTGCCGGGGAATGCCAAGGTGACCTGGCGCGTGCTTCCGCTGACCGCCGTGGTGAAGACTTCGTGCCCGCCTTGCATCTCCCTCTTGCCGGACTTCAGCGCGAACGCCGCGATCTTCTTGGCGTCGAAGCGTCCCTCGGCCGCAGCGTAGAACGCGCGCGCCCCGCCGCTGTCAACCATCGCAATCCCCGCGCGGTCCAAATCCCGCTCATAATCGAATCCCGTCGCCCGGACGAATTCCGTATACTCGACATCGGTATTCGCCGCCGGCGCAAACGCCCTCAGCTTTGCCAGAAGAGGTGATTTGCGCAACTCCGCCACATCGACGTATAGAATTGTCGTCGCGCCCGCGGGCAGCCTCTGGACCATCTCGACCGCAGGTATCGCCTGCCCAGCCCCGTAGTGCCGGTACGCAAAATAGCCTGCCCCCGCCACGACCAATACACCGGCTATGAGCCCGAGCTTTTTGTTGCGTTCCACGCTTCGTTACCCCAGCCTCATTCTTGCACCCCGGACGATTCGGCGGGAAACGAATCGCGGCCGGGTCTTCGCTTCCCGCTGACCCGGGTGCAGACAGGACTCATAGAAGTTAATAGATTCTGGAGTTTACAACGGTTTCTCAACCCTATTGCCGCCTTGTAGCCGGCGGGTCAGATTTCCACAGACCTGGCCTCTGACGTGCTCGCCTCGGCCGGCTTCCCCTTGCAATCCTCCTGCCGAATCTGGTATCCTTGCTCGGTTTGGGCGGTGCTGGCGTAGCTCAGCTGGTAGAGCATCTGATTTGTAATCAGAGGGTCGGGGGTTCGATTCCCTCCGCCAGCTCGGCTAGAATTGCTTTGTGGAGAGAGGCGGAGCGAATTCTCGCTGTGAATTTAAACGGGCTGGTGTCTTTTGACACGAGTCCGTTGCTGTGTTCTATCGCGTTTCCCGCTGGCGCCGCGGGCAGCGTGTGGCACGAGTCGGCAACGAACAGAATTCTCGCGCGGCTCGAGCTCTCGGACGATTTCGCGGGACGGGTGGGTGAGTGGTTAAAACCAGCAGACTGTAAATCTGCCGCTCCTTGCGGGCTACGGAGGTTCGAATCCTCCCCCGTCCACCACCGTCTCGCAGAACGCTGTAGTACGTTGGAAACCGCAGGGCAATCGCTGCGATGTTCGCATCGGGGTGAGTTGCGCGGGCCAAGGGCCTTTGGGGATTTGTGCGCCACCGCGGAACCTTTTTGGAGGGCGAACCGAGTTCGGCCTGGGTAGCTCAGCTGGTAGAGCGCGTCCTTGGTAAGGACGAGGTCACCGGTTCAATCCCGGTCCCAGGCTCCAGCTTGCTCGGAGTTCGCGGAGCGAACGAATCTGTTCACGCTGCATCTCGCGGAGCGGAACGATGGGTCGTTGTCGGGTTCAGCGAAGTTTGGAGTCACCGGGCGGGGGTAACTCAACGGTAGAGTCTCGCTCTTCCAAGGCGATGGTTGCCGGTTCAAATCCGGTCCCCCGCTCCAGCTTTTGCGCCGGGAGCGCGGAAAAACGGGAGAGACGAGAGAGACGAGAGGGCATACGTTATGGCCAAGGAGAAATTCGAGCGCAGCAAGCCGCACGTGAACATTGGGACGATCGGTCACATTGATCACGGCAAGACGACGCTGACGGCGGCGATCACCAAGGTTCTGGCGAAGACGAACCCCAAGGTGCAGTTCCGGGCG
>DASZZJ010000047.1:0-5908 GCA_035545075.1 Candidatus Acidiferrales bacterium
TCGTCCCTTCGTGCTGCCCCAGGATCTTTCGCAGCCCCTCGATTTCCTGGTTCATGCGGTCGAGCAACTGCTTGACGGCGTTGACGCGCAGCTCGCCGCGCTCGTAGCTGTCAAGTGCGAAACGAATCGCGACATGTTCCGCCAGCCGCAACAGCATGGGCTTGTTCACCTTCTCACTAGGGGCCTGTGCCGCAAGGCCCGCGAGCGCCCGCTGCAGAATGAACTGTGCACCCATTGGCATCGCCGACAAACGCGATTGGAACGTGGTTGCTTCCAGCCTTGAGTCCGGATCCTTCCTAGCTCGGCTCAATTGCGCGAACAGCCCCAACATGGACCGCACATCTTCCTCGGCGACTGTGTACGCCCCCGGCACGCCCCCGCCACCACCGCCGCCCACGCCACGCAGCATCGCGGACGCAGTGGCCCATCGACCAGGGGTCTGTCCGGAACCAGCGCCAAGACTGCCGGCCCCACCGCCCCCGCTGCCACCACCTCCGCCCGTACCCGTGCCAGGAACGGATCCGAAGCCCGGGCCCGAGCCTGAGCCTCCACCAACGGAGCCACCGGTGCCCCGACCTTCCCCTGCACCTGTTCCGCTGCCCGATCCTGATCCTCCGCCTGATCCTCCTCCGGCGCCAACTCCCGCACCACCACCCCCGCTGGGTCCACCGGCCCCGCCGCCCGAACCGCCGCCAGCATCGGACCCGCCGCGCTGGCCCGCTTCCCAGAGGTCTCCAGATTCACCCGCGGTGGGGCCGCCGCTCCAGCCCGGGCTGCCTGTCCCGCCACCCGCCCCTTCGGCTGGCCCGAATCCCGTCCCTGGCCCAGGTCCGGGCCCGCCCGAGCCGGGACCGCGGCTGCCTTCGGCAGCGAGGATGAGCTGCAACATCTTCTGGGGATCTTCAAAGAATTCCCGGAACTTGTCGCTCTTGCCGCCCAGGGCTTTGGCTGCGAGCTGCGCCGCCACCTTGATACCCGCCACCGAAGCGTCTTCGGCAACATAGCGGATCTCGTTGACCTTGATGCTCGTCTCGCCCGCAAGGGCCATCTTCAGTTGTTCGGCCAGCGCCTTGGGCTTGGCGCTGCCGGTAGGAAATGCACGGACAAAGCGGGCAAACTGCCCTTGCGAAACATCCGGCCCGAAATGGATACTGGCGATGCCGGCGGAAGAAAGAAGCTGGGCGAAACTGCGCTCGGCCGCCGCTCCGGCTATCGGCTCGCCGTCAAGCAGGAGCTGGCCGCCTGAAGCGCCGAGCAGTATTCCGCTCTCGCCATTCTCCTTCAGAGCGATGCACATTTCGCGCCACGCCGTTTCAAATTGCGCGGCCGTGCGCTTGTGCCCGAACTCATAGAGCCGCGCAAATTTCAGAAGAATATTGAGGCTGCGCACAAAGTTGCGCGCAGCGGATCGAGTATTTGCGCCCATATTTTCTACGCGATCAGGATTCAGCCCGGAGGCTCGCATCTCCAGCCTATGGACTAATTTCATTCGAAACAAGCGGCTACCCGGGCGCCTGTTGCGATAAGATAACGGACCTCTCGGAGCGTCCTCTTCCATGGCTGGCCAACTCCAACATACGCTCGGAAATCGCTCCTATCGCATTGGATTCGCCTCGTTGCGGCGTTCGGGCCGAGGGCATACAATCCAAATGGGTTGGCACTTCAGGCGCGCCGCGTGATCCGCCAGCCTCAAACGCAGCAGTTCACCGGAAAGTACCAAGTTTTCTTCGCGAGGCGAAATGGCCGACCAGCCGCCATCGGATCGGTTTAAGGCGGAGATGCCGCATATCCCCGGTGTGGGTGGGCCGCCGAGGCAGCGCGCCGGCTTCTTTGCGGGCATGAACCCGGTCATCGCTCTCGGCCTCGGCATCGCCCTGGTCGCAATCCTCAGCTTCTCCGCCGTGTGGGCGTTGCGGGGTCCGAAGCGCCCGGAGCAGGTCCAGGCCGAGCCCGCGCCACAAATCGTGGTTCCCGCCCCACAAAGTGAAATGCCTCTTGCTCCCCCGGTCGCCACGCAAACTCAGCCCGCAATCTCCACGGTCGCGGAGTTGACAAAGCCCTGGTCGTCGAAGAAATTCTTTTTTCGGAATCGATTGAACGACGAAAACCTCCCGGCACTGATCGTGCGGCTTCCGGGAGGGGCGGCAACACAGAGCAGCGCGTACTGGGCCTTTTCCCTCCAGGAGCCGTTCGGCCGATGCCACTTGGAATACATCGAGGACTTCGCGAAACTCTCGGCCGAGTACGGATTCCGTGCCAAGCACCCCATGGTCGGGAACCCCTGCAACCACTCGGTCTTCGACCCGCTCCAGTTGGTGGATCTTCCCGGAAATGTGTGGGTGCGCGGCGCGCTCGCGCAGGGTTCCGCCATCCGGCCACCGCTTGGGATTGAGGTTAGGATTGAGGGAAGACAGATCCTGGCGGTGCGAATGGAATAATTTCGCCGCCAGAGGTCCAGTCTAGATCGAGTCCCCGGAGACCTCTTCCCGCCGCGCACGCCGCGTCTTTTTCTTGACACTGCGCTCCCCGCCGGATAAACGTTTACGGCATCATGCGAAAACGTGAATCCAGTTTCCTTGCCTCTCGCCGCGGCTTTCTGCACACGTCTGCGGCGATTTCTGCCGCCTCGATTCTGCGGCTTCCGATCGCCGCAGCCGCTCCCTACAACACCAAGCTGCCGCCGGCCTTTTCCGGACTCAAGCCGCTGGGCTCGCGCGTACACCCGATCGCGGTGGAGGAATTCCGCGCCCGCCTGTCCCACGCGCAGAAGCTCATGACGGAGTCCGGCCCGCGCTTCGATGCACTATTCGTTTCGCCCGGCACGTCACTTTATTACTTCACGGGCATCCGCTGGGGGCTGAGCGAGCGCCTGGTGGCGCTGCTTCTGCCGCGTTCGGGCGAGCCGGTCCTTATCTGCCCGGCCTTCGAGGAGGGCCGGCTGCGCGAGCTGCTGCGTTTTCCGATTGAAGTCCGCGTATGGCCGGAAGATGAGAGTCCGTCGCAACTGGCAGCCGGAGCGCTCGCGGACCGCGGCGTCCGAACCGGGCGAGCCGGCATCGAAGAAGCGACGCGATTCACCTTCTTCGACCATTTCCGCCAGGCGGCACCGGCAATCGAGTCTGTCTCCGCCGACCCGATAACGATTGGCTGCCGCGGCCGCAAGTCTCCGCAGGAGCTTGCACTGATGCGCCTCGCGTGCGAGGCGACCTGCGACGTCTTCCGCGCGGTTTTGGCCTCGCTCCGCGAGGGGATGTCGCAGGAAGATATCGGACAGCTCGTCGAAGGCGGGTTCTCGAAAATGGGCCTCCGGGGAGGAGCGCTCGTGCTGGTCGGCGCAGCGGCCGCTCTGCCGCACGGCACGGTCAAGCCGCAGAAACTTCGCGAGGGGGACGTGGTCCTGATTGACGGAGGGACTTCGGTGGACGGCTATCCCTCCGACGTGACGCGCACAGGCATCCTCGGCAAGCCTTCACCGGGGATTCTCCGCGCCTTCGATATCGTGCGGCGGGCCCAGGATGCGGCGCTCGATGCCGCGCGCGCGGGGCGCCTTTCGGGCTCGGTGGATGACGCGGCGCGGGCAGTCATCACCGACGCGGGTTACGGCCCGGGCTACAAGTTCTTTACCCACCGGCTGGGCCACGGCATCGGTCTCGACGGGCACGAGCATCCCTACCTCGTCCGCGGCAGCAAAACGGTGCTCGAAGCGGGGATGACGTTTTCGAACGAGCCGGGAATCTATGTTCCCGGCGAGTTTGGCCTGCGCTGCGAGGATGACATGGTTATCGCGGCCGAAGGCCCTGCGCAGCTCCTCACGCCGGGTTTCGCGCATTCTCTGGAGAAGCCGGTGGCGTAGTGGCCGCGAGTGCCGCAGGCGGGACGTTACCTTCCGGCGCGAGAGCGCGCCTGCGTTCGTGCCTCGCTGCAAAACTCCGCCACCCGCTGTTCGGCCCAGAAACGCCCCCGCCCCGGATGCCGGGAGATGAACGAGCAGTGGCCGCCGTACACGGGCGCTTCGAAGGTGATCGCGGGATTATTCAGCACCCCGGCCGCCGCGGTCGCCGTGTAGGGAACGAACGGATCGTCCTGCGCCGTAACGATCAGCGTCGGCACACGGATCTCCGCGAGGACTTTCCTCGCGCTGGCACGCGTATAGTAATCCTCGGCGTCGCGATAGCCAAAGTGCGGCGCGGTGATCTTGTCGTCGAATTCCCGGATCGTCCGGATCGCTCCGAATCCGTCGCGCCGGTATCTTTCCGGGAAGAGCGCCGCCTTGCGCGCATAGCGTTTGATCAGACCGCGGACAAAACGCAGCTCGTATAGAAAATTGTCCGGACGCTCGAGGGCGTCGGCGCAAGCCGCCAGGTCGAGTGCCGGACACACAGCGCAGACGGCCCGGAGCTCAGGCGGAGCGGAGCCGGCGAGTTCGCCTGCCATCTTGATCACCAGATTGCCGCCCATCGAGTAGCCGGCGAAACAAATTTCTTTCAGCCCGTCGCCGGCGGCGAGCTCCTCAAGCACCGCGCGGTAATCGCCGCTCAACCCGGAGTTATACAGCGTCGGGGTGAGCAGTTCCGTGCCGCCGCAGTTCCGCTGGTTCAGCCGCACAACATGGAATCCGCGCGAGAAGGCTTGCTCCGTCATTCCCAGCATGTAGTTTGATTCGCTCGAGCCCTCCAGTCCGTGGACCAACGCCAGGACGGGAGAGTCGCCTCGCGCGCCCGGCTGCCAGTGGCAGCGCCCCAGCAGTTGCGTGTCCTCCGCGACGCGGAACAATCGGTCTTCGGCCGCGGGAAGCTTGAATCTTCGCCGCCAGAAGACAGAGGCCATCGTCATGAGGTGGCCGTTCCGCAGAAGCGGGTGCGGCTCGAAGGGCGCAGACATGCCTCAAAACTTTACGTTACGCATCGCCGGCCCGCAAGGGAGCGCGTCGACCAGCCTTGACCGCCGTCGCCCATGTAGCGCCGCCCTTTAGGGCGGCAGCTGACGACTCGATCCCTCCCCCCGCTCCGCCCACCTCCCACGTCATTCCGAACGGAGCGAAGCGAAGAGAGGAATCTCTCTTCGCTCGCCTCCGCGCCCTTTCAACTTTCAACTGTAAACTGTCAACCGACGTCCCCTCACATTTGCCTGCCCCGGTCGGGTTCGCGGGGAGCGGCGGGCCGGTGTCGAATGGGTCGCCGATCCGCCCCCGCCCTTCTCCCTTCCCCCCGCAAGATTACTTTTTCGCCGCGATGATGAGAAAAATTCTTCGTTGGAACGCTCTCGGCGCGATGATTCTCTTTTGGAAGGAAGGCGAAGCGTTATGGAACGTGCGCAATTTGCCCGTCTCACGAAGCGGGCGCTGCCGATCGCTGGCGTATTCCTCGTACTTCTGTTCGCGGGCCTGGCCATCCAGAAAGGCGCGGCCTGGCTAAAGCAGAGAAGAGAGAACCGACAGTACCTGGCCGTAAGTAACCTGACACCGGATCGATTGATCGCGCGATGCGGCCAGCCCGCGGAAGATGCGACTCACGATATGTATCCCATGATCTCGCGGGAGATGAGATACAGCTCTCCCGGCGGCCGAAATGTAGTGCTCGCGTTCAGTAGGACCGCGGAAGAAGGCAGTGGTTGGGTGTTCCTGTCGATAAAGGACGCGCAAAACGATTTGGCGTACGATACGCCGAGCGCGCAGATCGCCGCCCTTCCTTGTCTGGATTCCACGAAATAACACGCCTTGCTGACGATTCCATTCAGAAACCTGTGGTGAGCGTAGCCGAACCATCGTCATCCCGTTTACCCTGAGTGCCCTTACGAAGGGAGCGCAGACGATCGCAGATTCCGCTCTTGGCGGAAGGGATCTCTCTTCACCACACGCCTTGCCCATGTAGCGCCGCGCGGCGCTCGAAGGCCGCTTCGACCAGGCCCT
>DASZZJ010000048.1:0-13618 GCA_035545075.1 Candidatus Acidiferrales bacterium
CCGGCGACGGCGCAGTCAGGTAGCCCTGGCGCGTCTTGAAAATCACAGCCACCTGGTGCACGCCCGCGGGAATATTCCCCACCGGCGCCGCGGTGCCCGTGTTCGGCGTGCCTGCTTCGTCGCCGGCGATCTGATTGAAGGTGAAGTGCGTGCTGTCGGTGATGCTCGCGACCGGAAACGTTCCGTTGAACGATGTCGCGCCGCCGGTGACGCCGGCAATGACGACCTGATCATTCGCGAGCAAGTTGTGAGCCGCTTGCATCGCGACGCTCACGACGTTTCCGGCGCGGGCGATGCTCGCGATGTTTGCCACCACGTCCGCGGCGCCGACCGGACCCGCGCCGGGACCCGACTGGCTCACGCGATCGAGGTTCGTATCATCGTACTGCCGCGGCAAGTCGTTTCCGGAACGCCCGTCGCTGACGGCGATGTATTCCCGGCCGAAAAGCGTGGCCGAGTTGGCAAACGAATTGACCGCAAGCGCCGGCCCGACCGCGCCGAGAGTGCCCGGCGTAGTTTCCTTGTAGAGAACGCCGTTGCTGTCGAAGGCCATCGTGCGCAGCACGCCGCCCGGCGTCACGTACGTCTTCAAATAGTTGACGGTGGGATTCCCCGCGAGCGGGCCGAACAGCGCCTGCAAGCCCGGCCGCGTCTTCACCCCGCCGTCCGAGTAAACCACGTCCTGGCAATCGGGCGAGACACCGTGCGGCAAGTCCGCCGGAGACATATCCGTCACCAGGCCGCCGAAAATCTCAATCGGTGCGTCGAGTGATCCTGCCGTGGACATGATGAGAGGAGGTAAATGAAGCAAAGGAATTAAAGGAGGTGAAGGAATGCACTAGAAGGGAACAGTTCTTAACTTCATTTACCTCTGTGCTTCCTTTACTTCCTTTTGTTTCCATCACTGATTCTTGCTTGGCTGACACCAAGCCGAACTGGGCGGCCCTGGCGCGGTCGAGGATGGCACCGCAAGCGCGGCAAACGGCCACGCCGGGCTTGATCTTTTCCGCGCAGACCGGGCATTCCGCCATCGGCTTCGGATCGTACAGCCAGGGCTTTTCCAGGCCGAGCTGCCGCGCGGCGCGCCGCTCGAGGTCAGTGATGAACATCGGATTGTGCGAGCGCTCCCATTCGAGATCCGCCGCGGCGACGAGCTTTTCGTAAAACTCGCGCAGGCGGCGGCGCGCGTCGGCCAGCTCCGCGGCGGTCGGCTCTTCGCCGGCGGCGACGAAGACGCCGTGAAAACTTCCCTCCCCCGAATCGCCGTTCAACTCCCGCGCCAGGTCCTCCGCGATTTCGCGGGCGGTGATGGGGTACTCCATGGTGCGCTTGTCGCCGAGGTCAATCACACCCCGGCAATTGCGGATCGGCGTGAGGGCGTACTCCTCTCCCGGCGCCGGCGATTGGATCTCCAGCGAGCCGAAGTAGGTGCGGTGGCGCACCGGCCACTTTTCCGGGCAGATGTTGACAAGGGACACGGTCTCGGTTGCTGCGGACATCGTTGGTTTTTCCTTTCGAGGGCGTTTCGCGGAAGGGCTTTGCCGAAAAAGGGGCTACCGCCCGGTGACAGATGCGCGCTACTGCATCCGGTACTGCACGGTGACGTTGACGTCGGCCGGGCTGGTGGTGCAGCCCGCAGCGGCGGTCGAGACGCCGATGGTGAGCGAGGCGCCGGCGGCGTAGTTCTGGCTGATGGCGCCGCTCGAGTTGGCCGCGGCGGAGATCGTCACGTTGACGGGCGAGGTGCCGTCCGTCAGGCGCGCCACGGCGCTCGTTGTGCACCCCGCCGGAGCGGTTTTGGCCTGCGCCTCCACGCGCGTCACCGTAATCGCTTTGTCGAGCGTCCAGGTGGAGCCCGTCCACGTCGCGGTGAGCGCGCCAGGCAGAAACACGTTCTGCTCGGCGCGCGGCGAGGCCTGCATCAGCTCCCCGTTCAAGCGGAACTTTCCGGCGGCAACGCCGTTGCCGTCTATGGTTGGATCGCCGGCTGCGTTGAACGAAGGCGCGACACCTCCATCGCCGAACGAGAACGTATCCACGTAATGACAAGTCGTCAGGCTTGCCCCATTGTGCGCGGTCGAATAGCCTCCACCGTTAGAACGGTAGACACGCAAGAACTGGATGTTGCCGCCGATCGAGTCCGTGCAGTCCACGGTGACGGTCTGATTGCCGGAGGTGACCAGAGCGCTTGCGGACGCCGGGCCCGGGACCGTCTCCTTGCCGCTGTAGTCCACCTTTGTGACGGCATAGTTCCAGAGCCCGATGGGGACCGCTCCCCCGGAGCTCACCGCGACGCTCGGCGTGCTGGACGGTGGGCTTACCGCCACGTTCATCCCCGCGCCGGTGGTGATGATCTGAATGTTGTGCATGTCCATGAAATTACTGGGTGACAGAACTGTGTAGGCAGTGGACCCAATCCCCGCGCTGGAAGGAATTGCCCCGCGGATCGTCAGGCCTCCGGGATTGCCAACCACCAACGGCTGCGAACCATTGGATGTCGTGATAGTAGCCAGGTCCATTCCCTGCAAATTGGTGGTATTCGTCACGTCAATCATCGGCGTGGCGGAGCCGCCGCGTGGATCCGCATAGTCCACGTTTTGCAGGAAGTAGTTGGCCGTGAACACATTGTTCTGGATATTGACGCGCAGGAAGTTGCTCGAGCCGCCCTCGAAGAGCGTGTTTCGGAAGGAGAACTGTGATCCGCCGGTGGATGTCGCCGCGCGGGGAAGGGTATCAAACTGCACTCCCGTGCCGTTAAACACGCAATCGGCAAAATGCACGATGCCGGAGATGCTGACCCCTGACGTCGCTGAGTTCATGGTCGTGAAACGGGCCATCTGCGGCGAGCCGAACACCGAGTTCACGGAGTTGAAGCCTGTGTTGTTGAAGTAGAAGCCGAAACCACCCTTCAGGACGACGCCGACATCGGAGGCTCCCATGCTGAAGTAGGCGTTGTCGAAGATGATGTAAGTCGAGCCGGAGCCATCCGCAGAGGTGTCGGCCAGAAGCCCAACCAATTGCGGGCTGGTAGCGAAGGTATCCACATAACGGAGAACGATGCTGTTCTTGGTCGGTGGAACATAGAAAAACGGATAAGGGCACACTCCACCTGCTCCGCAGGTGATCTGCGCATAGTAGTTCCTGCCAAACGCCGGATTATCTATGGTGGCGCTTCCGGGCAGGCCCTCAAAGGTTGTCCCGCTCGCCAGGATAATCGGCTGCGACAGGTTCAGCCCTCCGGCCAGGATGTACTTGGCTCCTCCCGTAACCCGCCACGCACTGTTTAGCTGGTAGGGGGCGTTCCCGGTGCCGGAGTTCGGAACATACACAACTCCACTGCGCTGCGTGCCGATGGCAGCCGCCGCAGCGGCGTTGAGCGCGGGCGCATTGTCGTGGAGCACAGAGGCTCCCGAGACCGTCGTCCCCGCGTTCGCCGCAAGCGTCAAGGTGGTCGTTCCGCCACCCGAAGTGATGGTCGTGGCGAGGTAACCGAGAACAGCGGACCCCGGCGCCGTAGGGACGAAGCTGGGTAGTGAAGCGAGGTTTAGGCCAAAGCCGTAGTCCTCATAATAAGTATCCTGACCAGATGCGACGCCCACCAGCGCGTTATTGCGATAAATCCAGCAGCGCAGGATCGTGTTCGTGTTCGCATTTGTGCTCGACCAGGTGACCTTGTTGTAGGCGATCCCCTGCACGGTGCCCGTTGTCACCGTCTCATTCGGGGCGGTTGACTGATTGAAAGTGAAGGTCGTTCCGGTAGGAGTGCCGGTGACGATGACGACGCCGTTGAAGTTGCCGTTGCCTGTACCCGCGATGTTCACGGGCATCCCGGTAGAGAAATTTTGATTGGCCGCTGTGGTGACGGTCACGATGCCGCTCGTCCGCACGGCGCTGGTGATGTTCACGGTGGATTGAACTCCCAGCGTTGCCGCGCCGGTCGAAGTGCTCCCGGCGCTGGAGGCCGCGGTGATGCCGCCGGTGTAGTCCTCGCAGGCCACCTGGTAGTTGTAGGTCGTCGCGCCGTTGATGATGTACTGCGGAGCGGCGGCTACAGCCGTTGGCGTGGAGAGCGCAGTGGCGCTCCCTGCGCCGAGCACCACAATTCCCTGCCCGTTGGCGAAGTCCTGCGCCGCAGCCACCGTCAGCGTGGGCGTCCCGGTCGTGATGCTCCCCGTCGTCGACTGGACCGATGCGATGCCGCCGTAGCGCGTGATGTCGTACCAGGGATTCGGGCCTTTGTAGGCGGTGTTGGCGTCAAAGTTCTGCGCGGCCGTGAAGGTGTTTGTGACGTTGGTCTGCGCACCGGTGGTATTTGCGACCGGGCCGATCTCCGTGCCGGAATCGTCCTTGTAATAGAGGCGCTTGTCCGTCTTCGAGTAGAGATTCACCGTGCCGGTGGACGGGGCACCCGGCGCAACGCCCTGGTTGGTCAGGTTCAGCGTGCCGCTGGCCAGCGAACCGAGGACCGACGCATTTCCGTTGACGGTCAGGTTGCCGGTCAGGTTCAGCGAGAACGCGGTGATCGCACCGGTGCTGGAGAGGCTGCTGAATGCCGGCGCCGTGGGGTCGCTTGGCAGAATCACGTTGGGGATCTGCCGCGTGGTGATGGCCGGGCCGGAGATCTCGATCATGTATTTGCCCGGCGCGGCGTAGAAGGAATAGTTGCCCAGGCCGTCGGTGGTGGTTGGATTGGGCAGCGCCTGCGTGAGCGCCAGGTCCAAATAGATCAACGCGAGCGGTGAGCAAGGCTGTCCCGTGGCCGGCATCGCGCAGACGCGCACCGTGGCTCCGGCCAACGGCATCCCGCGCGAATTGAAGACCACGTCGTCCTTGCGCGAGCCTTGCGCCTGCGCCGCCGGCGCGAATGGCCATACGCCCAGCGCCAGCGCCAGAAGTGCCCAGAAAATCCCCATCGCTGATTTTGATCGTATCATCAGCATTGCCTTTTTCGCCTTCGCGAACTTACAAAGAGAACTGCGGGGCGGTAGACTATTCCGCGACAAGCTATGGAACCGACCCCTGATGTCATCGTAGAAATCAACCTTAGGCCGAGCGACATCTACACTCCGTTTCAATGGGACCGCGCCAACGTGTCTAGGTGGGTCTGCGCTGCAGTTCTGAGCTGGATCTTCTATGACTTGTACAACCGCTCATCCGAAACACTTCTGTCATTCTCAGGCGGCAGATCAATTATGGTGATCGTTGTTCTTCTCATGGCCCTCGTTCTCTTCGGACTCTTGCTGTTTCCGTATCTTCGCGTACGAGCAAACTTCAGAGAGTTTCCAAAAATGAAGATACTCCACCGTGTGACGTTCGGGGCCACGGGCGTTGGAATGTGGTCGGAAGACTCAAACACTGACTGCAAGTGGTCAGTGTTCGAGCGCGTGGTTGAAACAAGGACTGTTTTTGCTTTTACCTATTCCACAGGGGGAGCAATTTACGTCCCGAAAAGGTGCTTTGCCGCGCGCGACGATATTTTGCGTTTGCGTGAGATAATTCGCGCGAATCTCCCGGAGAAGTGGCATCTGCGCCGCGACTAGCTCTGCAGCGCTCATAGGAGCTTGCGGGCGGTGATGGCGAGCTGCACGACGTCGGAGGTGACGCTCGCAGGATAAGCCCCGGCTCCGATTTCCGCTCCGCCGCCTGTGAACGCCTTCAGCTTCCAGTTGTTCATCGCGCTTCCGGCGACGGCGACGTAATAGCCGGAATTTCCATTCTGCGATTCGCCGAAGGCCTGCACGATCTGCGTGCTGGGGATCTTGTCCGCGACCTGCGTGAAGTCCAGCGCGTCGCCGCCGGAGGGGTAATTCCCCGAAAATGTCAGCGTCGCAATTGCATAGACGAAGTTGCTCGCGCTGCTGTCCACGTTGCTCGGTGACAATGAAATCGTAATGGGCATGGTGTCCTCTCGAAGAAAAGGAAGTAAAGGCGGTAAAGGAAGTAGATGAAGTAAAGGACAAAGGCGTGCGGAGCAGCACCAACCGCGGCGCTTCTGTCCTCTACCTCTTTTACCTCATCAACCTCAATTGCCTAGGTTTCAGAAGGGCGTGTAGCCGCTGCGCGAAGAAAACGGCCGGCGGCGCCGGGCAGACTGCTGCTCGCGCCGCGCTGCCGCCGCGACGAGCTGTTCGATGGCGTCGGCCGCCGCTTCGTCCCACTTTTCGGCCAGCGGGCTGCCGCGGGCCCACGCCGCCATGGCCGCCGCGGCGAAGGCCATCGCCTCCTGCGCGTTGCGCACCAGGACGGGCGAGGTCGAGTCCGTGAGATCCGGAAACGCCTTCACGTAGCGCAGGCGGATCTGGGTGTCCTGCGTCGCGCCGAGAAAATAGATTCCGTCGCCGCGCCATTCCCAGACGCTGAGCGTGACGCCCTGCGCGCGCGAGGGCAGACCGCCGTGCCGCGTCAGGTCCACCATTTCGACGAAATCCTGCGCCGAGCTGTTCGGGCGCTCCCAAAGCTTCAGCGGCACCAGGAGGTCCGTGGGCAACTGGTTGGGCGGGGCCGTGGCGTCCGTGATCGAAACCTGCACGGAAGGGTCCGCAGCGGCCACCGCGGCGACAACGAGCTGCGTGTTGTCCGTCATGAAGCCGCCCGCGCCGACGTTTGCCAGCGCGCGTTGCGCGGTGCGGTAGGCGGAGTTCGCGTACGGCAGCAGAACGGTGTCCGTGAAGAGATTTCCCGCCGCGTCGTTCAGGAGCGAGCGCACGAGCGAAGTGATTTGCCCCGCCGTGTTGTATGCCGATGATCCGACAACAGGCATCGTTCAGTCTCCCGCCGGCAAGGGGGATTTCTGCAGGTACGCCGCGACGCCGATGACGGCATTGATGACCGCGGCCGCGGCGCCGATGCGCATCGTTGCCCCGATGCCCGCTTGCAGGTTGAAATGTTGCGGGTCGATTCCTACTGCCGCAAAGCCGGTGAGCACGCCACCCGCCGCGCCGCTGATGGCCGCCGCGGCGATTCCCTTGAGCCAGATTTCAAGGAGTGTGATGGTCATGGATTGAGTTGTAGCTCACCCCTTCAGGGGTGAGGTTTTTTGTCCGGTGCTCGCCGTGACTTCCGAAGAAGAAGAACCCTCAGGCCTCAAGGCCTGAGCTACAGCACGCTCACAAATGGCTGTTTGTGAAACGCCGGCACGGCGTCGTCGAGCAGGTCGTATGCAGAGGCATCAAAGCGCCGCTCTTCCCTGCTCTGCCGCTCGATAACTGCCTGGCGGCGTGAAGAACGACGCTGCCCGCGCGACCACTCGATCGCGCGAGCGATATGCTCCGCGACACTGGGCGTGAGCTGCACGAATTCTCCGCGCGCGTTCTCGAGCGTGAAGCAATGCTCGTATTCCCCGCGGGAAGGATACGGCCCGAGCGCCGGCACGCTGCGCCCGTTCGCTGATTCGAGCGTGTGCGTGTACCAGTCGCGTGGCGAGCCGTACGTTTCCGGCGGCACCCACCGCTCGATGTGCCAGCTGTTGACCGCCGGGTACTTCGGCTCCCGCCGCAGCTCGACGACTTCGCGCAGGAGCGCTCTCGTTTGCGGGTCGCGCTCCTCGAATTTTCCGCCGATCCACGCGAGGCGGTTCCAGCCCCACATGGCGCGGTAGTTCCCTTCGCCGATGCGATTGCGCCCGCCGGCTAATTCTAATCGCCGCGCGACATTTTCCGGCGTCTCGTGCGTCTCGCGAAGAATCGAAATCATCGGCGGTGAAGGAGGTCGAAGAGGTTGAGGAAGTAGAGGAGCAGATCCGGAGAACACACGTGTCGCCGAGTGATCTCCGAGGTCTCCTCTACCTCCTCGCCGTCCTGCACTTCTCTTTTTAGTAGCCCTGGGGTCTCGCGAGGGTGTCAACAAAAGCGCCAGAGCGCGGGCTGTCGTCCCACACCTGCATGGCCAAATCAAAGTAAAAGATGTAAGACGCCGCGAGGCCGCCGCTCGCGCCGTAAATCGGGAACACCGTGTTGCCGTTGACCTCGAAGAAGTCAATGTCCTTCAACACGGCGCGGCCCCAGTGCGAGAGGTCCAGGAAATCCACGCGCGTCTGGTCGGCGTTGACGCTGGACTTGATCGGGATCCCGCTCATCGTCTTGCGCCCGCTGAAGAGCAGGTCCAGATCGTTGCCGTCGCCCCCGCCGCCTTCCTTGATGATCTGGCTGACGGTGATGCCCAGGTTTTCCCAGGCGTGTTCCTGCTCGACCGCCATGTAGGCGATGAGCTTGGCGACGTGGTTGATGCCCAGGGCCTTGCGGACCTTGTTGATCGCCAGGCGGACGTTGGCCGGCGTGAGCGCGGCGTTGCCGGCGTTCACGCGCGGCGTGGCGAGCTGCACGGGGTAGGTGGCGCGGTTGAGGTTGAGCCACGTGCCGGTCGTCGCGTTGTTCTGGTGATACTTGATGCCGAAGAGCGACACCGGCTGCGCGCCGGAGAGGCCGTCGTGAACGATCACGTCGCCGGCGGTCAATCCAGCGGGGTTGGCATCCACGGTGATGGTCTGCGTGGCGCTGATGGGATCCGCCGCGACCACGTTGGCCGTGCCGCGGTTCGTTGTCAGCGTGGAGTCGTAGACCTGGATCGTCTGCCCGACGTAGACGAGCGCCGCGCCCGGAGGCGTGGCCATTGTCCACGAGGTGCCGGCGAACGAGCTGACGGTCCCGAGGACGCCGTTGCCGGCGGTCTGGATGAGCTTGTCGAGGAACGCGCGGAACTGCTTCATCCCGTTGGCGACTTCGCGCTTCGCCGCGTTTTCCACGGCACGCTCGCGGCCCGCCGTGGCGTATTCGACGAGCTTGGTGATTTCAATCGCGAACCGGAAGAAGATGGGCGAGATGGTCGCGACATCGTAGGCCGTGCCGGAGCCGCGGCCGAGGTCGCCGCCGTCCGCGTTGTAGCTGCCCGCCTTGCCGCCGGGATTCACCTGCAGCGGCAGGCGCATCGCGCGGGACGAAACTTTCTCCACGTCGCCGCGCTGCTGGATCATGGTAAGCAGGATGTCGTCGCGCTCGTAGAGCAGGGGCACTTTGTCGCGCACCTTCTCGAGCTGCAACGCGACGACGTTTGCGTTGTTCTGTGCTGGCATTCGTTTTTCTCCTTGTTAGATTGCCGAAAAAGTGCCCCCTGTCCGCCGTTCCCTGGCCCTTTGCGCCGTGCTCGGAACGTCGAACGCCGGGTTTTTCAGCGAGCTCATGCAACCGCCGGAAATGCGCGGGAATAATTCCAAAGAGGACGGACTGATGCCCGCCCTACATTTCGAGGATCTGATCGTCGCTCAGTTTGCGGTAATCAACCGCCGACGAGCGCGCTCTTCTGCCATCATTGCGCCTGCCCTGGGCGGAGTCGGAAGGCGCGGAGTCCCGATGCTTTGCATCGGGACGAACTCGAGAACTTTCTCTTCCCGCTTCGGCTGGAGCCAGATCAGCACGCGACGCAGCGCTGTCGGAACGGCCCGCCCGCGCGCGATGTGCCGCGAGCGCCGTCTGTGTCCAGTCGTTGAGCACGCGCTTTGCGGCGCCCGGCACAAGCTGCCGCGCGCGCTCGCCGATCAGCCGCACAACCTGCGCCCGCGCTGCGTCGTTGAAGTTCCGCGCCGCCAACACCTGCGCCACCTGCTCGCCGAGTTGGCGATCGCCGCGAAGCGCCGTTTCAATCTCCTGGCGGATGGCGCCGGCAAGTCTGTCTCGCACGGACGCGCCGCTCGTTTGTGCAGCGCCGCGCTTCAGCGGGGCATCTCTGGTGTTATTCGGCACTGCCTGCTCGAGCGTGCGCTCGATCGAGCCGCCCACTTCCCTTTCCAGTTCCTCGTTTGCGGACTTCTCAAACGCCGCGTATTGCGCGAGTCGAGCGTCTTCCGCCGTGCTGTAGCTCACCCCTCCAGGGGTGAGGCTTTTGCCTTCACCGGCTCCCGCAGCGCTTGGGTGCGGAAGGGCCTCAGGCCTAAAGGCCTGAGCTACACGGG
The DNA here is from genome assembly GCA_035545075.1 of Candidatus Acidiferrales bacterium. Lineage (GTDB taxonomy): Bacteria > Acidobacteriota > Terriglobia > Acidiferrales > UBA7541 > Acidiferrum. The sequence continues at coordinate 9,944 of DASZZJ010000048.1, forward strand.
CCGTTGCCACGGAAGGGGCGGCACCGGCCTTTTCCAGCGCGCGCAATCCCGCGAACACCATCTCGCGGAACGCCGCAGGATCCTCGCGCAGAAGCGTCTCGGCCAATTTCTCGCGCGCCGCGGAAACTTCTTCCGGCTTTCCCCCGCGTGCGCCAAAATACAGCCGGTCAATTTGTTCGAGCTGCCCGGATCTTTCCGCCGCCGCGCGCGCTTCTTCCGGCTTGGCGAAGACTTCGCGGTATGCGGCTGCTTCCTGCCGCGCCTGCACGATGCCGTTCCAGAATTCGCGCGCTTCCGCGCCTGCCTGCGGGTCGGCCATCGTGTCCGCCAGCCACTTCGGCGGTTCCTCACCAGGCCGGTCGGTGGGCACGGCGCTGTAGCTCATCCCTTCAGGGATGAGGTTTTTTCCCTCGGAGGCTCGCGGCGCGCTTGGGGGCGGAAGAGCCTCAGGCCTAAAGGCCTGAGCTACATCCACGTTCGTTGGCGGCGCAGCGTCGGCGGCCTCCGGCTCGATTTCCAGGATCTGCTCGTCGCTCAGCACAAACAGATCGTGCCCCGCGCTCTCACCGTTTGTGCCGGTCGGCGCAAGCGCGTTTAAATTCGTTGTCATTTGTTTTCTACTCAGGGTGCAACGCGATGCTGAACCATCACGCGGAGGTGGGCCTGCGCGTGGGCGCGGACGTTGGCAAACCCCACGGGATTGCTCATGCGCGCAGCCTGGCCGGCGTCGGAATTCACCCAGCGCTTGCACTCCTCGAACTCCACGGCGTGATCGTCGAGCAGCTCGTCCACGGGGACGGAGGGCAACACCAGAATCGGTGACTGGTGATGAGTGACTGGTGACTGGGGCGGCGCGGCCTCTCCGCTCTGTGTAGCGCCCCGCTTCAGCGGGGCATCTTCTCCTGCCTCGGAATTCGCAGCAGATGCCGGGGCTGCCACCACGATCGGCGCGGACGCCAGCAACTGCTGGATCTCGCGCAACTGCTTGTTCCGCGAATCCTCGCCGGGAATGACGAGCTCGCTCAGGCCCAGCACATTTTTCATGTAGCCGATGTTCGCCGGCTCGGCCAGCGCGCGCTGGATGAGCGGATCGTTGATGGTGAACAACTGCTGCAGCACGCCGCGCTGCTGCGATTTCAGACGGGGGAAAGTCTCGTCGGCCTCGGGATGCACGCAGATGTTGCCCTTCAGGTCGGCAATGCGGATCACGTGCGAGTCGAAAACGCCGTCCGGCCCCAGCAGCGGAATCTCCGCGTCCTCCGGCCGGTTTTTGCGGAAACAATCCACTGCAAGCAGCGTCAAGTCCGCGTAGAACTGCTTCATGCGCCGCCACACGAGGCCGAGGCGCCCGAGCGCCTGGTCGCGCGCCAGCGCGTAGCCGGACGCGGTCTTCACGTCTTCCATGTTTCCGCCGAAGACGGCCGGAAACAGCCCGGTGAGAAACTGCGACACCGGCCCGATCAAATCCTGCTGGTGACGGATCATATCCGGCGGCACCTGCGCCGGGGCGGGCTGGAAAAACCCCGCGGAGAGCGGCTGGCCGGGACGCGCGCGCGCCGGATAGTGCGCGGCAGGCTCCGCCACCTGGTTCGCGAGCGCGTCGAAGTCCAGCACCTGCGGGTCGGCGTAGATCGGCGGGATGCCGTACTCGTACGTCTCCGCCTGCATGTTGGAAAGAATGTTGTAGCGCTCCTGCACCTGCACGAGCGAATCGCCGACGCTCGGCCGGTTCTGTCCGTCGCCGGGGAGGGCGTGCAGGACGCGCCAGTGATCGTCCATCGTTTCGTTGCGCGATTCGCAGTAGGCATCGCCGGCAAAGGCGGCGTAGCAGCCGTCGGGAAAAAGAGCCAGCAACTCGTCGCGCACTTCCCTGTCTTCGAGCGCGTAAAAGGCCCACGGACGAATCCAAGTGCGGTCGAAGGTGATGAGGTTGACGAGCGCGTCGCCGGGGTGGATCGAAGGCAGCCCCTGCGAAACGCTGAGGCGCGAAACGCGCGCGTACACGTCTTCCGCGCCCTGCGACGGCGAAACTTCAATCTTGTCCGCCGCGTGCGGGTACGAGGCCTTCAACTTCGCGCGATGCACCTCCGCCTGCCACTGCAGGTAGGGATACTCGTGCATCTCGTTGGCCCAGACAGGAGTGTTCAGCTCGAGCCCGCCGGCGATGGAGATCACTTCCTGGCCGTTGGCGACGCGCCGCCGGCCGATCACGCGCGGCACAGTGACGCGTTCGGCGCGGCGCAGATTCGTTTCGGTCAGTTCCGCGCCGCAGCTTTCGCAACTGGGAATCACGCCCACTGCTTCGGTTTCGTGTTTCGTGTTCCGTGATTCGTGATCCGAGAAAGAATGCCCCGAATTGTCCGTGGTCGTGGAGGCTCCGTCCTTTACTTGGTTTTCACGGGCCACAGACCACGGATCACGGGTCACGCCCGTTTCTTTGCCGCACTGCGGGCAGACGTAGGCGTCCTCGCCCAGCGGGATCTCGATGGCCTCGAGCAAATCCTCTTCGTGAAAGCCGAAGCGCTGCCCGTCGGCCACGTAGCGCACGTAGCCGCCAAGCTTGCCGTCGGTCCAGAGGTGGTAGCCGATGAGCGTGAGCAACTGCTCGACGTGATTGTTCTGCTCGATGAGCTCGGCCACGTCGCTCGCCGCGCGCGCCGCCGCGATGTCCTCGAGCGACTGCGCCGACTGCGGATAGAAGCGCACGCTCGGCACGTCCTGGCTGAGCACGGCGATGAAAGACAGCCCGAAGCCCTGGTAAAAATTGGTAACGAACTGGTAGCGCGGCATCTCTTCGAGCGCGCGGTCGTCCGCGAAGCGCTGCTCGAACGGCAGATGCCAGTTCATGTCGTTGGGGTTCCACCAGGCGTACTGCAGTCCCTGCCAGAACAGGCGCGCCTGGCGGATGCGGCGGATTTCATGCCGCCGAGCGACGACGCCCTCTTCACGGTACTGCCGCACCAGGTCGCGCAGCGCGTGCACCAGCTTCGGTTTCAGATCCTCGAGCCGCTCGTTGTTTGGCCCGAGATCCACCGGCGCATTGGTAGCGCCAGCATCTTGCTGGCGGCTTTCATACTCATTCGCGTCGACGTGATCTGTCGGCAAGGATGCCGGCGCTACACGGGCCGCACCGGCATTGCCATCCGCCGGCGCTATCGCTCCCCCGGCCTCAGCTGTGCGGTACAGGTCCATTCGGCCTCTCATCGAAACTCATTGCCGCGTCGCGGTCAGCGCCGGCGGAGTCGGAACGCATACCCCGCGTCCCGACAGGGTCGGGATGCAAACGACGCACTTCCGCTTCGCGCCACGCCTGCACCTGATGCCACGAGCGCTTCCTTAGCCGCGGTAAAGCCTGCGGCTGCGGCGGCGCGGGAAACTCGACCGGAGGGAAACCTGCCGTGCCGAGGAGCGAATTCACCAGCGCGCGGTTCTCCGCCCGCAGTCGCGCGACATCTTCCTCGAGCATCCGGACGTACTTCGACCGGAACAGACTTGTCATCCAATCGAGCATTGGAATCCCGTGGCACAAGTTTTACCCTGTGCTCTTATTCGTGTTTTAGACAAGGCAACACAGATCGAAGTCTGTGCTACCACCAGCGGCGGCGGGGGAGCTTCTTCGGGCGAAAATGTTCCCGCGCTTCGGCTTCCAGGCGCTGGTAATGAATCGCGCGCGAA
>DASZZJ010000049.1:0-11069 GCA_035545075.1 Candidatus Acidiferrales bacterium
TCAGGCCGAGGCTCTCAATGCGGTCGCAGACGGCGCGAATCTGCTCCTCAGTGGCATGGGACTGCATTACGACCAGCATCGGGGGCTCCCGGAAGTGCCTGAGAAAGAAGACAGTGTACTGCAAATGGAGGAGGAAGTGGCAGGTGACGGCGGACCCTTTCCGGCAAGGCCGGAACCTTCGGTCTCCACGCGCGAATGATAGGCGAGCCAGGTTCGCCCTAACGCACCACGGCCGGGCCACCCGCAGCTCTTCGGACTGACTACGTGCAGCCACGAACGCCTTCAACTCCGGAGTAGAAGATTCTCCAGCTTGGCGCGATCAAAACCCACCACGGCTTCTCCGTCCACCACGGTGACGGGCGTCGTCTTATAACCGAGCTTTTCGAGTTCCGCCAACGCGGTCGCATCAGCGGCGATATTTCGTTCGGTGTACTCGATCTTGTTTTGTGAAAGAAACTCTTTCACTTGTCCGCAAAACATTCAGCCGGGCTGGCTGTACACGACCACTTTTTTACTCATGGGAACCCCCGGTAACCTCTAAAGATGATAGCGCATCGAGCGCGTTCACGGCGGTCATTCCCTGGTAGCCGGGGCGAAAGTGCGCGAAGAGGGCGGGGCGGCTTAAGGCCGGGAACGTCAATCCCAATCGATCTCGATGCCCTTCGTGGACACGCGCACCTTGGGCGGTTTGTATTTCGTGAGAATGCGTATGGCGCTAAGCCCGCCACCAAGAGCAAGAACGGCTCCACTCGCGATCAGCAGCCCGAGCTTGCTGGTCGGGTCGGGATCGAGGACAGCAAGGACAATCACGACCGCACCGAAAACGCTCATACCCACAGCGAGCAGGACCGCCATCCATTCCTTTCGGGAGAGCCCGGTTTTCAACGCCATCTCGAGAAGCGTCTGGTTGCCGGGGTCGATTCCGACATTTGCGTCGTCAATGATGACGACCTGATCGCGGTTGCGATAGGCCTTGGCGAGCTGCGCCAGCCAGGCTTGCTCAGACGTGCGGATCGTGAGGTCGCTCATGGAGGAAGCTTACAGCTAACAGTCTACAGTGCCCCTACGAAGAAACAAAAGGCGGCTAACGAAAGGAAAACACAACGGGGGTTACTGCTTGCCTGTGCAGGCTTCTGGTGGCAATATCGCACCAGCAAGCGTCACGATTGGAGAGAAGCGAAACAATGCGCAACCTAATCCCTCGCATCGCACTGCTGCTCTGCCTGGCCGTCCCGCTCGCAGGGCAGACCGACGAATGGAAGAGATACAGCAATGTTGACGGAAATTTTTCCGTTCTGTTTCCGGTTGAGCCGACGGACACCCTCAACGGTGAGCAAGGGGAGGTGCGTTCGCACACGCTTCTCGCGTTGGCGAGGCCATACGCCTATACCGTCGTCTATACAACCATGACAAGGGAGCAGACGGTGGATGAGGCCACGTACGAAGTGTTCAAGGACGCCGTCTTCAAGGAACTGCCCAAGTGCAGCGTCGTCACGGTCGGGGCCGTTTCTCCCGCGATTCCGGGCTACATCGGCCACTGGTACCGTCTCAGCTGCGACCTGACTAACAGCGCGCTGACCATGACCGGAAATCTCTACTGGGGCAGGCATTACGCCTACGCCGTTATGGCCATGTTTCCAACCGCGCCAGACCCGCCCACCGTCCGGAAGTTCACCGACTCTTTTTCGGTGACTGATACGAGCAAGTAAGCCGCCGCCTCGACGCATCGAAGGAGTTGAAGCAACTCTTTCCTTCTGCGCCCGGGGGCAAGTCCCACCGCAACTCACAAGCCCATTCATGAGACAGCTTGTAGTAAGCTAGTGGTGTCGCAGGATTGCCCCTAGAGCGAATGCCGGAGCCGCAGCACAACGTAGAAGACATTTTCGACCTCGAAGACGAATACCGCCCCGAACCGGAACCCGAACCCGTGCCCCCGCCGTGGATGGACGGCAGCCTGCGCATCGGCATCCACACCTCGATCGCGGGGAGCTACCTGAACGCGCTGGAAGCGGCTCGCAATCTCGGCTGCAACGCGCTGCAAATTTTTTCGGCCAGCCCGCGAATGTGGGCGGGCGGCGCGCGGATTCGGGAAGCGGACGCCAAGGCGTTTCGCGAGCGCCGCGCGGAGCTGGGTCTCGGCCCGCTGGTGATTCACGCGAATTATCTGATCAACCTGGCGGCGTCGCAGCCGATGCTGCGCGTGCGTTCGATCCAGGCGTTTTACGACGAGCTGGTGCGGGGCGTGGCGCTGGGAGCGGATTTTCTGGTGGTCCATCCGGGTTCGCGCGGCGAAGCTACGCCGGAGCAGGCTGTCGCGGCGGTCGCAGATTCGGTCAAGAAGGCGGCGAAGCGCGTGCAGCTTGGCAGGCTGGGCATTCTGATCGAGAACACGGCGGGAATGGGGACGGCGGTGGGCTGGCGGCTGGAGGAAGTCGCAAGTATCTTGGAGGCGCTCGATGGACAGCCCGCGGGCGTGTGCCTCGATACGGCGCATCTTTTTGCGGCTGGGTATGACATCCGCAGCGCCGAAGGGCTGGAACGAACTATCGGCGCGATCGAGCGGACGATCGGGCTCGCCAACGTGCCGGTTTTCCATGCGAACGATTCGAAGGTGCCGCTCGGCGGGCGGGTGGATCGCCACGAGCATATCGGGAAGGGGAAAATCGGCGCGCAGGCTTTCGCGCGAATTCTGAAGCATCCGCGGCTCGGGGCGGCGCCGACGCAGGGTCTGGCGGGAAGGGCATTCCTTCTCGAGACACCCATTGACGATCCGGGGGACGACCGGCGAAACGTGGCAAAGTTATGGGAATTGGCGGGCCTGAAACAGCAGGCGCCGAAGGCGGAGCGAGGCTTTTCGATGTTGACGGCAGCGGCGAAGAAGGAATTGAAGAAAGGGATTTCGCCACGAAGAACACAGAGGGCACAGAGAAGAAAAAAGAGGAAGACCGCCGAAGAGAAGAAGGCGCGGAGAAGAGGCTAGCGAGGCGTGACGGAATACGATCCACAAGCGGGCGGGCCGGTCTACGACCCGCAGGCAATCGAAGCGAAGTGGCAGAAGCGCTGGGCGGAAGCGCGCGTCTTCGAGACGGAGATGGATGCCTCGAAGCCGAAGTATTACGTCCTGGAGATGCTGCCGTACCCTTCGGGGACGCTGCACATGGGCCACATGCGCAACTACGCCATCGGCGACGTTGTGGCGCGCGTGAAGCGCATGCGCGGCTACAACGTGCTGCACCCCATGGGCTGGGATGCTTTCGGCCTGCCGGCTGAAAACGCCGCGATCGAGCACAATACGCACCCGCGCGCGTGGACGAACAACAACATCGCGGAGTTCAAGCGCGTCCTGCAGCTTTTCGGCTTCAGCTACGACTGGCGGCGGGAGATTTCCACCTGCGAGCCCGAGTATTACCGCTGGAACCAGTGGTTTTTCCTGCGCATGCTGGAGCGCGGCCTGGCTTACCGGAAAAAGAGCCGCGTCAACTGGTGCCCGAAGTGCGCCACCGTGCTGGCGAACGAGCAGGTGGTGAACGGCTGCTGCTGGCGGCACGAGGATACTCCGGTCGAAGCGAAGGAGATCGAGCAGTGGTTTTTGCGCACTACGGCTTACGCGGACCAGTTGCTCGAGGATTTGAAGCAGCTTGAAGGCGGGTGGCCCGAGCGGGTCATCGCCATGCAGAGGAATTGGATCGGGAAGTCGCAAGGCGCAACGATTCAGTTTGCCGTGGCCGATCTTGCCGGCGCGGGAACGATCGAGGTTTTCACGACGCGGATTGACACGATCTACGGAGCGAGCGCTTTGATCCTCGCGCCAAATCATCCGTTGCTGGCGAAGCTCCTGGCCGGCTCGCCCGCGCGCGCCGACGCGGAAGCCCGCGTTGCGAAGATGCGCCAGATGTCCGTGAAGGCCGAGGATGTGGCGACGGCGGAGAAGGACGGGTTCTCGGCAGGGCGCTCCGCAGTGAATCCGTTCAACGGCGCGAAAATTCCCATCTGGGTCGGGAATTTTGTACTTATGGAGTACGGCACGGGCGCGATCATGGCGGTGCCGGCGCACGACGAGCGCGACTTCGAGTTTGCGGCGAAGTACGGCCTGCCGAAGCCGATCGTGGTGCAGCCGCGGGAAGGCGTCCCCCTGACGGGTTCCACTCTGGAGGCGGCGTTCACGGAATACGGCGCGAGCGTGAATTCGGGACCTTACACCGGTCTGGAGTCCGCGGCGGCGATCGAGAAGATGGCGGCGGATGCGGAAGTGAAGGGCTTCGGCAAGCGCGAGACCGTATTTCGATTGAAGGATTGGGGGATTTCTCGCCAGCGCTACTGGGGGACGCCGATTCCCGTGGTGTATTGCGGAAAAGACGGCCTGGTGCCCGTGCCGGAAGAACAACTTCCCGTCCTCCTGCCGCCGAACCCGAAGCTAACAGGCATGGGTGAATCGCCGCTGGCCGCCGAGCCCTCGTTCGTCAACACGACTTGTCCGCGCTGCGGCGGCCCGGCACGTCGCGAGACCGACACAATGGACACTTTCATGGATTCGTCGTGGTATTTCTACCGCTACTGCGATCCGCACAACGACAAGGCTCCCTTCGATTCCGCCAAGGTGGGCTACTGGTTTCCGATCGACCAGTACATCGGCGGCATCACGCACGCGATCCTGCACCTGCTCTATTCGCGCTTTTTCTGCAAAGTGATGCGCGACCTGGGCCTGATCCGCCATGGCGAGCCCGCCGCGCGGCTGTTCACGCAGGGGATGGTGCAGAAGGGCGGCGTGGCCATGTCGAAGTCGCGCGGCAACGTAGTGGGCGCCGAAGAGATGGCCCGTAAATACGGCTGCGACACGGGGCGTCTCTATACGTTGTTTGCCGCGCCGCCGGAGAAGGACTTGGAATGGAGCGCGAAGGACATTGAAGGCTGCTCGCGCTTCCTGAACAAAGTTTTCCGCCTGGTGGAGCGTCACGCAGCGAAATTGCAGGCGGCGCAACCGACCACGGACTCGGCGTCGGCCACGGAAGCCGAAAAGGCTCTGGTGCGCAAGACACACCAGACGCTGCGGCGAGTCACGCAGGATTTCGAAACGCGCTGGCACTTCAACTCGGCCATTGCTTTGATCATGGAGCTGCTCAACGACGTACAGGCGCAGGCGCCGCTCGAAGAGAAAATCCGGGCGGGCAGCCTGAAGGAAATCCTCGAGCTGATGACGCTAATGCTCGCGCCGATGGTGCCGCATCTGGCGGAAGAGTTGTGGGAGATGCTGGGGCATGCGAACGGCTTGCGGAATGAGCGCTGGCCGGAATATGACGCGGCGCTGGCGAAGGAAGTAGAAGTCGAGGTGGTCGTGCAGGTGAACGGGCGCGTGCGGGGAAGGATTCGCGTGGCCGCCGGACTTAGCGAAGAGGAAGTGGTTGCGCGGGCGGTCGAGGAAAAGGGTGTGGCGCAGCACCTCGATGGGAAAAGAGTGGTGAAGCGGATCGTCGTCCCGGACAAGCTCGTGAATCTGGTGGTGGCATGAGGGCGGGCGCGGCGAAACCGGCGGCAGAGCAGGTGCAAGGAGGGCAGATGTCGGAACGCGGCGGCGTGGTGGTTCTCGATTTCGGCGGGCAGTACACGCAATTGATCGCCCGGCGCATCCGCGAGCAGCACGTTTTCTCAACGATACTGCCATGCACCGCCGCGCCGGAAGAGATCCGGAAGCTCGAGCCAGCCGGCCTGGTGCTCTCCGGCGGGCCCAGCTCCGTGTACGACAAGGGTGCTCCCGTCTGCGACCCCGCCGTATTGCGTATGGATATCCCGGTTCTTGGGATCTGCTACGGGATGCAGTGGATTACCCACCAGCTCGGCGGAAAAGTGGAAAAAGTGGAGCGCCGCGAGTACGGCCGGGCTCAAGCGGAGATTCAGGATAGCGCGGGGGACGCGGGCTCGGCGCTCTTTTTGGGCCTGCCGAAGTCGCTCCGCATCTGGAACAGCCACGGCGACAGCGTGCTGGCCGTGCCGGCCGGTTTTCGCGCGACGGCGCGGACCGATAACGCCGTCGCGGCTGTGGAAGATGCGCGGCGCAAGATCTATGCGGTGCAGTTCCACCCCGAAGTGAAGCACACCGAGCGGGGGACGGACATCCTGAGAAATTTCCTATTTCAGGTGTGCGGCGCCAAGCCGACCTGGGGCGGGGCGGGGTTCATTCAGGAAACGGTGGAGGCGATCCGGCAGAAAGTGGGGCCGCACGCGCGGGCGATCTGCGCGTTGAGCGGCGGCGTGGATTCGACGGTGGCGGCGGTTCTGGTGCATCGGGCCATCGGCGATCGGCTGACCAACGTGTTCGTGGACAGCGGGCTTCTGCGCAAGAACGAGTTTGAAGATACGCTGGAAATGCTCCGCGACAGGCTGAAGCTACAGGTGATCGGCGTAAACGCCGCGGACCGCTTCCTGGCGCAGCTTAAGGGTGTGGTCGAGCCGGAAGAGAAGCGCAAGAGAATCGGCCGCGAATTCATCGCCGTATTCGCCGAGAAGGCCCAGGAGCTGCAACGGGGCGATGCCCGCGGCGAGATCCGCTACCTGGTGCAGGGCACCCTCTATCCCGATGTGATCGAATCAGTCTCGGTCAAGGGACCCTCGGCGACCATCAAGACGCATCACAACGTCGGCGGCCTGCCGGAGAGTATGCCCTTCGCCCTGATTGAACCCTTGCGGGACCTCTTCAAAGACGAGGTTCGCCGCATCGGGCGGGAAATCGGACTGCCGGATGAGGTGCTCGAGAAACATCCGTTTCCCGGGCCGGGATTGGCCGTACGGCTCCTGGGAGAAGTCACCCGGGAGAATCTGGGGATGTTGCGGGAGGCCGACGCGATCGTCGTCGAGGAGGTCCGCCGCGCGGGACTTTACGGCAAAGTCTGGCAGGCGTTTGCCGTGCTGCTCCCGGTGAGGAGTGTCGGGGTGATGGGGGACTTCCGGACGTACGGTTTGACCGCCGCAGTGCGCATCGTGGAATCGGAAGACGCGATGACGGCGGATTGGGCGCGGCTGCCGGGCGAAGTGCTGGAGCGTATCTCCACGCGAATCGTGAACGAAGTACGGGGCGTGACGCGGGTGGTGTACGACATAACCTCAAAACCGCCGGGCACGATTGAATGGGAATAGGCGAGCGCGGGCGGGCCGCAACGGGGGATCAATACAAACGCGCGCCGCGGGGAGTGCAGCGCGCGTCCGTGAAGCTGGAGGGAAGAGAAAAGGCGCAGCCGCAGTTAGCGGTTTGCCATTTTCTGGGCCATGTAGAGGATCAGCTTGCGATCCCCTTCATCCACCTTGCCCAACAAGCGACGAAGCTTGTTGAGAAAGCGGGCCTCTTTCCCGGTGCTGCCCCAGGCGATGTCATCCGACGTTTTCCGCTTGGGGAGGTTGGGGAGTTGAGGCGGCTCTTCGCCATCGTAGAAGAGTTGATAGAGAGGCACTTCGAGCGCGCGCGCCAGTTTCTCCAGCGTCTCGATGGCCGGAACCGTGTGGCCATTCTCGACTCGGGAAATATAACAACGAAGCAAACCTGTGCGCTTCTCGATGTCGCCCTGGGAAAACTTCTTGTCTTCGCGCAGCGCGCGAAGCCGGTCGCCAATAATCATGATGGCATTATTCCATGTAGATAAGAGAGAGGCAAGAGGAAAATTGAGCCAAGAGCGATAGTACGCTTTTGGAACAATCTGCTTCCGCGCGTTATCGGGTAGGATGTTGCGGAGATCGGGTAGGGATGGCGGGCGCCCCGAAGATGGAAACCCAGGCGGCGACTTCACTGCCGGCGCGCGGCTTGGCCGTGGCGGCGGAAGACCGCGCGCTGGTGGCCGAATCGCAGGCCGGCTCGCAGCCGGCATTTGAAGAGCTGGTGAGGCGGCACCGGCACCGGGTGTTCGCGGTGGCGGGTGGAATCCTGCGGCGGCGGGAGGATGTCGAGGACGTCGCACAGCAGGTGTTCGTCAAGGCCTACCTGTCGCTGCCTCGTTTCGACCAGCGCGCCGCCTTCAGCACTTGGCTCTACAAAATCACCGTGAATGAATGCTGGGATTTCCTCCGGAAGAAAAAAGTGCGCCCGCTCGTGTATGAATCGGATCTGAGCGAAGAACAGGCGCGACAGTTCAATTCCTCCGTGGAATCCTCCGTTCAGGGAGGGCTGGACACGGGGCAGCGCCTGGATCTCCGGCAGAGGGTGGAGCGGCTGCTCGAATCGCTGGACGAGCGCGACCGCACGATGCTGATCCTGAAAGAGGTCGAAGGGTTCTCCGTGGAAGAAATCGGGAGGATCCTGGAGCTGAACGCCAACACGGTGAAGGTGCGGCTTTTCCGCGCGCGGAGGAAAATGGTCGCCCTCCACCGGAAGCGCTCGAAAGGGCAACAGCCCGGCGGTTGAGTGAAACCGGGCAAGGGAACAGGAACGTCTAACGTTGTGGAAGGGAGAAGTAGAAGCCATGGCAACTTGGTTGAAACGCAGACCGGGTGCGTGCCGGGATGCGGAAAACAGAATCCAGGAACTCCTGAATTCGTCGGCCAGTGAAAGCCGCGAAGAGCTCCTCGCCTCCGCCGACCCAGAGCTGTTGTCGCATGTGGCCCATTGCGAGGACTGTGGCGCGACGCTGGAGGAGGGTATCTCGGTTCGGCAGATGCTGCGCCGGGAACTGCGGCCCGCGGAGGACCCCGGAGAAGAGTTCACGCTACGGGTCATGCAATCGATTGCGGCCCGGGAAGCGGAACGGAATTCGACAACCAGCCCCTGGTTCGCCTTGCCCGCCCTTGCGGCGCGATTCGCCTGGGTGTCCGCCGTGGCGTTGTTGCTGGCGACGTCCTGGCTGTATGAGATGCGCTCTGCAGCCATCGAACAGCGCAAGGCCATCGAAATTGCCGGAACCTACCTGGAGCCGGCGCCTCCACCAACGAACCCGGATGATGTTCTTGACAGTCTTGTAGGGAGGGTGCCATGAGCGCGAATCCCGCCACGCGCAAGGCGATTGCCTGGCTTGCCCTGGTATTTCTCCTCGGGGCGGGTCTGGGTGGTGTAGTGGGCTATGCCTTTTCCCGCCACGGCATTACTTCCGCGGCGGCGCCGGACACCGAGGCGGCTCGACGCGCACACATGGTTGAACGCTTCGACCAGGAACTCCACCTGACGGGCGCCCAGCGCGCCTCCCTGGAGCAAATCCTGACGGGGCTGCAAGCGCAGTACAAGTCCATCCACCATCAGATTGATACGCAGATCAACGACGCGCGCCAGCAGGCCCGCGGGCAGATCCGGGAAATCCTGACTCCGGAACAGAAACCTCAGTTTGAGGAATTCCTGAAACGTCTCGACGAGGAACGCAAGCGGCGCAATCAGTAGGCAATGATTTAGGCGGGCAGCTCCTCACCTTCTGCGCTGATACACTGAGGCACCGATGTCGGAGACTGTCGGACATTTGAAATCGCTGTGGAGCCGCTACCCCCGAGGCTGGATCGTTGTAGTGGCCGGCTTACTCGTTGCGGCCTCTGTGTCCCTCTGGGCGTTCCGGGGACGTTCGGCGGCCGACTACTACGCGGCTAAAGTAGAGCGAGGCGACGTCATCCAGATCGTCTCAGCCACAGGAACCATCAACGCCGTGACGACCGTGCAGGTCGGCTCCCAGGTTTCCGGAAACATCAAGAAGCTCTCGGCCGACTTCAATTCCCACGTGAAGAAGGGCCAGCTGATCGCCGAAATCGATCCCGCGCTCTTCCAGGCACTGTTGCTGCAGGCGGAGGCGGACCTCGCCAACGCCGACGCGAGTGCGATAGGCCTGCAGGCGCAGATCGAAACGCAGCGCGCCGAAATCCTCTCCTCGATGGCGGGAGTGGACAAGGCGCAGGCGCAGTTGAACGACGCGCAGTTGCAGTACAAGCGCGCGAAAGATCTCGCCGATCAAGGCATTTTCCCCGTCTCACAGAGTGATACGGCGCTTTCCGCTTCCGATTCAGCGCTGGCTTCGCTCCATGCGGCGCAGGCCGTGCTTGGGCAGTCCAAGGCCAAACTGAACGCTTCGATTGCCGCTCTGGACCAGGCCAAGGCCCAGGTGAAGCAGCGTAAGGCGGCGGTTGACATGGCCCGGCTGAATCTGGAGCATTGCAATATTTATGCCCCCATTGACGGGACGGTGATCGCCCGCAACGTGGAGGCCGGACAGACCGTGGCGGCGAGCCTGCAGGCGCCCACGCTATTCGTCATCGCGCAGGATCTGACGAAAATGCTCGTTTACGCGAAGACCGACGAGGCCGATGTGGGGCGGATTCAGGTCGGGGCGACGGCGAGCTTTCGCGTGGATTCCTTCCCGCGGGAAATCTTTTCCGGAACGGTGACGCAAATTCGGATGAACGCCACCATGATCCAGAACGTGGTGACCTATGACACGATCGTGGCTTTCGACAACGTGAACCAGAGGCTTTTCCCAGGCATGACGGCCTATGTGAGCATCCCCGTGGCATCGGACACCAATGTGGTGAAGATTCCCAACGGGGCGCTGCGTTTTACGCCGAGTCTGACGCCACAAGAAGTCAACGCGCTCTACGCAAAGTACAACACTGCCAACAGCGGCGGCGGGAAGGGCGGGAGCGGTGCCGCGAGCAGCGGGCCCGGTGGTGGCGGCGCAGCGCGTGGTGGCGGGGGGCGTCCCGGCGGCAAGGCAGGCGGTTCCAGCGGTGCGGGTGCCGCAGCCGGAGCGGGTTCGAATTCCCGCGACGACTCCGCGGTGGTCTGGAAGCTGCATGCGGACAAGTCCCTCGAACCCGTGCGCGTGAAGCTGGGCGTGACCGATTTCACCTTCACCGCAATGAAGGAAGGCACTCTGAAGCCCGGCGATGATCTCGTGATCGGGGAGGCCTCAAAGGGTAGCAAGCCGGCGCAAACGAGCCCAGTTTCCCCGGGTGGGCCGCGCAAATTCTAATTCACCGCTCGTTCGTCAAGCGGGCACTATGAACGAAAGAGAACTCCAATCCGGAGACGCCGCGGCGCCGGTGATGCGCCTCGAAAACGTCACCAAGATCTATGACCTGGGCGAGGTCAAGGTGCAAGCGTTGCGCGGCGTTTCACTCGA
>DASZZJ010000050.1:0-1709 GCA_035545075.1 Candidatus Acidiferrales bacterium
CATGCAGAATTAAACCACGGCTTCCCGGTTTTTCATCCCTACTGTCCAATAATAAGACGATTATTCCGGATTGCGGATTACTCGGACGGACTCCTAGGAGTCTGTCCGCGTAATGGCTGACTGTATGCTTGATCCATTTGACCGCACGTTTTTGGGGAATGACGGGTCGATACTGCGGGGATTTCCTCCGTTGTATGGCGAAATGAGGATGGGCGTGGCTCATTTTCACTCGGGATATTCCGTCCACGACTCATTTCCTCCGATCCGGTCACGGCGATCCGCCGAATGCAAGGCCCAGCCGGTGCAGTTTGAGCAGATTGTGTGCGGTGCAGACCAGCGACCATTCGCCTTTCACTTTCGTCAGCCCCCGCAGCGAGAACTGCCGGAAGCCCATGCACCGCTTGATCTGCCCGAACACCGGTTCGACGATGACTTTTCGCAGCGCATACAAGGCTTTGCCCGCCTGGGTTTTCAGTTTTCGTTCCATGCCCGCCACCGCGCCCAACCCCAGCGGGATCGGGCCGCGCGGCGCCTGTTCTGCCTGCTTCGCCAGCCAGCCGCCGTGTTTGAGCTTGCCCACTGCCACCACCGCGTTCAACTCGCGCCGCTCCATCTTGCTGAGCGCTACTTCCGAGCAGTAGCCCGCGTCCGCAAGAAGCGCCTCCGGCTTGCCGCCGAGATTCCTCACGATCTTTTTCGCCATCGGGTCGAGCTGCTTTTTATCGTTCTCATCCTGCACCGTGTCATGCGCCACGATCAGCTGCGTCTCCCCGTCCACGCCCGCCTGGCAGTTGTACGCCTGAACGAAGCCGTCGCCCCCTTTCATCAACCGCGACTCGGGGTCGGTGAAGTTGTATTGCGCGTTGTCCTTGGGCGCCGGCGGTTTCTCAGCCGCGCCGCCGGGCGCGGGTGGTTCGTCGCCGTCCCCTCTCTCTTCGGCCGCTTTCTGCGCGGCGCGCGCCTCAAGCGCCGCCTTTGCCATGCGGATCTTCATCCGGCGATCCTCGCGCCTCGCCAGTTCCGCCGGCAGGTCCAGCCCGTCGATGCCGGCCTTCTCGTCCTCCTGGTCGGCGCGCTTCGCCGCCGCCAGCAGCAGCGCGATCTCCACTTCCAGCTCGGCCTCGTTCTTGAGCATCCATTTGTAGCTCATCGCCTTGTGCTTGCTCGCGTTGGCCTTGATCTTCGTCCCGTCCAACGCGACCTTGCCCAGCTTCACCACGCCCGCTTCCTGGGCGAGGCGCAGCACTTGCTTGAACAGCCCTTCGAGCGCCTTCAGATGGATGCGGCGGAACTCGCTGATGGTGCGGAAGTCCGGATAGTTGTCGCGGCTCAAAAAACGGAAGGCGACGTTCTCGTAAAGCGCCCGTGCGATCTTGCGCGAGGAAAAGACCCCGGTGCAGTAGCCGTAGAGCAGCACCTTGACCATCATCTCGGGGTGATACGGCGGAAAGCCGCGCTCCTCCCGCTCATAGACGCCGTAGATGGCGCTCAGATCAAGACTCTCGCCCACGTCATCTATGAAGTGGGCGATGTGCCCCGGCTCGAGCCAGTTGCGCAGGTCGGGCGGCAGCAAAAGCGGCTGATCCGGCAGGTAAGAACGGTAAGTTTTTGCCATGCAGAATTAAACCACGGCTTCCCGGTTTTTCATCCCTACTGTCCAATAATAAGACGATTATTCCGGATTGCGGATTACTCGGACGGACTCCTAG
>DASZZJ010000051.1:0-1982 GCA_035545075.1 Candidatus Acidiferrales bacterium
ATCGTGGACATTTTCTCTCCCGAAGCGATTCGCCCCGTTCGCATCGAGTTGCTGGGCGATACGCTCGAGTCGGTCCGTGAATTTGATCCGCGCACGCAGCGTTCGGTCGCGCCCGTTGTGCGCACCACTCTGCTTCCGCTCACAGAGCTGAATCCCGGCGTCGCGGCGCCGGAGGAGACGCCTGGCCGTCCCGGCAGCCTCACGAGTGGCCGTCCGCTCGGAGATGTGGCGATCTTCGACCTTTCGCTTCAATCCTTGCGGCCCCTCGTTTTTCTCGACGAACCGGATTCGTTGAACAAGGCTGCCGCGGAACGCTTCCGGTCTGTGATCGAGGCTTGCAGGAAGCCTGGGCAGGCGGGTGCGCCGGGAGCTTCGTGGTTTTTCTGGGAGGAGGAAGACTGGAACGCGCACTTCACGGCACAAACGCGGGTATCGCTCGAACAACTGGCTTTGACCACGGGGGATGAGCGCCGTTACGAACTGCCGTCCCGCCCCTGCTCGCGATTTCACGGTGACGTCGTCGCGTGTATGGGGGAAGTGAAGTCCAAACTCGCCGTAGGCAACTCCGTATTTCTAACCGCCGCGAGCACGGGGGAATGGGAGCGCCTCGCGGACATTTGCCGCGAATACGAAGTCCCGTACGTGCTTGGCGAAACCCATCCGGCCTCGTCTGAAATTACAGCGGAAGGTTCCATGGAATCCGCGGCGCTGGTGCTGGTGCGCGCGCCGTTTGCGGCTGGAGCGGCGTTTCCTGAATCAAAATTGACGCTCTATGGGAACACCGATCTTTTCGATGTTGCGCCGGTGCAGGAAAGGCCGCGGGGGAAGAGCAGCACGGCCGGATTTCTGAGCGATTTCACCGAGCTGAAACCCGGCGACTATGTCGTCCATGTGGATCACGGAATCGGGCAATTCGAGGGCTTGCGGCAGATCGAGGCGGACGGCGGGCGGGGCGAATTCATGCTGTTGCAGTATGCGGAAGCCGCGCGGCTTTACATTCCGCTCGAGCGCATGGACCTCGTGCAGAGCTACCGAAGCCTGGGGGGTCCAAAACCCGCGCTCGACAGGCTCGGAGGGACGGCCTGGACGGCGCGCAAGTCGCGCGTGCGGAAATCGGTGGCGGAGATGGCGGACCGGCTGCTCGAACTGTACGCGAAAAGGAAGGCCGCTGCCGGATTCGCGTTTTCCGCGGACACGCCGTGGCAGCACGAATTCGAGGATAGCTTCGAGTTCGAGGAGACGCCGGATCAATCGGCATCCATCACGGATATCAAGCGCGACATGGAACGCGACACTCCGATGGACCGCCTTCTCTGCGGAGATGTCGGGTACGGCAAGACGGAAGTGGCCATGCGTGCGGCGTTCAAGGCCGTCGCCGACGGAAAACAGGTAGCCGTGCTGGCCCCCACGACCGTCCTCGTCTTTCAGCACTTTGAGACGTTCAAGCAGCGCTTCGCGGCCTTCCCGGTAAGAATCGAAATGCTGAGCCGCTTCCGCAGCCCGGCGGAACAGAAGACCGTCCTCGCGGCGCTGGAGGCCGGCAAGGTGGACGTCGTCATCGGCACGCACCGCCTCCTCTCAAAAGATGTGAAGTTTCAAGACCTGGGGCTTCTGGTTGTGGACGAGGAGCAGCGGTTCGGTGTGGCGAACAAGGAGCGCCTCAAGGAGTTGCGCGGAGATGTGCACGCCCTTGCCCTCTCGGCCACGCCCATTCCACGCACCTTGCAAATGTCCCTCGCCGGACTCCGCGACATGTCCGTCATTGATACGCCGCCGAAGGATCGGCTCGCCATCCAGACCGTGGTGGCCCCGTTTCGGGAAGAGATGGTCCGGCAAGCCATCGAGAATGAATTGTCGCGGAACGGCCAGGTCTATTTCGTCCATAACCGCGTGGAATCCATCCACTCGCTTGCTTCTCTGGTGAGCAAACTTGTTCCGAAGGCGCGGGTAATCGTGGGCCACGGCCAGATGGGTGAAAAGCA
>DASZZJ010000052.1:0-4374 GCA_035545075.1 Candidatus Acidiferrales bacterium
TCGCCTGGGCGCTGATTTCCCCGATGTGCAGCCTGCCGTACTCCGCCGATGCCAGAAAATCCGCGGCCACTTGCGGTGTAAGCTTCTCCGGCCACGCCGCCCATACCGCCAGCACCGCGGGCAGACCGGTCATCCGGCGCCACTCCGCGACCACGTCATATACATGCACGGTCTCGGCGTGGGCGATTCCCGCGCTCGCTCCCCGGCAAACTTGTTCCCCCGAAGCTCCGGGCCGCGAATGGCTTTCGATGTCGAGTCCCAGACGCAGCGCGGGGTCGCCGATCAGCAGCGCCGCGTCGGCTTCCTCCAGCATACCCGCCGGATCGGAGGGTGCCTCAAAAAACTCCGGCGTGATCTTCCACTGCTCCGCGCACAGAATCCTGACCAGCGCCTGCGTGCTGCGCGAGCTCTGGTCCAGCGCAATCCGCCGTGCCTGTTCGATCGGCTTCTTCGCGATTACGAGCAGGCTTCGAACGCGGCGCTTCGACGCTATGGCCAGGTCCGGCAACACCACGAGACCATCCATCCGTTGGTATTCAATCGCCGGCAGAATGGCGATGTCCGCCGTATTCGTCCGCAGCGCCTCCGCGCACAGCGAAGGTACCGTGAACGACAGTTCGTATTCTCCGCGCAGCGGCCCGTTCGTAAAGCCCCACACCAGTGGTGCCGTATTCAGGTACTCGACCACCGAAATGCGCAGCCTGCTCACTCTCGCAACTCCTCGTGAAAAGCCCACTATAACACACGGCAATTCCTCAACTTCCGTCCAGCTTCCGGGTCGAAGCCTACGCCGAATCAGCAGGGATGCTTTCGTCAAACTGTTTGAAACCTTTGATCCCTTTTTCCCATCCATCGGAAACAGCCGTCCGCCTGCATATCCGCCCAACGGAGCCGACGCCGACCTCTTCCTCGCCACTCTCGATTCGGTTCTCGTCGAGGGCCCCCGGCAGCCTCGGCGACGCTGACCGTGCCGCTTCCAGGCGAGTTCTCCCCGTGGGACTTGACAGCCTTGTTAACATCCGCGTAGGCTCGCCGCGCGATGGGGCCTGACTCCTCCCTCTCCTGGCTCGCTTTGTCTCTCACGCCAGGCATAGCGGCGCGTCTGTCGGCGCGCCTGCTGCACCGGTTCGGCTCGCCGGACGACGTCTTCCGCGCCTCCCTGACCGAGCTGGAATCCTGCAATCTGCCGGCTCCCGTCGCGCAGGTGCTCTTCCGCAAAGAAGCCTTCAAGCGCGCGGAGAAAGAGCTCGCCGCCGTTCAGCGGCTGGGGTGTCGGCTCGTCAATTGGACCGAGCCCGAATATCCGCGCACGCTTCTTGAGATCTACGATCCGCCCGTGCTGCTCTACGTGCGCGGCGATCCGCAGGTTCTCAACTGCGCCGCGATCGGCATTGTCGGCACCCGCCGGCCGTCTCTCTATGGCTCGCAGATGGCCGAGCGCATCGGCCGAGACCTTGCCGCCCGCGGCTTGGTCATTGTCAGCGGCATGGCGCGCGGGATTGACGCCCTGGCGCACAAAGGTGCGCTTGCCACTCCGGGAGGCCGCGCCCTCGGCGTCCTCGGCACCGGCATTGACGTCGTCTATCCCAAGGAGAACAAGAAGCTTTTCGAACAGGTTCTTGAACGCGGCGCGTTGGTCAGCGAATTTCCCATCGGTTCCCATCCCGCGCCGGAGAATTTCCCCGTGCGCAACCGCATCGTGGCGGGTCTCCCGCTGGGCGTTGTCGTCGTGGAAGGCGCGCAGTATTCGGGCTCGCTGATCACCGCCCGGCTCGCCATGGAGTTCGGCCGGGAAGTCTTCGGCGTTCCCGGCAATGCCACCCAGGCGGTGAGTTTCGCCCCCAATCAGTTGATCAAGCAGGGAGCCAAGCTGGTCACCAGCGCGGAAGACGTGATCGAGGAACTGCCCACGCCGATCCGCGCCGCCCTGGTCCAGGCCGTGCAACCGGAAGCCGGGGAGCGGAATCTATTGGTTACGGCCTCGCTGACTCCTGCTGAACGCAAGGTCTACGAGCAACTCAACTCGGAAGCGCCGGTGCCCATTGACGAAATCGTTGAGCGCTCCGGCTTGAACTCTTCCGAGGTTCTGGTTACGCTCTTCGAATTGGAGATGAAAGGGATCGTCCGCCAGCTCCCCGGCAAGCAGTTCAGCAAAGTCCTGCTCTGACGGCTTTCGAGCAGCTAAGGTAGCGGAAAAGACACAGGCGTCTCCGCCGGCCATTCCCAAAGCGGATTCCGAGGTTACATAAGCACCATGGCACGTTCGCTCGTCATCGTCGAATCGCCCGCGAAGGCGAAGACCATCAACAAGTATCTGGGACGCGAGTACTCCGTCAAAGCGTCCTACGGCCACGTGATGGACCTGCCCAAGAAGACGCTTGGCATCCTCCTGCCCGGCGATGAAGAGGGCCGCGGGAAACGGAAAAAAGGCAGAGGGAAGTCGAATGGCAAGGTTAACGGCAAGAAGGCTTCCCGCACGGTCCGGCTAAGTGACGAGAATATCTTTGAGCCGACCCTGGAAATCATTCCCGGCAAGAGAAAAATTATCCACGACCTTAGGGTGGCCGCGAGCTCCGCGCCCGCCGTCTTCCTCGCCGGCGACCCGGACCGCGAGGGGGAAGCGATTTGCGCCCACCTCGCGAAGGTTCTTTCAAAGCCCGGTCGCTTCGTCATTCCGGAGGAGGACCCCGGGAAGGAAAAGGCCGCGGACCCTGCCGGGCCGGCAAAGGAACCTGCCGGGAAGGACAAACCGGAGAAAAAGACCGAGGTGCGCGCCGTTGATCGCAAGAAGATCTTCCGGGTCACGTTCAACGAAATCACACCGAAGGCCATCCGGGCCGCCTTCGAGCATCCCGGGCAGGTGGACACCAACCTCGTGGACGCTCAGCAGGCTCGCCGCGTTCTCGACCGCCTGGTCGGCTACAAAATCTCGCCTCTGCTCTGGGACAAAGTCCGCCGGGGTCTCTCCGCCGGCCGCGTCCAGACCGTCGCCCTTCGGCTGATCGTCGAGCGCGAGCAGGAAATTCGCATCTTTCTCCCGCGGGAATACTGGACCATCCACGCGATTTTCGATGCCGGCCAGCCGCCCACCTTCGAGGCCAAGCTGCTCAAGCACAAGGGCGAAGAGATCGAGGTTCCGAACCAGTCCGAAGCGGACAGGATTGTCGCCGCCGTCGGCAGTGCGACTTGGCAGGTGGTCTCGGTCACGCAAAAAGAGAAGAAGCGCTACCCCTTCCCGCCTTTTACTACCTCCAAGCTCCAGCAGGCTGGCTACAACCGCTTGCGCTACACCGCGAAGCGCACCATGGCGCTGGCCCAGCGCCTCTATGAGGGCGTCGAGCTCGGCGAGGAAGGCTCCGTCGCGCTCATCACTTATATGCGCACCGATTCCGTCCGCGTCTCTGGTGACGCCCTTGCCCAGGTCCGCGAACTCATCCCGCAGCGTTTCGGCCCGGACTATCTCCCCGAAAATCCAAATTTCTACAAATCCAAAAAGGACGCGCAGGAAGCGCACGAAGCCATCCGGCCCACTGACGCGGCCCGCGCCCCGGAGGACGTCCGCCGTTACCTCGAGGACGATCTCTTCAAGCTATACCAGCTCATCTGGCAGCGCTTCGTCGCCTCGCAAATGGTTCCGGCTGTACTTGACCAGACCGCGATCGACATTTCCGCCGGAGATTACCTGTTTCGCGCAACGGGTTCCGTATTGAAGTTCGACGGCCAACTCCGCGCCTATCAGTTGCCCGCGTCGAACACCGACCGCGAGGACGACGAGAAGGACGACGAAGGCGAAGGCCGCGCCCTACCGCGCGTCACCGAGGGCCAGACGCTTCGCCTCGACCAGATCCGGCCCGAGCAGCACTTCACCGAGCCGCCCCCACGCTACACCGAAGCGACCCTCGTCAAAGAGCTCGAAGAAAAAGGCATCGGCCGCCCCTCTACCTACGCTTCCATCATCTCGACCATCGTGGACCGCGAGTACGTCAACAAGGATCAAGGGCGCTTCACACCCACCATGCTCGGCGAGCGCGTCAGCAACCTGCTCGTCAAGAGCTTCGAGGATATCTTCGACGTCTCCTTCACCGCACGCCTAGAGGAAGAGCTCGACGCGATCGAAGAGGGCAAGCTTCCCTGGCGGCAGTCGGTCAAGGACTTCTGGGAAAAGTTTGAGCTGGACCTCGACAAGGCCGACGGCGAAATGCAGTCTTACAAAGCGGGCATTCCCACCGGCCTGAAATGCGAAAAGTGCGGCCAGGGCGAGCTCCTCGAGCGCATCAGCCGCCACGGTTTCTTTCTCGGCTGCTCCCGCTATCCCGACTGCGACTTCACGCAGAATCTTTCTCCCGAAGTCGGCGGCGAGGAGGTCGAGAGCGA
>DASZZJ010000053.1:0-1993 GCA_035545075.1 Candidatus Acidiferrales bacterium
GAACGTGGCCGAGATCTTGCGCGCAATCAAGCCGGACTTGCCCATCCCGCTCACGACGACCCGGCCCTGGCAGCCCAGGAACAGCTCCACGGCTTTTTCGAAACTCGCATCCAGCCGCGAGAGGACGTCCTGAATGGCCTGCGCTTCGATGCGCAGCACGCGCCGCGCGGTTTCCAGGCTCATGCGGCACCCCAGCGCCGCACCAGCGACGCGAGTTCCTTCAGCCGCTGCAAAAGTCCCGCAAGCTGGGCGAGCGGCAGCGCGTTTGCGCCGTCCGAAAGGGCCTTGGCCGGCTCGTCGTGCACTTCCAGGAAGACGCCGTCCGCTCCCGCCGCCACGCCCGCGCGCGCCAGCGGCTCAATGAATTCCGGCTGGCCACCGCTCGCGTGGCCCTGCCCGCCCGAAAGCTGGACGGAGTGCGTCAC
Source organism: Candidatus Acidiferrales bacterium (assembly GCA_035545075.1). Taxonomy (GTDB): domain Bacteria; phylum Acidobacteriota; class Terriglobia; order Acidiferrales; family UBA7541; genus Acidiferrum. Next base: position 426 of record DASZZJ010000053.1, read on the forward strand.
GTCGAAAACCACGGGATATCCGAGCTTGCGCAGGATGGGGAACGTCCTCATGTCCACGACGAGGTTCTGGTAGCCGAACGAAGCGCCGCGCTCGGTCAGAAGGATCTTGCTGTTTCCGGCGCTCGCGATCTTCTCGACCACGTTGCTCATGTCCCACGGCGAAAGGAACTGCGCTTTCTTCACATTCACCACGCGCCCGGTCTTGGCGGCGGCAATCAGCAAGTCCGTCTGCCGCGAAAGAAACGCGGGGATCTGCAGGACATCGCAGACCTCGGCCGCGGGCGCGGCCTGCGACGCCTCGTGAATATCCGTCAGGATCGGCAGCTTCAGCTCGCTCTTGATCTTGCCGAGGATGCGCAAGCCCTCGCGCAATCCGGGCCCGCGGAAGGACTTTACCGAAGAGCGATTGGCCTTGTCGTAGGAAGCCTTGAAGATGAGCGGTACGCCGCAATCCGCCGCGATCCGCGCCACTTCGACCGCCATCTTGCGCGCATGGGCTTCGCTCTCAATTACGCACGGCCCCGCGATCAGAAACAGCGGGTTCGCGCCACCCAGGCGCAGTGAGCCGATGCCGATTTCTCGCACTGTGCTCATCGCGTCAAAGGCTACGCAGCCCGCGCTCGATTTGCAATGGGTTCGAGAACTAAGAGGGACGCGCCGCCGCGTGCGGCGCCAAGCCGGCCACACGGGCCGTCTGCGGCTCGGTCGCCGGCCGGGCTCTGCGCTCTTGATGTTCGATGGCCGCCCCGATGAACGCCGCGAAGAGCGGGTGCGGCTCGAGCGGCTTCGATTTGAATTCCGGATGGAACTGGCAGCCGAGGAACCAGGGATGCTCCGGCGCTTCGATGATCTCGACGTAGTTTTCATCCGGCGTGCGCCCGGTGATGCGCAGCCCCGCCCCCGTGAGGATCTTCTCGTATTCGCGGTTGAACTCATACCGGTGCCGGTGCCTCTCGCTGATTTCCAGCTTGCCGTAGGCGCGGTGCGCGAACGAGCCGGGCGCCAGCTTGCAGGGCCAGGCTCCCAGGCGCATCGTGCCGCCCATCTCATCCACGCCCAGAAGTTCGCGCAGCTTGTAAATGACGCGATGCGGCGTCTGCGGATCGAATTCCGTGCTGTCCGCGTCGGGCAGGCCGCCCGCGTCGCGCGCGTATTCGATTGTGGCGCACTGCATCCCCAGGCAAATCCCGAAGAAGGGAACTTTCTTCTCGCGCGCGTAGCGGATCGTGTGCACCATGCCCTGAATCCCCCGCTTGCCGAACCCGCCGGGCACCAGCACCGCATCCACGTGCCGCAGCCGCGCCGCCGCCGTTTCCGGCGAGTCAATCTCTTCCGCCTCCACCCACTCCAGCACGGTCCGGTAGTTGTGCGCGAGGCCGCCGTGCAGCAGCGCTTCGCGCAGGCTCTTGTAGGCATCCTCGAGCTGCACGTACTTGCCGACGATTCCGATGCGCACCTCTCCCGCCGGGTGATGCAGCCGGTGAACCAGATCGGCCCACGGCTTCAGGTTTTGCGGCCGCTCCTCGAGCTTCAGCAGGCGAAGGATTTGTGCGTCCAGCCCTTCCCGG
>DASZZJ010000054.1:0-23941 GCA_035545075.1 Candidatus Acidiferrales bacterium
CCACCCCCTATTGTTTTTGCAAGAGTGCGTAAACCAAAGAGATGAAAGGGTTTGCGCTGGATTCTGCGTTGCAGAAGATTACAAAGAGTGCGAAAGCGCTTGAAAAGAAAGGAGATGAATGAACTTGTGAGTGACCCTTTCCGCCAGGAACGGGGTACCGGAACTGTTGGCAAAAGAGATACTCCCCCTCCCCCCTGTTTTTTATAAGTGTTCATTCTAAAGGGGGTTGAAGTCTTTTGTTTTGATACACTTTTGCAAGTGCGGATTCTAAAGGGGTTACAGAGGCCCTCTGACAGGGAGAAGATGAGGCGGCGAAGTAGTGAGGCAGGGAGCGGGAGGCTTACAGCGGGGTTTGGCCCCAGAATCATAAAGCATGTTAGCACAGAGGTACTGTCATTGTCAAGGAAATTCGTGTAAGTGGTTGCCTGGAAAGGGGATAAACTGCGCCGCGACTGAGTCTTGGCAAACCGAAATCCTACCGCCGGAGTCCCTGAGCACCCTTTGCCTGCATTTAGGTGCAAACTGTCCGCTGATCTTCAGCTAATCTCATCTGAGGAGCATGAGGAATGAAGTCAACCGACTTGCCCAACTTTTCGAACTGGCAGAAATGGAATCCAGAAGCTGTCCGCAAGGCGCCGAACCTTCCTGGCGTGTACGCGTTCAAATTGGCGGGAAGGAACTTCGGGAGATTCAACGGTGAGTCAGATCTGGTCTACATTGGCTGCACAGAATCCGCTGGCGGCACGATCAATCGTAGATTGAGCGATCACCTGCCTTCGCGAGCAGATGTGTTGGACGTAGCACATCGCCTGCGCGATGTGCAGAAAGTGGGCGAACTTGAGGTGGCATGGAAAATCGTCACAACACAGGAAGAGACGATCGACGAAGAGGCTCGACTCCTGCGTCACTATTACTGGGACCACTTCGAACTTCCTCCGGTCAACCGAAGTGAGCCAGCGAGTGAGGCGCGAAAGGCTATCGAATACCTAGCTGAGTCCACTGCCCGTGAAGTTGCAGAGAAGGCGGTTGAACATGTGATTCGTGAAGAACGCCTCAAAAAGCGGCCGGGCACAGAGACTTGAGACCTGATCTAGCGCGTGGCCAAGCTGTTTCAGTTAGTTCTCTATAGGTCCTTTCGGGCCGCCCTCTCCTGGGCCCCTTGATACACCAACCGAAAGTCGTCAACCCAGGGACCTTCAATAAATACATCGACCGATTTTGGTTTGTTCCAGTACTCTTCGCTGTCCTCGTGAGAATGTTCCGTTTGGAGTGCGAAGAGGGTTCGTCCCCGGCTAATGAGTTCGATAAATCCTCCAACAAGATCGTTCGACCCGAAAAATGTGTATTCGTGGGAAAGGACATAGGAAGTTTGATTGATAATGAGTTCCAAAGAGCCCTCACCCAATATTCGAGCGCGCGTTATTGCGGGTATCGAATCTCGGGGGTCTTGCGGTTCAGGCTGATACTCCAGCAAGTCGTAGTCGAAAATCAGTTTAATGAATATCTCGTCCAGTTGAAGCTCTCTGACCCGATCTGCTCTGTTCATATCTCAAACTGCTCCCTAGAGAAGATGGGAGCCGCGCTAACGCGGCCAAAGCCAGCCAAAGGTGCCCGCGGTCAGCGAACCATAAATGAGCCCATCGATGACTTCCTTGATGGTCATGCCCCAGGGCTGTCCCTTCCAGATGCCGTTGCTCACGTGCCCGAGGCCGTAGGCGAGGAACGCCGCGGTGCCGACGACGCGAAAAACGGCGAGATAGTGCGCGCCAGGCGCCACCGTACGCCCGGCGAGATAGGCGACGAAGTATCCGATGAGGAGGCAATAGGCGAACCACATTCCGAGAAACTTCGGCATGGCAGGCGGGCCGTTGGGTAACACGGTCATCATCCCGACCGGTCCCTGCTTGTATTTTTCCTGCACGGCGGGCGACTTCATGTCCTTGTGGGTGCAGAAGGGGAAAATGTAGATGCCCCGCGTCAAGCCGGCGCCGCGCAGGGCGGAGAGAAGCTTGTCTTCATTGGGGAGCGGCCGGTAGTCGCTGCGGTGATAGGGCAGGACCATGTGCATGATGAAGCTGGCGACGAATACGATCACGGCCGAGAGCAGGATGGGAAGCCAAAGAGCAGTGAGGGGCACCATGCGCGACTCCTTTGGTACGAAGGTTAGATCCCGTGACTACGAGGGGGAGGCTACCCCTGACAGGAGTTGCGGTCAAGAGCAGACAGGGCCGGTGGCCCGGTCGCAAACCTCAGAGTCTTCGCTTGACAGCAACACGCCATGAAGAAGATACCACTGGCAGACTTACCCATGGAGTAGTGTGCAAGGGGTGCCCCGCCCTCGGTTTATGAGGGTGGGGATTTTGGTTTGCCTGATGCCGAAGGGATTGAAGCGATACTACGGTCAGGGCCAGCTCCACTTTATTACTTTCAGTTGTTACCGGCGCCTACCGCTTCTTGGCACGGTGCCCGCACGAGATCTCTTTTTGAGGGAACTCGGCAGGGTTCGGCAGGATACGGATTCTCGCTTGCCGGATTTGTGGTGATGCCGAACCACGTGCATCTTCTGATCAGCGAGCCCAAGAAGGGCACCCCGTCAACGGTGCTTCAGATGCTCAAACAGCGCTTCTCCCGCAAAATGCGGGAGAAGCGGCAACTTTCGTTGAAGGCAGAACCTCGCATCGTGTCTCCAAAATCCGATAGTGAACCGCCGCAGTTTTGGCAGCCGAGGTTCTACGATTTCAACGTGTACAGCCACAAGAAGAAGGAAAAACTGGACTACATGCATGCCAATCCGGTGATCCGCGGACTTGTGGAACATCCGGGAGACTGGCCGTGGAGCAGTTTTTCCTTTTATGCGAAAGGTGAATTCGGAATGATCCGGATCGATCCGGTGGATGTGTAGGAGCCTGTAGCGGAAAAAAAGAAAAAAATCCCCACCCTCACAAACCGAGGGTGGGGCACCCGCGGAAAAAACGAAGAAAAATCCCCACCCTCACAAACCGAGGGCGGGGCACCCGCCTGTGCTACTGGGAGGGCGAGGATCAAGACAGATAAATGCGGGGGACGCGGTGACCGACGGCGCTCAGCAGGTCGGAGGTGACGGTGCCGATGCCACGCGCGACCTCATTCGCCGGATGGACCTGCTCGCCGTCCGTGCCGTAAACCGTGACGACGTCGCCGACAGCGGCTCCGGGGACGTCGGTGACGTCAATCATGCTCACATCCATGGAGACGATGCCGACGATGGGCGCGAGATGCCCGCGGAGAAGCACCTTGCCGCGGTTGCCGAGCGAGCGGTGGAAGCCATCGGCGTAGCCCGCGGCAAGCACCGCAATTCGGGAGGTCCGCGCCGTGACGAAGGTGGCATCATAGCCGACGCGCGCGCCGGCAGGGAGTTCGCGCACGCTTATGATTTGCGTGCGCAGGCTCATGACCGGCCGGAGCGGAAGTTTCGCTTCAATCCCCGCGCGCCGCTCGGCCGGGTCGTACCCCGGGTGGTAGCCATATAGCAATGCGCCGGGGCGCACCATATCTCCCCAGGTTTCCGGGCGGGCCGCGATGGCCCCGCTGTTGGCCAGATGGAGCAAGCCGGGCGAAATGCCGAGCGCGCGCAGGCGCTCGACCGCACGGAAGAACTCCTGTTGCTGCCGTTGCGTCTGCCGGCCCACGGGCGAATCGGAAAATGCTCCCGAGGAAGCGAAGTGCGTGAGTACACCCTCGAGCCGCAAGTGCGGGCATTCGGCAAGTTGCCGCGCGAAGCAGTCCACATTCTCCACGGCGATGCCCAGCCGGTTCATCCCGGAATCGATCTTCAGGTGGAACGGCAACGCCTCCCGGCGCCCGCGCTTCGCCTGGCGCGCCGCGGCTTGCTCGAGCGCTGCAAGCTGCTCACAGCGAATGACCACGGGCGTGAGCCGGTACTTGAGCAGGCTTGGCTCCTGCCCCGGCCAGAAGCTCGTGAGAAGCAGGATATTCCCGCGGAGGCCCGCCTTGCGCAGCTCGATGCCTTCTTCCGCGCAGGTGACGCCGAACCACCGCGCGCCGGCCTTTGCGAGCGCTTTGCTCACCGCCGGGCCGCCGTGACCGTAGGCGTTGCCCTTCACGATGGCCAGAACTTCACGCGGCTTGTCGCGCTTCTCACCGCGCGGATTGACGTGTTCCCGAATGGCCTGGAAATTGGACACCAGCGCAGGCAGAGAAATCTCCGCCCACACGGGGCGCCCCTCGATCTGCACCGTAGCTTTGCGTCGCACTGCCATACTCCCCCTGCGAGAGCGGAAGAAATTCAGTGTACGACATTCAGGCGGCCGGTAACGAATCCCGCCCAACCTGCGTGCCGCTTGTCTGACAACACACGCCAAGGGGCACGCTTCGTACCATTCGATTGGCTTCGTGACACACGGAGGACAAAGCACTTAGGCGTTGGCCAGCCCCCGGGAAGACGAGCCCGTGTCTCCGCAGGCGCACGCTGTGGGCATCGCGCGACAATGCGCAAAGGGATGCAAAAGGCCTGATCAGGAAAAAACGGGCGCGTCAGCCTTCGTCCGGCGCGAACTGGCTGAAGGCGTCGGGAGCGGCTTCTTCGAACCGCGTCAGCCGGCTGCGGAAGACGAACTTGATGCGGTCGGTCGGGCCGTTGCGCTGCTTGGCGACGAGGAGTTCGGTCTCCTCGCGCTCCTCCGGCGTGGCGCCGGGTTTGAAGAAATTCGGGCGATAGATGAACATCACCACGTCGGCGTCCTGCTCGATGGCGCCGGATTCACGCAGGTCGGCGAGCTGCGGGCGGCGCTCGTCGCGCTCCGGGGCGCGGGTGAGCTGGCTGAGCACGAGGACGGGAACCTGCAGCTCCTTGGCCAGGGCCTTCAGGCCGCGGGTGATGGTGGAAACCTCCTCGTTGCGGTTGTTGAAGCGGCCGCGCGCGTTGATGAGCTGGAGATAGTCCACGACGAGCATCGCCAGGCCCTTGTCGCGCTTCAATCGGCGCGCCTTGGCCCCGATCTCCACGACGGTAATCGCGCCCGCGTCGTCAATCCACAGCGGCGCGGAAGCCAGCTCGCCCAGCGCGTCCGCCATGCGCTTCCAATCTTCCTTGCCCAGGTGCCCGGTGCGGAATTTGTGCGCGTCCACCTGCGCGACGCTGGCCACCATGCGCTGCAGCAGCGATTCCTTCGACATTTCCAGGCTGAAGATGGCTACCGGATGCCCGGCGCGCACGGCGATGTTCTCCGCCAGATTCAGCGCCAGCGCCGTCTTCCCTTGCGACGGCCGCGCCGCCAGAATCAGCAGCTCGGAAGGCTGCAGGCCGCTCGTAAGCTTGTCCAGCTCGCTGTAGCCGGTGGAAATGCCCGTGAGGCTCTTCCCTTCGCGAAAGATCTTTTCCAGACGATCGAAGTTTTTCTGGACGATCTCCTTCATCGGCAGCAGGCCCACGCGAATGCGGTCTTCCGCCAGGGCAAAGATCGAGGATTCGGCGTTGTCCAGAATGGCGTCGGAGTCGTCTTCGCCTTCGAAAGCGCGCTGTTGAATGCCGTGCGTGGTGTGGATGAGGTTGCGCAACAGCGCCTTCTCCTTGACGATGCGCGCGTAGTGCTCGATGTTGGCGACCTTCGGCATGCCGTCCACAAGCGAGGCGAGATACGCCGCGCCGCCGGAGGCTTCGAGCTCACCGCGGCGGTGCAGCTCGTCGCTCAAGGTGACGAGGTCGATCGCGTGTTGGCTCTCGCCGAGGTCCACCATGCCTTGGAAGACCCGCCGATGCTGCTCCAGGAAAAAATCTTCGATGCGGAGGTTTTCGAGCGCGGCGTTGAGCGCGTGGTTGTCCAGCAGGATCGCGCCGAGGACGGAGCGCTCGGCTTCGAGGTTCTGTGGCAGCGGGCGTTCTAGCGTGCTGTCGGGTGCCATGGGCTGTATGCCTTAGATTCGCTTTCTCTTCGCCAAGCTATCACACTCCGCGCCGCAGGGCAAGAAAGAGAAGTTCGCGCGGCAAAGGCCTTTCGAAACGAACGCCCCGTGCGAGCCGGATTGTGGAAGCATTCCGCCGGCAGGTCAATCGCACCGGGTGTGCATAACTCTCAAAGAGTGGAAAACTTCCGACGACGGGCTTGACAAAAGAAAAATGCCGCCTACCCAGACGAAACGCAAAGAGCAGCGGAAGATGTCCGCCTCACAACTTGCGTAGTGACGAATTGCGGCGGGCGCTACGAAAGCAAGAGCCTGGGTACGGCGGGACGCGTCACGCTTCTTTGCCGATGATGACCTTCACGGTTGCGGTGACCTCGCGGAAGACCTTGATGATCACCGGATATTCGCCAAGCACTTTGATCGGATCGGCGAGTTGCACCTGGCGCTTGTCCACGACGAACTTCTGCGCGCCGAGCGCTTCGGCAACGTCCGCCGAGGTGACCGATCCGAAGAGCTGGTCGTTCTCGCCCGTCTTTCGCGTGAAATTCAGCGTGATGCCGTTAAGCAGCTCCGCCTGCTTTTCGGCGGCGGCGCGCTCGGTCGTAGTCTTCTTCGCGAGCGCCGCGCGAATGCGCTCGAACCCCTTCTTGTTTCCGGCCGTGGCCTCGATGGCCAATTTGCGCGGCAGGAGGAAATTCCGGGCGTAGCCCGGCTTGACCTCAACCATGTCGCCGCGGTTGCCCAGCTTCTCGACGTCTTCCTGAAGAATGATGCGCATGATTCCTTCCTCTCCGATGCGCGCCCGGCGGGGCGCAAGTTTCCGGCGCGTCTGTTAGGTGCGTTCGGCCGGGCGCTCGGCGGGCCGCTCACCACCACGGTCGCCGCCACGATCCCCACGCTCGCCGCGGTGGCCGCCATCGCCGCCGAAGCGATGTGGCGCTGAAGAGCCCGCTCCCGGCGTGTGCCCGGCAAAGGGCAAAAGGGCGATGTTGCGCGCGCGCTTGATCGCCACGCCAAGCCAGCGCTGGTGGCGCGAGCAGGTGCCGGTCATGCGCCGTGGGAGGATTTTGCCGCGTTCCTGCACGAACGGCGCGAGAATTTCCGCCTTCTTGTAATCAATGAAGTCGCTCTTCTCGACGCAGAACTTGCAGACCTTCTTCTTGCGGAAATACTGGCGCTTGCCGCCGCGCCGCGGGCCCCCCGGACCTCCCGACCCGCCTTCACGGCGCGGTCCCCCGCCTTCGCGGCGGGGAGCCGGTGCGCCGCCACCCGCGGGAGCCGCGGGCGGTGCTTGCTTCTGTTCCTCTGACATGCCTTCCTACCTTTCTTTCGAATCTTTTCAGAAATGCCCGGCGGCTCAGCTCGCCGCCGCCGTCTGCTCCGTCGGGGGAGTGCGCCGCGGCCGCCGCGCCGCGCGCTTCTCGCGGTGCCGCAAAAGCTTTTGCTGGCGCTTCAAGTCCTCGTCCAGGCGGATGGTCATGTACTTGATGACGGCGTCCTGCACGCGCAGCCGCCGCTCGAGCTCGGGAATCAGCTCGCCGTGCGACGTCTTGATCTGAAAGTAGACGTAGTAGCCCTCGCGGTGCTTGGCCACGCGATAGGCGAGCTTGCGCGTGCCCCACTGCTCGTTCTTCTCGATCTTTGCGCCCTTCTCGGCGCAGGCGCTCTCCACCGCCGTGATGATCTTCTTGATCTCCTCCTCCGGCGTTGCGGGCCGGCAGATGAAGATCAAGTCGTACAGACGTTCTTCCATGTTTGCCTCTGTTTCCTTCTACGGGCGCGCGGCCCGGGAAATTCTTTCTGACCCGCCTAGGACTCCTCGCCTTCGCCGTCCGGCTCCTTGCGCCGGTTGTAGCGGTTCATGGCGGCTTCCATCCCGTTCGCGAGGATCATCTCGACGGCGTCCGCCGCTTCACCGATCATTTCCGCCGCAACCTCGAGCTCCGCCTTCTTCATCGGCCGCAGGACGTACTCTTTGCGGCCGCTCAACGGATGCTCCGGCCCGCAACCCAGCCGCAGCCGCGCGAACTGCTGTGTCCCGAGGGAGCCGATCACGGATTCCGCTCCGTTGTGGCTTCCCGCGCTGCCGTCCCGGTGAATCCGGATCGTGCCCCACGGCAGTTGCACTTCGTCCCAGAGCACGAGCAGTTCGTCCACCGCCACTTCGTACTTCTCAAGCAGCTCCCGGATCGAAACGCCGCTCAGATTCATGTACGTCTGCGGCTTCGCGAGCAAGACTTCTTCGCCCGCCAGCTTGCCGCGGCCCACAAGCGCCTTGCCCTCCGGCCGCTCCACCCGGATCGAGCCTCGGTTCGCCAGTTCGTCCACGGCCAGAAACCCGAGGTTATGCGGTGTCCACTGAAACTCCGGGCCGGGATTCCCAAGCCCCACAATGAGCCGCATCGAAAGCCTTTCCTCGCCGCGTTACTTTTTCTTCTCCGGCTTCGCTTCGGGCTCGGCGGCCTCTTCACCCTCGACTTCCTTCTTGCCCTTCTTGATGACCTCGGGCTCGGCCGGCGGCGCCGCCACTTCCGCCACGACCGCCTCGGCAGGCTTCTCTTCCTCCACTCGCAGCGCCACGACGTGTGCAATCACGCGGTCCGGATCGGTGATGAGCTTCATCTTCGCCGGATCGATCGGCAGGTCCGCCGCGCGCAGGTGCTTGCCGATCAGCAATTCACTCACGTCCACGCGGAACTCGGCCGGGATTTCGGTCGGCAGGCATTCAATTTCCACTTCGCGCGTGACCGTCTCGAATATGCCGCCCTGCTGCTTCACGCCGGCGGGCTCGCCGAAAGTATGCACCGGCACCTTGACGCGCATGCGCAAGTCCATCGCCACGCGGAACAGGTCCACGTGCAGGAGATTGCCCGTGACCGGGTCCACCTGCCAGTCTTTCAAGATAGCCGGCTGCGGCTTGCCTCCCACGCTCACATGGAACAGCGTGTTGTGGCCGGTCTCCGACCGCAGAATCCCGCTCACTTGCTTGGCGCTGACGCTCAGCGTGACGGCTTCTCCTTTTCCGCCATAGAGCACGGCGGGAATCTGGCCCGTCTGGCGAAGACGATGCGCTTCGTTCTTGCCCCGCAGCACGCGGGGCGTTGCTTCCACGATGATCTGTGCCATACCTTCTTCGTCCTTCCTTGAACCCATCCAGCCGCTAAATGAACAGCTCGCTGATCGAAGTCTCCTCGTGAATGGAACGGATGCCGCGGGCCAGGAGACTTGCGACGCTCAGCACCTTGATCTTGGGGATTCCGCGCGCCGCTTCGGTGAGGGGCACGGAATCGGTCACCACGATTTCGGTGATCCCCGACTTCGCAATGCGCCCCACGGCCTTGCCCGAAAGCACCGCATGCGTGCACGCCGCGTACACCTGCGTTGCGCCTTCCTTCAAGAGCGCCTCGGCGGTTTTGACGAGCGTCCCGGCCGTGTCGATGATGTCGTCCACGATCAGGGCGGTCCGCCCGCGGACTTCGCCGATCAAGTGCATCACCTCGCTCACGTCCACGTCCACGCGGCGTTTGTCCACGATGGCCAGCGGCGCATCCAGCTTTTTCGCGAAGAACCGCGCGCGCTCCACTCCGCCCGCGTCCGGCGACACGACCGTCAGGTTCGGCATCTTCACATTCCGGAAATAGTCCACCAGAACCGGCGAAGCGTAAAGATGGTCCACCGGCACGTTGAAATAGCCCTGGATCTGCGGCGCGTGCAGGTCGAGCGTCAGCGCGCGGCTCGCCCCGGCCGTCTCCAGCAGGTCCGCCACGAGCTTTGCCGAGATCGGCACGCGCGGCTTGTCCTTGCGGTCTTGCCTGGCGTAGCAGTAGTACGGAATCACCGCTGTGATGCGCCACGCCGACGCGCGCTTGAACGCGTCGATCATCAGCAACAGCTCCAACAGGTGGCAATCCACAGGGTGGGAGCAGGGCTGCACCACGAACACGTCCGCGCCGCGCACGTTTTCAAGAATCTGAAAATAGATCTCGCCGTCGCTGAACCGTCCGAGCATCGCATTGCCGACCGCCGCCCCGAGATTGCTGCAAATGCTCGCGGTCAGCGCCGGGTTTGCCGAGCCCGAAAAGATCTTAAATCGCTCGTCGTTCACGAAGCGCTCGCTCCCGCCTCCGGTCTCGGTGGCGGATTTTACCCGTGAAATTGTGCGCAGAAAAACCGCTGCGGTTCAGACGGGGCGTTTCATCGCGCGGAGATACCTCTCGCGAGAGAGGGTCTCGCAGACAAACGTCTGGTCGTTCGGAAACCCGCAAACGGCTCGGCGCGCCTTGGCTGGGCTCGGGAATATTCCAAACACCGCCGAACCGCTACCCGCCAGCAAGGCCTCTGCAGCCCCCCCACGAAGCAAGACCCGCTTGATCTCCTCAAGCCGGGGAAAACGCTGGAAGACCGGCCCCTCGAAATCATTCGACAGGCCGACTGCCTGCGTGCTCCAGGAAAGAGCGCAGAACTCCCAAAGTTTAGAGGTGGCGATGGGATTTGTCAATGCGGGGGCTTCGAGCCAGCGAAAGGCATCGGCGGTCGGAACCCGCGTGTTGTGCGGTACGACGACAACCACCGTGCGCCGCGGAATGTCCTGGAGCGGATAAATCTCGTCGCCGCGATTGACTCCCACGGCGCGCCCGCCCAGCAGAAAGAACGGCACGTCGGCTCCCAGGCCCGCGGCGATCTCCATCAGCCGTGGAAGCGCCAGCTTCCGCCCGGTCAGCCGGAGGTAACCCACCAGCGCCGCGGCCGCGTTGCTGGATCCGCCTCCCAGTCCACCGCCCGCCGGAATCCGCTTCCGCAGCTCGATTTCAACGCCCGAGCGCAAATCGAACTCTTTCTGCAGCGCTTCGACAGCCCGATAAACCAGGTTCCGCTCCACCGGCTCGCTCGCGAGGCGTTCATTGCCCTGAACGGTCAGCGAGATTCCCGCGCGCGCCGTGGCGCGCAGCCGCAAATCGTCGTGCAGGGTAATGGTCTGGAAGATCGTCCGCAGTTCATGATAGCCGTCGGCCCGCTGGCCAAGCACGTCGAGGCGAAGGTTAATCTTGGCGTGCGCCGGGATGCGGACTTCGCCCATGGAGGCTATTGAGGTTTGGCTTCTTCAGCCGCGGGCTTCTGGGCCGCCACGCGGTGCTTGACCTGAGTCAGCTTCTTCTCGAGTTCGGCCACTTTGTCCGGTTCCCGCTCCGAGGGCAGCGCGCGGCGCCATTCCGCGAGCGACTTCTCCCACTCCGCAGCGGCCAGATCCTGGCGCCCGGTGCGGAAATAGACGTCCCCGAGATGCGCGTGGATGGTCGGATCGTGGCCTTCGCGCTCGAGGGCCCGCCGGAGGGCCGTCTCGGCGTCGGCCAGCTTATTCTGTTTGAAATAGATCCACCCCAGGCTGTCCAGGTACGCGCCGTTGTAGGGCTCCTCTGCCAGCGCGCGCTCGACGAGCGCATGCGCTTCCTCCAGACGGATCCCCAAATCGCCGAGCATGTATCCGTAATAGTTCAGAACCGAGGCGTTACGCGGATTGATGCCCAGCACTTTCTGAAACTCGATCTCCGCCCGGTCGAACAACTTCTGGCGTTCGTAGATCGCCCCGAGAAGGTACCAGACCATCTCGTTATCGCGGGGCTGGCCAGACAGCGCTTCGGCGAGCCGCGCGCTTTCTTCCGCTTCCTTGTACCGGCGGGCTCGCTCATACACCTGCGCGAGGTTCAGATAGGTGCCGCGGTCGGCCGCGGTTTTCGTGAGCTGGCTCCGCAGGATTTGCACGGCCTGATCCAACTGACCGTTTTCGCCGCACAGGAAAGCATAGCTTGCCCGGAGCGCGGGATCGTCCGGATATTTTTCGGTCGCGCGCTTGGCTTCATCGAGCGCCTTCGGAAGATCCTTCGCTGCCCGCCAGGTGTCGATCATCAAGAACCGGGCGCGGCGATCTTCCTCTGCTCCCAGGCCCTGCAGCTCCTGAAAACTGGAAATGGCCGCCTGATACTTCTGTGACTCGCGGTAGAGCTGCCCGAGCTGCTGATAGAGGATTCCGAGTGTCCGCCGGCTCTCCGGCGCCCCGGCTGCCCGGCTGCGGATACCCGTAACGGTATCCGACAGCACGCGGATGGCGTCTTCAAAACGGCCCTGTGACTGATAGAGCAGCGCCTCGTTGTACATGACCTCGATGCTTCCCGGGGCGCGCTGCCGGGCCTTCAGCAGGTTCTTCTCGGCTTCATCGAGCTTGTGGAGCTCCCGGTAAATCTGCGACAGGCGCAGGAAGACGTCCGCATTCTCCGGCTCCAATTCCGCCAGCCGCTTGTAAACCCCGAGCGCCTCCGCGTACTTTTCCTCGGACAGAAGTGTCTGCCCGAGGCCGCGCTGGTGCCCCGCATCCGAAGGATCGAGTTCAGCGGCCTTTCGATAGGCGCCTTCCGCCTTGGCAAGGTTTTTGGCTTGGGTGTAGGCGTCGCCCAGAAGTTCCAGAAGAGCCGCCGAATGTGAATGCTGCGTCAGCCCTTCGAGGAGACTGACGGCCTCTGCGGACTTTCCTTCATCGAGTAGCAATTGGGTGAGTTGCTCGAGGGCCGGCTCGTTCTCCGGCTCCCTCTTCAGGATGCGGCGGAGAACCTCCTCGGCCTCTTCGGACGCATTTTGCAGGCGGTCGAGGCGCGCGAGCCAGAGCGCCGACTCGGTATCCGATGGATCGAGGCGCAAAATCTCTCGGTATTGCTCGGCGGCGTGGCGAAGAGTCTCCGGCTGGCCCGAGACGCCGTTCAGGTCCCCCAGGCTCCGGAGGTAGATGCGCGCCAGCAGCCGCCGCGTCGGCAGATTGTTTGGATTGCGATCCAGAACTTCCACCGCTTCTTTGACGGCATCGCGGATACGCTGAGCCTTCCAGTACATCTCCGCCAGGCGCTCCCCGATCACCGGCGAGGCCGGATCCAGCGCGTAAGCCTTCTTGTAATACTCCAAGGCCTGCGTGGCATACTCTTGCTGCTCCTCCTGCTCCGCCGATTCGAAGAGCTTTTCCGCGTAATGGCCCATCGCGAAATTGTAGTAGGCCTCGGCACGCTTCTGTTCAGCCGTGTCCTTTGCCGTCTTGCTCTCCGAAGCGGGTGGCGGCGGAGGGGTTTGTGCAGAAAGAGCCGGCGAGAACAGCAGTACCATGGAGAGAATGCCGGCCGCGGCAAGGAATAATTGAACGATTGTTCGGTGATGAAATCTCATGCTTTCCTCAAAGTAGGAATTATCCCATGCGGCCGGGGCGCGGTCAAAATCGGAACTTGGAAGAGTTGCCAGACCTGCCGGTGCCGGAAAGTAAGATGCGGGATGCGCGGGGAAAAGTTGGAAAGAAAAGGCTTCAACGGCGATCCTCGTCATCGGCGCTACCCAACGGATTTCCCGCAAACTGGCGGCTCAGCGAGCTCCGTTCCCGGCTGCTCGCAGCGTCGCGATGACGATCAATTGGGCTACAATTCAAGTTCCGATGGCGCTATCCCGTACGGAAGAACTGTTCACGCGAATCTATGCCGACAACGCATGGGGCGGCTCGGAGTCCAGATCGGGCCCCGGCTCCGGGATCACCCGTACGCAGGCGCTGCGCTCCGAGCTGGAAAGGCTGGTGCAGGACCTGCTGGTGCGGTCGATTCTGGATTTGCCGTGTGGCGATTTCCACTGGATGAACATGGTGGATTTTCCGGCGACACAGTACATCGGCGCGGACATTGTTGCGCCCTTGATTGCCGCGAACAACCAGCGCTATGCGCGCCCGGGCCGCCAGTTCGTGCGGCTGGATTTGCTTCGGGATCCTCTGCCGAAAGCCGACGTGATTCTCTGCCGGGACGCCCTGGTGCATCTTTCCTTTTCGGACATTGCGCAGGCTCTTCATTCGATGAAACACAGCGGTTCGGCCTACTTCCTGGTGACGACATTCCTGGCGCACACAAGGAACAGGGACATTCCAACGGGGGCGTGGCGGCCCCTCAACCTCTCTCTCGCGCCGTTCTGCTTTCCCGAGCCGCTGCGCATGTTGTGCGATGCGCGCCCCGATGGCACATACCCGGACAAGGTTCTCGCTTTGTACCGCTTCGCGGATTTACCGAGTCACGTTTGCAACCTCGGATCGATTCGGAGGTTTTATGCCGCGATTGACCGCGGGACTTACCGAATGCAACGCTTCTATCACGGCGCTCGCCGCCGTGCTTCGGGGGCCGTAAAAAGCTAAGAGACCGAAAACCGCCGCTCTGCAAGTGCCTCGGAACATTTCAGAGGAGTGAAGATCGGGCGTTCATCGACGCGATTTTCACCGAATCCATGCGGCCTGGGAAGGGTCAAAAAACTCTGCACGACTGCAGTTCCAAACCAGAGCGGGCCAAAGAGTGAGATCCGGAGTGATGCATTGGGAGTTGAATAAACAAAAGAGTTGCATTAGTTCCCTATTTCTGCAAATATAGAAGCATGACCAAGACCGATCCTCATCTCGTCGGCCGCTGCGCCGACCGCTTCTCCGCCCTGGGGGCCGAGCCCCGGCTGCAAATCGTCCGCTTTCTGCTCTCGGCGCATCCGGACGGGCTGTGCGCCGGCGACATCCAGGAGGAACTCGGGATTCCGGCATCCACCCTGTCGCATCATCTCGAAAAGCTGAAGCAGGTCGGCCTCATCTCCGTGCGGCGCGACCGGCAATTCCTGTATTACTCGGCGGACACCACGGCTTTGCGCGAGCTGCTTGGATTCCTCTACGAAGAGTGCTGTACGCGCAGCCGCGCCGTGGCCCCGGAGGCCTTTGTCCAGTTGGCAAGATGAATCGGTTTGAGCCAGAATTTGAATAGAAGGAGAGAACGATGGCAATCCCAGACTTGAAAGAAACGGTCCGGCAAAAGTATGGCGAGGCCGCCAAACGCGTTGCATCCGGCGGCAGCCCGGGCTGCGGTGGCGGAGCCGAGTTTTCCTGTTGCGACCCGATCACCGCGAATCTCTACGACGCGGCCGAAAAGGCCGCGCTTCCGGCGGAAGCCGTCGCGGCCTCGCTGGGCTGCGGAAATCCGACGGCGCTGGCCGAACTCAAGCCGGGCGAGATCGTCCTGGATCTCGGCTCCGGCGGCGGCATCGACGTGCTGCTCTCGGCGCGGCGCGTCGGCCCTACGGGCAAGGCCTATGGTCTGGACATGACCGATGAGATGCTCGCGCTGGCGCGCGAAAACCGGCGCAAGGCTGGGGTCGTGAACGCGGAATTCCTGAAGGGCGCGATCGAAAAAATTCCCCTGCCTGACAATTCCGTGGACGTGATCATCTCCAACTGCGTCATCAATCTTTCCGGAGACAAGGATCGTGTCCTCGCGGAGGCGTTTCGCGTGCTCAAGCCCGGCGGCCGCTTCGCCATTTCCGATGTCGTCGTGCGCGGTGAAGTGCCCGCCGCGATCCGCAAAAACGTCGAGCTGTGGATCGGTTGTATCGCCGGCGCTCTCGAAGAGCGCGAGTACCGGGAAAAGCTGGCCCGCGCCGGTTTCCTGCAGATCGAAGTCGAGCCCACCCGCGTTTACAGCGTGGAAGATGGGCGCGAATTCATCGCGCAAAGCGGCCTCGACGTGGATGCCATCGCGCCGCACGTGGACGGCAAGTTCATGAGCGCCTTCGTGCGCGCCGTGAAGCCGGCCACCGCGGCCGCCTGCTGCGGACCCGCTTGTTGCGCCTAACAAGTTGCGCTTGAGGGGAAACCGATCCCTTCGGCTACCGGTCATTCCGATGCCGTGAAGCGGCAGAAGAATCTCTCTTTTTCTCCCTTGAATGGTGGAGAAAAATTCGGCGCCTCGATGAAGAAACGTGTCTTGATCCTCTGCACCGGAAATTCCGCCCGCAGCCAGATGGCGGAGGGCCTTCTGCGCCATCTCGCCGGCTCATCCGTCGAAGCCCACAGCGCCGGAACGAAGCCCGGCGCGTTGAACCCCCTCGCGATCGAAGCCATGAGCGAAATCGGTCTGGACATTTCGGGCCAGCGTTCGAAACCCGCCTCGGAATTTGAGGGCCAGCGCTTCGACGCCGTAATCACCGTGTGCGATAACGCCGCGGAACACTGTCCCGTTTTTCCGGGCACGCCACGGCGCATCCATTGGAGCCTGCCCGACCCTGCTGCCGCAAAGGGAACGCCGGCCGAACAGGTTGCAGTCTTTCGCGCCGTGCGGAACACTCTGGAACGACATTTTCGCGAATTCCTCGCGGCGGAAGCTTCCCTTCGAAATCCGTAAAGAGAATCAGTGTATGGTTTTATGAGGGATGCTGAAGGCTCGATCCGCAGGTTTAACGATCGCGCCACTGCCCGCTCTCAGCAGGGATTCATCGCGCCGCGCCGCTCTTTCAGTGCAGGAAGTGCCGCATCCCGGTAAAAACCATCGCCAGGTTCAGCCGGTCGGCCACGGCAATCACTTCGTTGTCGCGCACCGAGCCTCCGGGCTGAATCACCGCCGTGGCGCCGGCCTTTGCCGCTTCCTCGACACCGTCGGGAAACGGAAAAAACGCATCCGACGCAACCACGCTCCCCGCCAGCGAAGACTGCGCTTTCATCACCGCGATCTTCACCGAATCCACCCGGCTCATCTGTCCGGCGCCGACGCCCAGCGTCGCGCCGTCTCGCGCGAAGACAATGGCATTCGACTTCACGTGCTTGCCCACCTTCCAGGCGAAGCGCATCGCCTGCATTTCTTCGGGCGCCTCCACGCGCTTGCTCACCGTGCGCAACCCGTTGTCGTCGAGTTCGCCCAGGTCCGGCTGCTGCACCAACACGCCGCCCGAAATCGGCTTGAGCAGCAAGGCTTGTCCCGCATCGAGGCCGCCGGGAGGCAATTCCAGCAGGCGCAGATTTTTCTTCGCCCCAAAGGCCGCCCTGGCTTTCTCGTCAAACCCGGGCGCGACGATGCATTCCACGAAAAGTTTTGCGACCTCCTCCGCCGTAGCGCCGTCCACCACACGGTTGAACGCCAGCACGCCACCGTACGCCGAGACCGGATCGCACGCGTATGCCCGCCGGTAGGCTTCCAGCAGAGTCTCCTGTTCCGCAGCTCCGCAAGGATTGTTGTGCTTGATGATCGCCGCCGCGGGTCGGCGGAATTCAGCCGCCAGGCTGCGCGCCGCTTCGAGGTCCACGTAATTGTTGTAAGAAAGCTCCTTGCCCTGGAGCTGCCGCGCCGCCGCGAGTCCTGCGGGCGCGCTCCCTGCTGGAACGTAAAGCGCCGCCGCCTGGTGCGGGTTTTCCCCGTAGCGCAGCCCGAGTTGCCGGCGCAGGGCGAAGTGCAGCCGCTCCGGCAGGGCCGCGGGCGCGCCGAGCTCGACCCGCCCCGTCGCCGCCGACAGCCGTTCGAGCTCCGTCGCAATCATCCCGTCGTAGCGCGAAGTCGCTGCAAACGCTTTTCTCGCCAGCGCCAGCCGCGTTGCGAGCGACGTTTCGCCCGCCGCTTCGAGTTCCTTCGCCACGCGGTCGTAGTCCTCCGGGTCCGTCACCACCGTAACACTCTCAAAATTCTTCGCCCCCGAGCGAAGCATCGCCGGCCCGCCGATGTCGATGTTCTCGATCAGCTCCTCGGCGGCGAGCCCGGCTTTGGCCGCAGTCGCTTCGAATGGATAGAGGTTCACCACCACCAAATCGATCGGCGCGATCCCGTGCGCGGCTGCTTCTTTGCGATCCTGTGCGAGTCCGCGCCGGAAGAGCAGCCCGCCGTGCACCTTCGGGTGCAGCGTCTTCACCCGGCCTCCCAGCATCTCCGGCCAGCCGGTAAATTCCGCCACTTCGCGCACGGCCACGCCTGCTTCACGCAGCAGCTTTGCCGTGCCGCCTGTCGAGAGAATCTCGATCCGCAGCGCGGCGAGCCGCTTCGCGAACTCCACAATTCCCGATTTCTCGAAAACGCTGATCAGCGCCCGCTCAACCGGCATCACAACCCCCCGAAGGCTCCTTCAAGCGACGAGCCGGGTATTGTAAGCGCTGTCTCAACGATGGGAAAGGGACCAGCTCGGGGCGCAAGAAATCGGAGATAACTCGAAGTTCTATCTGACGCACAAAACGGATTGTTGCCGGGGGAACGCTTCAGCTCTGAACGCGGGCTTTGAGCTTGACCTGGCCATCGTTAACTTCCACGACGTATTCGACTTCCCGGCAACCCTTTTGGCTCTGCAGCTCTTTCGTTTTTTTGCGGACGAATTCGCGGAAATTCGCTCGAGAGATCTTTCCCGTCTGCTCGCCAGCCTGCTCCTTCGCTTTCAAGAAAGCCTGAAAGAGCTGCTCGACCTTGTCCGCCTCCCCATCCGGGTTGATACACGTCACCCGGAAACCCGCCGGCTCGGCGACCGCCGTTCGCCGGGGCGCTCGGGAGCGGTGCGTCCCTGCGCGCTCCGCTTCGATCGCTTTGGCGGCGGCGCCAAAATGCCGCTGCACCTTGCCCTCTTCCCTTTCCTGCATTCGCTTGCGGAATATCTCTCTGTATTTTGCGTAGGTCTGCGCCATGTTATTCAGACGGAAGCTCTGGTTGTAGCGGAGCTTCCCGCTGCCCTCGCCATAGCGCTTGATGGTCTGGTCGATGCGCCACTCGATTTCAGTGGGGGGCCGTTTGCGCCCGCCGCCGAAGTACCGCTCATATTCTATTTTGAGCTGTCGGACGTCTTTTTCGAGCTGGGCTAGTTCTTCGTCTATCGTCGCCACGGCGTTTTGCCTTCCTTATGATGCTAGAAGCCGCAGCCGCTCGCGTCAATCTGCCGGCGCAGAGAAGGTACGCATCCACCACGGCGGGGTCGCTCACTCTCCGGAACAGTCCGTCCGCCGGCCGGGAAGTGACCCGGGATTTGCCCGATTCCGCCGGCTATGCTCCAATGGCGGAATGCACTCGCGCATGAAACGCGCCCTCTCGGCCGAGCAGACCGAGCTGCTGCGGCAATTGCCCTCGGTGGATGAGCTGCTCGCGCAGCCGCGCCTCCGCAGCCTCGCCGAACGTGTGAATCGTGAACTGCTCGTCGAAGTCACCCGCGCCGCCCTCACCGGCTTGCGCGAGCGCATTACCGGCGGTGTTCAGGTCGTCTTGACAATCGATCAAGCTGAATTCGAATCTCACATTGCCGCGGAGGTCGAGCGCATTCTTTCGTTGTCTCTTCTCCCGGTCATCAATGCGACGGGCGTGATCCTGCACACCAACCTGGGCCGCGCGCCGCTGCCGGAGGCCGTGGTCGAACACCTTCGCAAGACCGCCACGCGATACAGCAATCTCGAATACGACCTCGAAGCCGGTGGGCGCGGCAAGCGCGACGTGCACACGGCGCAGCTCCTCGCGCGATTGACCGGAGCCGAAGCCGCCATCGTCGTCAACAACTGCGCCGCTGCGATGCTTCTTTCCCTCGCGGCGCTCGCCCGGGGCGGCGAAGTGCTCGTCTCGCGCGGCGAACTGATTGAGATCGGCGACGGCTTCCGCATCCCTGAAGTCATGGCCGAGAGCGGGGCCATCCTCCGCGAGGTTGGCACCACGAACCGCACGCGCCTCGAGGACTACGCCGGCGCCATCGGCGAAAAAACGCGCCTACTGCTCCGCGTCCACCGTTCGAACTTCCACATCACCGGTTTCACCGAGCGCCCTTCGCTCTCCGAATTGGCGGAGTTGGGCCGGCGCAGCGGCCTGCCCGTCATGGAGGACCTCGGCTCGGGCTGCCTCGTGGACCTTTCCGCGCATGGCATCACCGAGCCGGTCGTCCGCCAGAGCTTCGAAGCGGGGGCTTCTCTCGTGGCCTTCAGCGGAGACAAGCTCCTTGGCGGGCCGCAGGCCGGCATCATCGCCGGTAAGGCGGATCTGGTCGAGCGCATCCGGCGCTATCCGCTCTTCCGCGCGCTCCGCGTGGACAAACTCACGATCGCCGCCCTTCAGGTCACCCTCAGCGCTTATTTGCGCGGCGCGCTGGACGAAATCCCGGCGCTGCGCATGATTCGCGCCACGCCAAAGGAGATCGGCCGCCGCGCGGAGAACCTCCTTCGCGAGCTGCGCCCGGAACTGCCGCTCGACGAAGTCGAGCTCGAAATTGTGAACGGCGCCTCGCTCATCGGCGGCGGCTCCACGCCCGCCCAGGAACTTCCCACGCTCCTCATCCGCATCGCCAGCGCGCGCTACTCCGCCGCGCAGCTCGAGCAGAGACTCCGCCGCGCCCCCGCGGGCATCTCCGTCGTCGCGCGCGTCGAGCAAGACCGCCTCATCCTCGATCTGCGCACGATCTTCCCGGAGCAGGAGCCCGCGCTCATCGCCGCGCTCGCCGCCGCGCTTCGCTGAAAAGTAAGACCCCCCGATGGAATCGTTGCCGATGCTGCAATCCACGATTCAGAGAATTGAAGGTGGCGCTCATCTTTCGCGCGCAGAGGCCTCCGCCACGATGGAGGAGCTGCTTGCCGGGCGCGCGCAGCACGAAGAGATCGTCCGTCTGCTCGCCGCGCTGCGCGAACGGCCTTACACCGTGGACGAGCTGGCGGGTTTCGCATTGGCCATGCGCCGCCGCGCCGCGCCGGTTTTTGCGCCGGGTGAACCGCGGCCCGCAAATCTAGTGGACACCTGCGGGACGGGCGGCGATGGTTCCGGCACTTTCAACATCTCGACGGCGGCGGCGATCATCGCGGCAGCCGCGGGCGCCCGCGTGGCGAAACACGGCGTCCGCTCGGTCAGCTCCCGCGCCGGCTCCGCCGATGTCCTCGAAGCGCTGGGTGTGAGCATCGACCTGCCGCTTGACCGGTCGGGAGCGGCAATCCGTGAAATCGGCTTCGGCTTCTTCTTCGCGCCGGCCGCCCATGCCTCGACGCGCCACGCGATGCCCGCCCGGCGGCAGCTCGGCGGCCGCACCGTCTTTAATCTTCTGGGACCTTTGACCAACCCCGCGGGCGCGCCGGCGCAGGTCCTCGGCGTTTTTTCCATGGATGTGCTGGACCTGATGGCGGCCACGCTCGTGGAGCTGGGCGCCGAGCGGGCATTCGTCGTTCACGGCGCCGGCGGCCTCGATGAAATTGCGCTCGCCGGAGAAACGCACGTCGCGGAGGTGCGCGGGCGAAGCGTGCGCCGTTACACCGTCACGCCGGAAGATTTTGACGTGGCGCGCGCGCCGCTCGATTCCATCCGCGGCGGCGATGCCGCGGAGAATGCCGCGCTCATCCGGCGCATCCTCTCGGGTGAGCCCGGGCCGCCACGGAACATCGTGGTGATCAACGCCGCAGCCGCGCTCGTCGCCGCAGGTGTGGCCGCAGATTTCGCCGAAGGGGCCCGCCGCGCGGCCGCTGCAATCTCTTCGGGCGCGGCCGCCGAAAAACTGGCGCAGTTGTGCGCATTCCGATGACGCAACCCGGGTTCAACGCTGTTGATTGTGGCAGACCCGGTTCTGCCGGCAATGTTTGAGGGGAGGACTACGGGCGGTCGGGACTTTCGATCGCTTCGTGGACGAGCCATATGGTTACGCCACCCACGACACCAAAAATCAGAAACAAAAACCCTCGGCGGTATCTCCCGGACCTTTTCGTGTCCTGGGATCCAGGCTGAGCGGCGGGCATATTCGCAGGCGGATCGAGCACGACCCGGTAGGACGCTCCTTCCGGGATGACGTCACTTTCGCCGTTGTACGTGAATTCGAGGGCGCCGCGCTGCGCGACGACGTAAAGCTCTTTCGGCCCGAGAATCCGAACCTGGGCTATCGTGGGGACATCCGCCATCGGACGCAGCATTGCGCCATCAGCGGTGATGCCCATTGCGGCTGCTCGAGACGTGGACACGAGAACGCTGCCGCGGCTCAAGAAGGCCTGCGCGCCTTCCGGAGTCTGCCGAAGCGTAGCCCCGCTTTCCGGGCCAAGATACACCAGCGCCAGGCCGGCGCGGACACGCAACGCTCCGTCCGAGGAGGTCGTGAGGTGGTCTCCGTCAAAGATCGTTGTCCCGGGAGACGCCGCGATATCGCCCCCCAGTTGGGCACGCTCCGCCTGCACAACCACTCCCAGTGGGGCTGTTCGCGCCTCCAGAACCGGAGCCGCAGCAAGGCAGAACGCCAGAACAAGGCACGCCCAAGGCCGAATTTCGGTCTTCAGATGAACCTCCCAAGGGACAGGACTCTAATAGTTTAGATGCACGCCTTCCATTTCTCAAGGGGGTAATTTCCTGTGTGCTCAAGGCAGAACGCCTGCCAGGGCGCCGGCCTCACAAGCGCAGCGGCCCGAATGTGCGAAATGGGTGGACTTCGATACAATCCCCAGTCGGCAGGCTGGTGGTGCAGTTCGAGCCTCGGCCCCATCAGCCGACGGAATCGAACGCGGTTCATGGAAGGACGATAATGCACAAGATGACTCTGCTCGTTCTGTTGATTTCCCTCGCGTCTCCAGCGCTGGGGCAAGAGTTGATTCCCGCGCCGCCGGCGCAGGTCGCGCAGGAGGTGCGCGATTACCGGCTGAACAACGAAGATCGCATCGTCCGCGAGCTTGCCGAGTTTCTTTCCATCCCCAACCTTGCGTCGGACACACCCAACATCCAGAAAAACGCCGCGAGGCTGGTCGAGATGCTCGAAGCGCGCGGCATCGAGACGCATCTCTTGTTGATCCCCGGGCGCGGCCCGGTTGTATTCGGGAAGCTCAGCAGTGAGCAAGCCACGCGCACGGTGATTTTCTACGCCCACTACGACGGCCAGCCGGTGGACGCCTCGGCCTGGACCGGCGGGAAACCCTTTGAGCCGGTGCTTCGCACCGCCGCGATCGAGGCCGGCGGCAAAAAAATTCCTTTCCCGGCGAATTCATCCGAAAAGCCCGCCCATTACAACGACGATTGGCGCATCTACGCGCGTTCTTCTTCCGACGACAAGTCGCCCATCCTGATGCTGCTCGCGGCGCTGGACGCCTTGCGCGCAAAGAAGATTCCGCTCGCCGTGAATCTAAAGCTGATTCTCGACGGAGAGGAAGAAGCGGGCTCGCCGAACCTCGAGCGCGTCATCAACGCCCACAAGAACCTGCTCGCCGCCGACCTGCTCATCTCGGCGGACGGTCCGGTGCATTCTTCCGGCAAGCCGATGGTCTGCTTCGGCAACCGCGGCGTATTCGATTTCGGCATCACCGTCTACGGCCCGGTGCGCGCGCTGCACAGCGGCCATTACGGCAATTGGGCGCCGAATCCGGCGTTTCAACTGGCGCGCCTCCTGGCGTCCATGAAAGACGAAAACGGCCGCGTGCTCGTTGACGGCTACTACGACGACGTCGCGCCGCTCGGCCCGCTCGAAAAAAAGGCCCTCGCCGAGATGCCGGAAAACGACGCTGACCTCGAGCGCGAGTACGGCATCGCCAAGCCCGAAGGCGGCGGAAAAAAACTGATCGATCTCATTCAGCTTCCCTCGTTGAACATCCGCGGCATCCGCAGCGCCTACGTCGGTGAGCAGTCGCAGAACATCATCCCGGACAGGGCGGAAGCCTCGTTCGACGCCCGCCTCGTCAAGGGCGAAGACCCGCGGAAGAAATTCAACCAAATCGTCTCGTTCATCCGCAACCAGGGCTTCTACGTCACCACCCGCGAGCCTTCGATGGCCGAGCGGACGCAACACCCGCGCATCGCCTCCGTCGTCTATTACGGCGGATATCCCGCTTCGCGCACCCCCATGGACTTGCCCGCGGCGAAAAAAGTTGTCGAAATCGTTGAGGGCGCGGCGGGCCCGGCCGTGAAGATGCCCACGCTCGGCGGCTCTTTGCCCATGTACATCTTCGAGAACATCGGGCTTCCGGTCGTCGTCGTCCCTATCGTCAACTACGACAACCACCAGCACAGCTCCGACGAAAACGTCCGCCTCGGCCATCTCTGGCGCGGCATGGAAATCTACGCCGCCCTCCTCGCCGGCCTGACCTGGTGACGACCCGATCGATCTGAAGATTCCGCGCTTCAATGGAATTGCCAAGATTGCCCCCCACCCCCCGTTGATTTGCGTATGAGTGGCAAACAAAGGGGTTACAGGCGAAGAGTGAGAAAGAGTGCGCAACAGGAAGGAAGTAAAGGAGATAGATGAGGTAGAGGAAGTGAAGGAAGGAAAGAGGCTGATCCTGATC
>DASZZJ010000055.1:0-2552 GCA_035545075.1 Candidatus Acidiferrales bacterium
GACCAGCTTCATCGTGATTAGCGTGCTCTTTCTGGCGGCAACGTGGCTGGCCTTCTATTACACGAGACGCTTGTTCCGGCACGGACGCGAATCGCAATCCCGCCCCCTTGGGACGGCGCCGAGCACGGAGAACAGTTCCGCATTTCTGGCGGCCTCCATGCAAGGGGTGATCCAGAAATTGCGCGAGCAGGAGAAGGAACTCGAGCGATTGCATCGCCTGGAGAAGGACCGCGCCGAACAAACGGAGAAGTTCAGCGATGAGGTGACCCGCAACATGCCGGCGGGGCTGCTGCTGGTGAACGCCGCGGGGATCATCTCCAGCGTCAATCCGGCTGCCGAACAGGTGCTGGAGATGCGCGGTATGGGTTTCCGGCGTTACACGGAAGCCCTGGGCGCGAACTCCGGCCTGACGAAACTGCTGGGCGAGTGCCTGACGAAGGGGACCATTTTCCGGAGAGAACAGGTGGAGCACACCTCTTCGAAAGGAGAAACGCACCTGCTGGGCGTCACCGTCTGGCCGCTGCGCCAGGGCGACGACAAGATTGCAGGCGCGATCTGCCTGCTGAGCGATTTGACGGAGCTGGCTTCGCTGCAGCAGCAGGTGCAACTCAAGGAGAATCTCGCCGCTCTGGGCGAGATCTCGGCGGGCATCGCGCACGAATTCAAGAACGCGCTGGCGACCATCTCCGGCTACGCGCAGATGATTCGCTCCGAGAATGGGCAGGGAGAAACGGCGGAACATGCCGAGCTGATCCTCGAACAGACACGGAACGTCACGCAGGTCGTCGGTGAGTTTTTGAAATACGCGCGGCCACTGGAGATCCCCGAAGAGCAAGTTTCGCTGGAGGCGGTCGTGGAACGCGTCGTGAGCGAGCTGCGGGAGTCGTTCCCGGGCGTGCAGATCCTGACCCAGGGCCGCTTCGGACTAGTGGCGGGAGAAGAGGGGTTTTTGCGGCAAGCGCTGCTGAACCTTGCACGGAACGCGGCGGAGGCGGCCGCCGGAGCGGCCGAGGGTTCGCGCGTGACGATTCACGGGAGCACGGCCCTGATTGGCGCGGCCGAAGTGCGGCAGATCAGCGTGATGGACAATGGCCCCGGGATTCCGGCGGGCGTGCTGAGCAGGATCTTTCGGCCGTTTTTCACCACCAAATCGCAGGGCACCGGGCTGGGGCTGGCCGTGGTGCAAAAAATCATCGTGCAGCACGGCGGCAGCGTGGAAGCGCGGAACCGCCCCGGCGGGGGCGCGGAGTTTATCGTTACGCTACCCGCATTCCGGGGCGCCCCCGAAGCAGTAGAATCGAAGCAGGGCCGCATCTAATAAAGTGCCGGGGACGCGGGTTGTCCCGGCGAGAGAGGTCTTCATGCGCAAGGATTTGTGGCTCGGTAAAATAGCGTTGCTGGTTGCGGCGGCGTTGCTGTTCGTGGCGGCGACAGCGCAGGGCAAGCCGGCGCAGGACTCGCTGGCCGACGCCGCGCGGAAGGCTCAGGCGCAGAAGAAGCCGCTGGCGAAGCCCGCCAAGGTCTATACCAACGACAACCTGCCGATGGCCGCAACGGCGGAAGCCCCGGCTCCCTCATCCACGAAGAAGGCAGAGAGCAAGAGCGAAGAGCAGGCCGGAGCGGTGAAGGCTGACGCGAAGGATGAGGCCTACTGGCGCGGAAAGTTCAGAGAGACGCGGGAAAACCTGGCGCGCGCGGAAAAGGAACTGGATATTCTACAACGCGAATTGCAGAAGGCGGATTTGCAGTACTATCCCGACCCAACCAAGGCCATGCACGAGCAGTACGATCGCAAGGACATCAACACCAAGACCGCCAAGATCGAAGCGAAGAAAAAAGAGGTCGCCGATCTGAAGCAAGCGATCGAGAACCTGGAGACAGAACTGCGCCGGGCCGGGGGCGATGCCGGCTGGGCGCGCTAGCGCCGCCGCGATTGCCCCGACGGAGGCTTGTATTCACCGCACATCCCCGCCCTGTTTCCCGGCGCGGCTGCTTCATCCGTGATAGAAAAAGACGAGATGGAACCCCTTCTCCTTGTTGAGGACAAGAGCGAACTCCGCGCCATGCTGCGCAAAGCGCTGGAACGCGCCGGCTACGCCGTGGAGGAGGCCGCCGACGGATCGACGGCCATCCAGAAGGTGCGAGCGCGGCGGTATCTTCTGGTCCTAACCGATTTGAAACTGCCGGGCGCTTCCGGGTTGGACGTACTCCACGAATCGAAGCAGGCCGACCCCACAACCCCCGTCATTCTCCTGACCGCGTTCGGGTCCATCGAGGAAGCCGTCACGGCCATGAAAGATGGCGCGTACGACTTTCTGCAGAAGCCGGTGGACCTGGAACACCTCCGGCTGCTGGTGCAGCGGGCCGCCAACCAGCAGGAGATGTTGCGGGAGAACCTCCTGCTGCGCGAAGAATACTCGGCGCGGTATGGTTTTCCTCGCATCGTCGGCGAACACACCTCGATCCGCGAACTGAGCCAGCAGATTCAGCGGGTGGCGGCAACCGATTCGACCGTGCTGCTGCTGGGGGAGAGCGGCACGGGCAAGGAACTC
>DASZZJ010000056.1:0-3832 GCA_035545075.1 Candidatus Acidiferrales bacterium
ACAGGATTGGGGTTCGATTCTGAGTTCGGCGACTCCCTATGCGGATCTTGCCTTCCGCCGGAAGGAAGATCAGCGGGCGTATCCGAACGCGTTCGTGCTGGGGCTGCGGGAACGCGTATCGCTTCCGGCCGGATTGAGCGCGGGGCAGCAGATCAGCCTGCTGATCGAGAAGCAGACGCTCGGGTATTCGAACGTGAAGGATTTTGACGAGCTGCCCATTCCCTTCCGCAGCGTGGCGACGGACCTGGTGAGCGGCAAGCAGGTGACGTTCCGCGGCGGCGCGTTGTCGTTGTCGGAAGCGCTGCGGGCGACGATGTCCATCCCCGGCGTATACAGCCCGGTGCGGTTGGGAGAGCAGGTGTACGTGGACGGCGGGCTGGTGGACAACCTGCCGACGGACGCGGTGAGGGAGATGGGAGCGGAGATCGTCATCGCCGTGCACTTGAAGACGCGAACGCCACGGGCGAAGGACATCCAGTCGATCGTCGAGGTGCTGGGCAGCTCGGTTGATACGGTGGTGGCGGAAAACGAGCTGCGCGGGCTGGCGGGAGCCGACCTGGTGATCACAGTGGATCTGTCGGCGTTTGACTCGGCGGAGTACGAGAAGAACGCGCTGATTGTCGCGAAAGGACGCGAAGCCGGGCGCGAGAAAGCGCAAGTGCTGGCGCCGTACGCGCTGGGGGACGCGGAATGGGCGGAATACCTGCGCGAGCGGGAGGCGCGGAAGATTCAGAGCGTGCCGGTGCCGCAATTCGTAGAGGTGCAGGGGACAAGCCCGACGGCCAGGAAACAGATCGAGCGGAAACTGGCGAAGTATGCCGGGCAGCCGATTGACACACAGAAAATTGGAGACGAGCTGACGCGGCTGACCGGTTCGGGGCGGCTGGACCGCGCGGGGTACCGGCTGACAAGACGCGATGGGCACGACGGCTTGCTCGTGGAACTTCACGAACCGGGCTACGCGCCGCCGACAATCCAGCCGGGACTCGAACTGGACGGATCGGAAAGCGGCGACGTGAACTTCACACTGGGAGCGCGGCTGACTTTTCTGGACACCGGAGGCTACGGGTCGGAATGGCGGACCGATTTTGTGATCGGGTCGCAGTACGGCGTGCGCACGGAATATTTCCATCCGTTTACGGCGGGGAGCAAGTGGTTCGTGGCGCCGGAAGCAGGGGCGAGCAATTCGGTGTTCAAGATCTACGGGAAAAACGATCCGCTGGCAGAGTACCGCGTGAACCGGGCGAGCGCGGCGGCGGACGTAGGTTACTCCTTCAACCGGTACACGGAACTGCGGGCGGGGTATGAGGTGAGTTATTGGAGCGACAAGCTGCGCGTCGGCACCGGGCTGCTTCCCGAGCTGAACGGGCGGCAGAGCGGCGCGCGGCTGCGGTATGTGACCGACTGGACCGACGATCCAATTATCCCGCGGCGCGGCGTGCGGATCGAATCGAGCTTTCACTGGTACGACACGAGCCCGGGCGCCGCCGGGGCGTTCCCGGCGCTTGAGGCGCGGGTGGGGTATTTTCAGCCGGTGACACGGCCGGGGTCCGTGTTCCTGATTTCGTCGGGCGGGACGACCTTCGGAGAGCAGCAGACGGGATTGCCGCAGTTTTTCCTGGGCGGGCCGGAGCGCCTCGGCGCGTACGGATTGAACGAGCTGCGCGGGAACCAGTATTTCCTGTTTCAGGGCGGCTATCTGCACGATCTGATGAACCTGCCGACGTTCGTGGGGAAGAAAATTTATTTCACGGCGCAATACGAGGTGGGGAAAATGTACGGCGCGGGAAACGTGGGAGAAGGGTTGTCGCGCGTGCCCAACGATGTTTCCGCCGGGGTGCTGGCGGAGACGGCGTTTGGGCCGATTTTCCTGGGCGGGAGCGTGGGAGACAGCGGACACCGGAAGTGGTTCTTCCGGCTGGGGAGGGTGTTCTGAGGAGAGGACAACCCCTGGGGTGATCGTTTGTTAGGTCGACAAATCCCGCTTGGCGATCCTGGCCATTCTGCACGCTTCGCGGCAAGTACCTGAAGAATAGGTGAAGCAGGTAGAGATGCGATCGGTTTCGTGCCGTTATCTGTATCAGCGGAAATCTGGATAGATCTCGTCATTGATCCAATAACTTTCCAAGACAATTGCAAAGAGCGTTCCCAGCAACCATAGTCCCCAGCGTCGACGTCTCCAGACGGTGCCAAGAGATGAGTCCTGCATGGGAATGTCCACAAGGTAGGCGGCGCAGTAGCAAACATTGGCTAGTAATGCGAGGATGGAAAGGAGTAGAAGCGAATGTAGCGTCAATGCCGCGCGGAAATGGGGCCAACTCGCTATAACCCAGGCAACAGCGACCGCGGTGAGGGCAAAGTTATAGGCAAGGCGACGCGGCTCCCAAAATCGGATGGCATCGGTAAGGAGCTCTCGAAACGGGCCAGATGGTGATTTGCCAAGACCTTGTGATTGAGTTGGATGTGCGGCTTCCATAGCAAGGGTCTCCCATCTCCTCTGCGAGGCTGACAGCGCTAAGATACACCGCTACTTCTCCATGTCAAGTACTTTTCTATATAAAGTATATTCACGTGATTCACTTGAACGTATAACGCGCTTACTTGGAATTGGCCCACTACCCGGTTGAGGTTTTGCTTGACTTTCGCTTTTTATTCGCCTATAGTGCGGTGCGGTAGAGGAAACGGGAGACGGGTGGCCGCCCCATTGTCCTTGTGACTCTCACGGGCGGTCACCCGTTAAAAACCCGCTTCCCTGCCAGAGGCTGCAATCGCCATGGAAGCCATTGCCGAATACGCCTTGCCTGCCGCGCAAATCACGGAACACTTGCGCCATCAATCAGTGGAACAACGGGTGGTGGAACAGCGGCGCGACGCCGCGGCATTTTCGCCGGAGAGCAGCCTCACACCGGGAGCGAAAAATGCCGGCGGGAAAATCCCCGGGATCGTGCACGTGGATGTGGATGCGTTTTTCGCGTCGGTCGAGCAGGTGCTGAACCCGCGGCTGCGCGGGAGGCCCGTGCTGGTGGGGCGCGGGGTGGTGGCTTCGGCGAGCTACGAGGCGAAATTCCGCGGCGTGCGCACGGCAATGAGCTTCCGCGAAGCGCTGCGGATCTGCCCGAAGGCGGCGGTCGTGCCGGGGCAGTACGAGCACTACGCGGAGTTTGCGGAGCAGGTGCGGCGGATCCTGGAGACGTACACGCCGGCGGTGGAGACGGCGGCGCTGGACGATTTCTATCTCGATTTCCACGGGACGGAGCGGCTCTATCCGGACTGGGAGGCCACGCTGCGGCGGCTGCAGGCGGAGATTGCCGCGCGGACGGGATTGAACGTGTCAGTGGGCGCGGCGACGACGAAGGTAGTGGCGGCGATTGCGTCGCGCCTCGAGCGGCCGCGAGGGTTTCGGATGGTGGCGCCGGGAGAAGAGGAGGCGTTTCTGGCGCCGCTGCCGGTGGAGAAGCTGCACGGCATCGGGCACACGCACGCCGCGTCGCTGGCCGAGCGCGGGATTGCGACGATTGGAGAGCTGCGGCAAGTGCCGCGGCCGGCGCTGGAGGCGGCGTTCGGCGAGGCCATCGGGCGGCAAATCTGGGAGCGGGCGCGGGGGTTGGACGGACGCGAGGTGATGCTGCCGGCAGCGCCGAAATCGCTCGCGCGCGAGACGACGATCGAGGGCGGCACGATTGACACGGAGCTGCTCGGCGGGCTGATCGAGTATCTGTGCGAGCGGATCGGCGCGGCGCTGCGGGAAAATGGCTTGCATGACCGCGAAGCGGTCAATGGCATGTATGACCGCACAGCGATCCATGGGCGGCAGGCGCGAACCCTCGGGCTG
>DASZZJ010000057.1:0-33849 GCA_035545075.1 Candidatus Acidiferrales bacterium
CTGATCGCCGACGAGCCGACCACGGCGCTGGACGTGACCGTCCAGCAGCAGATTCTCAGCCTGCTGGACCGCTTGCGCCGGGAATTGCAACTTGGGCTGCTCTTCATCACGCATGATTTCGGCGTGGTCGCACAGGTCGCGGACCGCGTCGCGGTGATGTATGCCGGGCGAATCGTCGAAGAAGGGCTGGCGCGGGAAGTCCTCGCGCGGCCGCTGCATCCCTATACGGAGGGGCTACTTGCGGCTTCGCCGCGGCTGCGCCGGGGCGCGCTCAAGCCAATCCCGGGTACAGTGCCGCAGCTTGCGGCGCTTCCGCCGGGCTGCGCCTTTGAGCCGCGATGTGCGAAGCGCATCCCGCAATGCGCCGCGGCCGTTCCTGAATCGCGTGCCGCGTCGCCGGGCCACTCGGCGCGCTGCATCCTTGTTTAGAGGCGCGGAAGCCGGGCCTGATGACAGCTTCGGAAACCATCCTGCTGGAAGCGCGCGGCCTGCGAAAGAGCTACCGCCGCGGCGGAGGCATCTTCTCACCGGACTCCGCGGGAGCCCCCGGCGAAGAGCGGCTCACGGCGGTGGACGGCGTGGGCTTTGCCCTTGTGCAAGGCGAAACCCTTGCGATTGTCGGCGAGTCCGGCTGCGGCAAGACGACCCTAGCGCGGCTTATCCTGCGGCTGATTGAGCCGGACGCTGGGGAGCTTCGCTTTGCCGGCGAAGACCTGCTCGCGGCGCACGGTGAACGCTTGCGCGCATTGCGTCGGCAGATGCAGATGGTTTTTCAGGATCCGTTCGCATCGCTGAACCCGCGCATGCGGGTGGGCGAGATCGTCGGCGAACCGCTCTCCATCCATGAACCGAGACTGCCCACTGCAAAGCGCCGGGACCGTGTCCTCGGGATCCTCGAGCGAGTGGGGCTCGCTTCCGACGCCCTAGGCCGATACCCGCACGAGTTTTCCGGCGGGCAACGCCAGCGCATCGGCGTGGCGCGCGCGCTGATCCTGCGGCCGAAACTCGTGGTCGCGGACGAGCCGGTCTCGGCGCTGGACGTTTCCGTCGGGGCGCAGGTGCTGCTCCTCCTGCAGAAACTGCAGAACGAATTCGGCCTCACTTATCTGTTCATCTCCCATAGCCTCCCCGTCGTGGCGCAGATCGCCACACGGATTGCCGTCATGTGCGCCGGGCAATTCATTGAGGTGGGAACGGCCGAAAAAGTTCTGACGCGGCCGGAACATCCCTACACGCAACAATTGCTCGCCGCCGTTCCGAAATTGCCTGAGGAGGATTGATCGGCAACGGCCGGGTCATGGGATTGGACGCAGAGAGTCAGTTTTGTGTGCTATTCTTCCTCTCACGTCCATCATCTATAGATCACTTCTATGTTATTGCTGCTGATCATCGCATTCTGCTTCCCCGCTTCCGCGTGGGGACAAAGCGCGACCGCGTCAGGCAACGCGAAGCCGCCTGCTTCCCAAAGCAGCGCAAAAAACGGCACAGGTGGCGCCGCGAACGAGGCTCTCGCTTCGGCGAATGCGCTCCTGAAAGAGGGGAAGCTTTCCGATGCTGCAGCGGCGTTTAAGGCCATTGTGGAGAAGGATCCGGCATCAGCCGAGGCACAAGCCGGACTGGTGCGAAGCCTGTTAAGGGCCCGCAAGCTCGACGAAGCGGAAGAAGCCGGCAAGAAGGCCGTCGCAGCAGCGCCGTCCTCCGCGCCGGTCCATGGCGCGCTAGGCGACGTGGATTTTCGGGCGGGTAAATTTGCGGAGGCGGAAACCGAGTACCGGACAGCCCTGCGGCTGGACGGCAATTCGGCGCGCGCTTGGTTTGGTATGGCCCGGATGTATGACATGGTGTCCATGCACAAGCAAGCAAAGAATGCTTTCGCTAAGGCCCATCAACTCGATCCCGATGACAATCAAATTCATTACGGATGGCTGAATAGCCTTTCCTACGCCGAGCAGCTTGAAGCTGTTAAGAAAGCCGCCGGAGATCACCCCACGGAGCGAGAACAGGCGCACATAGACTATCTATCTGCTGCCGCGCAGAAGAAACCCTGGGTGCTTGTCAGCGAAATTAAGCCTACCGAGATCAAAATCCAGCCCTGGGGCCGCGGGCTTGCGGCGATTGGTATTGAGAAAGGGAACCAGGGCGGGGCCATGGCTATCAGCAAAGGATACGGACTTCAGGTGAAATTTAACGACCGGGCTGGGGCCGTACTCTTGCTGGACACCGGTGCAAGCGGAATTGTGATCGGGCGGAAGCTGGCAGAGAAAGCGGGAGTCGTAAAGATCGCCGACTCATACTTTGGGGGCATCGGTGATAAAGGGCCAGTCCAGGGGTACATCGGCTGGGTGGACAAAATCAAGATCAGCGATATTGAGTTTCACAATTGCCTGGTCAGGGTTTCCAGTAGGAACGATGTTGCCGATGAGAGCGGCTTGATAGGCACCGATGTATTTGACAAATTTCTGGTCACGCTTGATTTTAGAAACTGGAAGCTGTCGCTCGATCCGCTCCCCAAAAACCCCAACGCAGCGGCGGAGGACGATGGGCCGCAGGATCGCTACGTTGCTCCGGAGATGCAGGCCTACACAAAAATCTGGCGGTTCGGCCACGATCTGGTCATACCTGTCGTCGTAAGTGACAAAGCTGCGGGCAACTTCATTCTGGACACAGGAGCAGACCTGAACTGTGTCACTCCAAAGCTCGCGCATCAAGTTACGAAACTCAGCTACGAAGGCTACACAATGAAGGGCGTCAGCGGCACGGTGAAACAGGTGCTGAACGGTGATAAGGCTATCCTGCAGTTTGCGAAGCTCCGTGTTCGGAGCGATGATATTCCGGTCTTCGATATGGACAACATAAGTAACTCCGAAGGCACCGAGATTTCTGGTTTGATCGGGATCAGGACCCTGGTCCAGAT
This sequence comes from Candidatus Acidiferrales bacterium, assembly GCA_035545075.1. Classification (GTDB taxonomy): domain Bacteria; phylum Acidobacteriota; class Terriglobia; order Acidiferrales; family UBA7541; genus Acidiferrum. Next base: position 2,915 of record DASZZJ010000057.1, read on the forward strand.
GAAAATGACCATTGATTATCGCGATGGTCTGGTGAACCTCGCGGTCTACGAATTCAAACCGGCAAGGGAATGAATGGCCGCCTGCGCCGGGAGCGCTCGCAACTGCTCTTGCATCTCTTGCCTCCCTTATATTGAGCAGTAGTAATTCTTCACCTATTTCCCTGATGCAAATCCGAGAACCGCGAACTTCGGCGCTGTATTACCGTTCCAAGTTGACGGGCCTATGCGTTCGTCAAACCAGACTGCCATCGCCCTGGGCGCACGGGCGGCTCGGCTTTGCCCCAAAAGTTGGAACGGCGCTAGAAGCCAGTAGCGAGCGCCCGCTTGCTCCTGTATGATGTGGCACCTTTAGGAGAATTCCATTCCATGATCCAACGGAACGTTTGTCTTCTGGTGTTTGTCGTTCTTACTTCTCTTGCCTTCGCCGAGACAAAAAAACATTCAGAAATGCCACCAGCGCCACAGCCGCGGGCTTCCACGCCTGCGGCACGCATCCCTGAGACTCTGTTCGGCGCGATGCGCTGGCGCCAGGTCGGCCCGTTCCGTGGCGGGCGCGTCTTGGCCGTGACCGGCGTTCCCGGAGAACCCAACGTTTTCTATTTCGGCGGGGCCTCCAGCGGCGTCTGGAGATCCTCCGATGCCGGGGCGAATTGGGAGCCCATCTTCGACAAAGAAGACGTGGCCTCGATCGGCAGCATCGCCGTGGCGCCTTCGGATCACAACATCATCTACGCCGGCACAGGCGAAGCCTGTATTCGCGGCAACATCACTTACGGCAACGGCGTTTACAAGTCGCGCGACCGTGGGAAGACCTGGAAAAACATGGGGCTCAAGAACACGCGGCACATCGGCGCGCTGATCGTCGATCCGAGAAACCCCAACGTGGTATTTGTGGCCGCGCTCGGCCACGCCTACGGGCCGAATGAAGAACGTGGCGTCTTCCGCACGACCGATGGCGGGGCCACGTGGCAGAAAGTCCTTTACAAAGACAACAAAACCGGCGCCATTGACGTTGTCTTTGATCCCAACAATTCCAGCACGCTTTTCGCTTCCTTGTGGGAGGTTTACCGCACGCCCTGGAGCCTGAACAGCGGCGGTCCCGGCAGCGGGCTTTATAAATCCACCGATGGTGGCAGCTCATGGACGCGGCTGGAGGGACGCGGCCTCCCCGCGGGGATCATGGGCCGCATCGGCGTCTCGGTTTCCGGCGCGGACTCCAACCGTGTCTATGCCATGATTGAATCCAAGGAAGGCGGGCTCTACCGTTCCGACGACGGCGGCGACAACTGGATCCGCATGAACGAGGATGGCCGTCTTCGCCAGCGCGCCTGGTATTTTTCTCATATCTTTGCCGACCCCAAATCGGCGGACACGGTTTACGCGCTCAACACGGGAATGTTCCGTTCCGTGGACGGCGGCCGGAGTTTTGAATTGCTGCCCGCGCCTCATGGAGACCATCATGGCTTGTGGATTGATCCCGACAATCCGCAGCGGCTCATCAACGGCAACGACGGCGGCGCCACCGTCTCCACCGATGGCGGCAAGACCTGGAGCACCCAGTACAACCAGCCGACGGCGCAGTTCTACCATGTGATCACCGACGACCGCTGGCCTTACTACATCTACGGCGCGCAGCAGGACAACTCCACCATCGCCATCAAGAGCTACGACGACGACGGCGTCATCGGCCGGCAGGACTGGTATGCGATCGGCGGGGGCGAGAGCGGTTACATCGCGCCCTATCCGCCGGATCCCAACGTCGTGTACGCCGGGGCGGAGGGCTTCATCTCACGTTTCGACAAACGGACCGAGCAGCTCATTGATATCTCCGTGCTGCCCCTGGATGTTTCCGGCAACGGCGCGGAGAAGCTGCCGCACCGCTTCAACTGGACCTCGCCTCTATTGATCTCTCCGCACGATCCCAACACCCTCTACAGCGCGGCGGAGATGCTTTTCCGGTCCACCAACGGCGGACAAAGCTGGACGGCCATCAGCCCGGACCTGACGCGCAACGACAAGTCCAAGCAGAAGCCCTCCGGGGGCCCGATCACCCTCGACATCACCAGCGTGGAGTATTACGACACCATCTTCGCCGTCGCCGAATCGGCTTTGAAGAAAGACATGCTCTGGGCCGGAACGGACGACGGCCTCGTGCAGCTCTCCCGGGATGGCGGCCAGAGCTGGACGAACGTCACGCCGAAAGAGCTGCCCGAATGGAGCATGATCAGCATCGTCGAAGCCTCGCACCATGACCCGGGCACCGCCTACCTTGCCGTGGATCGCCACAAGCTCGACGATTTCCGCCCTTTCATCTACCGTACGCGCGACTACGGCAAGAGTTGGACCCTCATCGCCAACGGCATCCCGGAAGGTTCGTACGTCCGGGCCGTGCGCGAAGACCCGAAGCGCAAGGGCCTGCTCTTTGCCGGAACTGAGACCGGCGTGTACTTTTCCCTCGATGATGGCTTGAACTGGCAGCCGCTCAAGCTGAATCTCCCCACCGTCCCCATCCATGACCTGAACATTCATAATGACGACCTGGTCGTTGCCACGCATGGCCGCTCTTTCTGGGTATTGGACGACATCACTCCCCTGCGGCAAGTAGATGCCGGCTCGGCCAATGCGGAGGTGATCCTGTATAAGCCCCAGGCGGCGCTGCGCCTGCATTTGCCCGATGCGATTGAGCGCCGAGGCCCCGTCGGTGATAACCCGCCCCCGGGAGCCATCATTGATTACTACTTCAAAGCCGCGCCAAAGGAAGAGGTCAAACTCGAGATCTTGGACGGCGCCGGCAAACTGGTGCGCGGTTTTTCCAGCCGCGAGAAGAAAGAAGCGGAGCAGCCGCCGGAATGGCCCGACCAGGTGAAGGAGATCACCACCATTCCCGCCGCGGCAGGCATGAACCGCTATGCCTGGAACCTGCGCGGGGAGTCTCCCGTAAAAATCCCGGGAGCATTTTACTCCGGCCTCGGCCCACGAGGCCTGATTGTGCTGCCCGGCAATTACACCGTGAGGCTGACGGTCGGCGGCAAGAGCCAGACGCAGCCGCTTGAAATCGTGCTCGATCCGCGAGTGAAAAATGTGCCCCGGGACGATCTGCAGAAACAGTTTGAACTGGCCGTGCAGGTCCGGGACGCCAACGCCGATCTGCATCGGGCCGTGAATCAGATCCGCGAATTGCGCTCCGGAATCAAGGCGCTTCGCCCGCGCCTCGAGAACGATCCTCGGCTCAAGCCGCTTCTCGACCAGGCAAACGCGCTCGACAAGAAAGTGACCCCGGTGGAAGAGGAGCTCATCCAGGTGAACATGAAAGGCTCCGAAGGCAACCTGGCCTTCCCCAACATGCTCAATGAACAGCTCGACAGTTTCAGCGCCAGCGTTCAGGCCGGCGACGGCGTTCCGCCCCTGCAGCAGTATGAGGTATTCAAGATGTTGCGAGCACGGCTGGATCAACAGCTTACCGCCTGGAAGCAGATTCTGGCTTCCGACGTCCCGGCGTTGAACGAAGCGATCCGAAAAGGCGATCTGCCTGCCCTGTATTTGTCCCCGGCGGGCGAGTAGAGTTGAGCGGATTTTAGGCTCGATCACTGAAATCTTCGTCCGTCTTGTGCGTATTGGAGATACGGAAACCCTAAACCTGCACCGTAAGGAGTCAACGATGGCTACACCGTCTTCTTCCATGCCCGCGCCCGAAGCGCCGGCCTCGATCGGCCCTGTTGGACGCATCATTGGGGTACTTTTCAGTCCGAAGAAAACTTTCGCGGATATTGCTCAGAAGCCCAGTTGGCTGGCTCCGGTTCTTGTTTTGACGGTTTTGAGCACCATCGTGTGCTTCGCCATTAATCAACGGATTGATTGGCGGGAGTACATCCGGCATCAGATGGAACAGAGTCCGAGCGCGAGCCAACTGTCCGAGGAGCAGAAACAGCAGCGGATCGAAGGGGGAGCAAAGTTCGCACCTATCGTGACGTACGTGTTTGGTGTTCCAGCCGGAGCTGTCATTATCGTGGTGGTGGCCGGCGTGATGCTGGGGGCTTACAACCTCGTGGGCGGTGCGGGCCTGAACTATCGCACGGCGCTCGGCGTGGTTTCTCATGCTTATGTCCCCGCATTCATCAGTAGTCTGCTTTTCCTCCTCATCCTGTATTTGAAACCATTCGGGACCGTGGATCTTGAGAATCCGGTTGCGGCAAACCTCGCCGCGTTTCTGCCGGAAGGTTCCTCGAAAGCCCTTGTGAAGCTGGGAACTTCCATTGATGTTTTCGTTTTCTGGGTACTCTTCCTGATGGGGACCGGATTCGCGGCGGCCAAACCGAAAAAGCTGACTTTGGGTAAATCGATCGGCATCGCAGTCTCCGTCTATGCGGTTTTTGTTCTGATCCGCGTTGGCTGGGTGTTTATCTTCTCTTGATACACTTCAGGAGTGAGTTTCTGTTTCGAGGTCCTGAAGACCGACCCCACGGGTGCGCGCTGCGGGCGCCTGAGGACGCCGCATGGCGTTGTCGAAACGCCGGTGTTCCTGCCGGTGGGCACGGCGGCGACGGTCAAAGGCCTCCGCCAGGAGGCGCTCGAGGAACTCGGCGCCTCCCTCATCCTCGCGAATACATATCACCTCTATCTGCGCCCGGGGCACGAACGCGTCCGCGGTCTCGGCGGGCTTCACCGCTTCATGTCCTGGCGGGGAGCAATCCTTACCGATTCGGGCGGCTATCAAGTCTTCAGCTTGGCGGACTTGCGGAAAGTCACCGACGAGGGCGTGCGCTTCCGCTCCCACCTGGACGGCTCGGAGCACCTGCTCACGCCGGAAAAAGCGGTGGAAATCCAGCTCGCGCTCGGCTCGGACATTTCCATGGCGCTCGACGAATGCATCCGGACGCCGGCGCCTCGCGCGGCTGCCGAATCCGCCGTCAAACGCACGACGGGATGGGCGCGGCGCTCACAGAACTACTTCCAGGAATGCGCGCGCCGCAACGGCGAACCCGCGCAGGTGCAGTTCGGGATCGTGCAGGGGGCGACGTTCGCAGATTTGCGCCGGGTGAGCACACGCCAACTCCTCGACATCGGATTCCCCGGCTATGCCATAGGCGGCCTCGCCGTGGGGGAGCCTCACGCGATGACTTGCGAAATGACCGGAGAAGTGACTGCCCTCTTGCCGCAGGACCGTCCGCGCTACCTCATGGGCGTGGGCCGCCCGGAGCAGCTCGCCGATTACGCCGCCCTCGGCGTAGATTTGATGGACTGCGTCCTGCCAACGCGCGCCGCGCGCCATGCCTGCCTCTATACGAGCGAGGGGCGCCTGCTTATCAAGAACGCGCGCTACGCGGACGATCAGCGCCCGGTGGACGGACACTGCTCCTGCTCCGTCTGCGCGCGTTATTCACGCGCCTATCTTCGGCATCTTTTCGCCGCCGGAGAACTCCTCGCCGCCGTCCTCGCCACCCACCATAATGTCCACTTTTACCTTGACCTCATGAGGCAAATCCGCGAGACTATCGGTTTTGGGAAACTAGCTTCTTTCTCATCTGAGATGCACATGCGCTATGCCGAGGGACCCGCATAACCTAGGGATCCGGCGGTTGCGCTTTCCGCGTGGCATGACGAGGAGATTCGGGCGAGCTTAGCCGGCGGGGAAGGGTTTCTGCCGGCTCCCCGGTTGTTTTTTGGAAGCGCGGAGTGCGTCAAAGAGCGGCCGGGTGGGCCGCGGACGGGACGGTCGGTAACGTGGAATTTCCTGGGACACTCTGGCTGCAGGCGCAGGGTCCGGCGGGGCTGCTTGGCAACCCCCTGCTCATGATGGTCGTCGTCATGGGCATCTTCTACGTCCTGCTGATTCTTCCGCAACAGCGCCGCCAGAAGAAGCTCCGTAGTATGCTCGCGGCCCTCAAGAGCGGCGACAAGGTGATCACCAGCGGCGGCGTGTATGGCACTATCTCCGGGATCGATGGGGAGACGGTGATTCTCCGCATCGCCGACCAGGTGAAGATCCGCGTCGCGCGTTCCGCGATTACGCAGGTGGAGGAAACGGAAGATGCGAAGTAGCGCCCCGGGCCGCGGACGTGCTCCTTTAATCCTCGAATAATATGAACGCCAGGCTGAAGTGGAAAGCGCTGTTCATCGCCGCCGTCATCCTGGCGTGTCTATACGGCTTGATCGGACTTCCCAAGTTCCCGACTTCCTGGGCGCAGGTGAAGGAGAACTTCGGCCAGCAGATCAAGCTGGGGCTCGACCTGCAGGGCGGGACGCACCTCATTCTCCAGGTGCAAGTGCAGGAGGCGGTCAGCCAGCAGACAGACCAGGTCGTTGACCGGCTCACCCAGCAACTCCGCGCCAAGAACATCCGCTATGAAGAGGTTCGCCGGGTGGACGACACGCACATCCTCGTGCGCAATGTCGCATCAGAAAATGCAGCGCAGTTTCACGATCTGGTCACTGAGCAGTTGGCGCGCGATTGGGACGTGAGTGTGGCCCCAGGCGAGGCATCCGGATCTCTGCTCACGCTGCGCCCGAGCACTGTCGCCGCCATCCAGCAGCAGACGATGCAACAGTCGCTGGACACGCTCGAGCGCCGCATCAACGGTCTGGGCCTGACCGAGCCGACGATTCAATTCCACGGCCGCAACGATAATGAGATTCTCATCCAGCTCCCCGGCGAAGGAGACCCCTCCCGCGCCAAGGCCGTTATCAAGGCTGGCGGGCAGCTCGAACTGAGGCTCGTCGAAGATCCGACAACGTATCCCTCCGAAATCGCGGGACTCAGCGCGCACAACGGCGTATTGCCGTTGGGGACGGAGCTCGTGCGCGGAAGCTCGCAGGCGCATGGTTCCTCTCGCGCACCGGAGGGCGAGGTCTGGTACCTCCTCAGCCGAGCGCCCGTGGTGACCGGCCGCGACCTCCGCAGCGTGCAGGAAGACCGCAACCCGGACAGGCCCGGTACCTGGAAAGTGAATTTTTCTCTTTCGGTTGATGCCGCCCGCCGATTCGGTCCCTTCACGGAACAGAATCTGGGCCGTCAGATGGCCATCGTGCTCGAACACCGCGTCTACTCGGCGCCCGTGATCAACGGACACATCACCGATTCCGGTTTCATTGAAGGTACCTTTGGGCAGGAAGAGGCCCACGACCTGGCGCTCGTGCTCCGCGCCGGCGCGCTTCCCGCTTCCATCAAGTACCTTGAGGAGCGCACCGTCGGCCCATCGCTCGGTGCGGACTCGATTCGCCATGGCATGCGGGCTTCCATTCTCAGCCTGCTTGTCGTCATGGTTTTCATGCTGGTTTATTACCGCTTGGCCGGCGCGAACGCGGTGGTTGCCTTGATCCTGAACCTGGTTATTCTCCTCGCCGCGTTGGCGTATCTCGGAGCCGTGGTCACGCTCCCCGGAATCGCCGGAGTCATTTTGACCATCGGCATGGGGGTGGATTCCAACGTTCTGGTTTTCGAGCGCATCCGCGAGGAACTGCGCAACGGCAAGTCTCCCGTCTCCGCCGTGGATGCGGGCTTCTCAAAGGCCCTGTTGACGATCATTGACACCCACGTCACGACGGTTGTTTCCGCATTTTTCTTGTTTGCATTCGGCACCGGGCCGATCAAGGGCTTTGCCATTACCCTGACGATCGGACTGATTGCCAATCTATTTACGGCGATCTACGTGTCCAAGACAATCTTCGGCTTCCACTTGGTCAGGATGGACCGCCAAGCGCAGTTGAGTATTTAGGTAAGTGATTGTAGGGCTTGACCTTAGGTGGGTATTTCCGGCGGGACCGGGATTTGGGCAGGGCGCGCTGAGCGGGCACATTCCCGCCTCCGCTGGAGTCTAAGGGAGGGGAGAAAGACCGGCCATGGAGTTCTTCAAACAGCCCAATTACGATTGGATGGGCAAGGCGAAGTATTTCTTTGCCCTCTCCGGTTTTTTCCTCCTCCTCGGCGGTGTTTCCTGGGTGAGAAGGGGCGGCAGCCAGGGCGGCCTTCGCTATGGCATCGATTTCAAGGGCGGCACACTCGTCTACGTGCGCTTCGCCCAGGCCCCTGACCTTGACAAGATCCGCAACGGCTTGACCGCGCAGGGGCTCGGCCAGAGCGAAATCCAGAAGATCAGCGACATCGCCAATCCGAACGCCAATGAAGTGGTGATCGGTTTGGAGCAGACCGGCCAGGGCGATGAAGCGATGGATGCAGGAAAGGCGCAGATTCTCAATGCCCTCCATGCGACTTATGGGACCGCCGATTCCACGAAGGCGGATTTCAATGCCGCGACGCCGGCCGACCTCGCACAGGTCCTCACGCAGCGGGATCCTCTCGGTGCCGGAACCGCCGCAGCCGCGCGGTACCCGGATCTCGCGAAGAAACTGGCCGCCTTTCGCGACAAGGACGCCAACGGCGTCCTAACCAATTTCGAGGATCTGCGCAAGGTGGACGGCGCAAGCCCGCCCGTTATTGCCGCCCTGAAGGCCAATTATACCCTGGGCGCATTCGCCATCCGCAACGTAGAGATCGTCGGGCCGAAGGTTGGCGCCGAGCTGCGCCGGCAGGCCGTCCTGGTCACCCTGTCTGCCCTGGGCGGGATGCTGGTCTATATCGCTTTTCGTTTCGAGTGGATTTACGGCGCCGCCGCCGTTCTGGCCGTCTTCCATGACGTCCTGATCACGCTGGGCTTCTTCTCGCTCCTTCATTTTGAGATTTCGCTCACCGTCATCGCCGCGCTCCTCACCCTGGTCGGATACTCGATGAACGACACGATCGTCATCTTCGACCGCATACGCGAGAACAAGCGTTTGCTGCGGAAGGAAGCCTTCCCCGGTATCGTGAATACGTCCATCAACCAGACGCTTTCGCGGACGATCCTCACCAGCGGCCTGACCTTCCTCACCGTCCTCGTCCTGTTCCTCATGGGGGGGCAGGTGCTCCGTGCATTCTCTTTTGCGCTTACGGTAGGAATTGTGGTAGGAACTTACTCTAGCTTTGGGATTGCCGCGCCCTTGGTGGTCGCCTGGAACCGCTGGCGGCTGCAGGGCGCGGCTGCAGGCACCGGACCCGCAGCCGGCAACAGGGCCCGGGGCAGCTAGGCGCTTGATAGGAGTCGCGCTGCGGCCGGGAGGAGGTAGAAGCGATGTTTGAAGATTTGGTGGTATCTAGTCCGATATCGAAGAAGACGAACAAGCCCTGGACCGTCGTCGTTTCGATGGTTCTTCAGATCGCTGTCGTAATCGTCTTCATTCTCATCCCGCTGATCTACACCGAGGCGCTCCCGAGGGCGCTGATGGCCACCCTCCTCGTGGCGCCGCCGCCTCCGCCACCGCCCCCGCCGCCGCCGGCCGCGCAGATCGTGAAGGTGAAACCTACGGTGCACCTGATGGAGTCGGGAAAGCTCATCACGCCCAAGGCCATCCCGAAAGATGTCAAGATCATTAAGGAAGAAGCAGAGCCCCCCGATGTCGGGTTTTCCGCGGTGGGCGGCGTGCCGGGCGGCATGCCGGGAGGATCCGCCGGCGGCGTGATTGGCGGCGTGATAGGTGGTGTAACGGGCTCGAATCTTCCACCTCCTCCGAAGCCGCAACAGCGTATCCGCCAGGGCGGCAATGTGACGGCGGCCAAGATCATCAACCGCACGCAGCCTGTCTATCCCCCGCTGGCGCGGCAGACGCGCATTTTCGGCACGGTGAAGCTGCACGCCATCATCGCCAAGGACGGCACCATCCAGCAACTCGAAGTCGTCTCCGGGCATCCGCTGCTTGTGCAGGCGGCGCTCGACGCCGTGCGGCAGTGGCGTTACCAGCCAACGACGCTGAACGGCGAGCCGGTCGAAGTGGACACGACGATTGACGTGATTTTCTCTCTGAACGGGTAGACGGAACGGGCGCGCCGGGCTTGGGGTCAGGCGCTTCCGTGGGTCAAGACGGCTTTCGCAACTAAACTCAAGGAGCAAACGAATGGCAGCCATTGTGAATCTTTTCGGGGTCATGCTCTTGCAGGTCGCGGGGCAGTGGGATATTGTAAACCTCTTCAAATCGATGGGTTATCCGGCCAAGACTGTGGTCGCGATCCTCTTTGTTCTCTCCATCTATTCCTTCGGCGTGATGATTGACCGCGCACTGATGTACAGCGCCGCGCGCAAGCAGTCGCGCGTCTTTGTGCAGCAGGTTGCCGGCGCTCTACGTGAGGGGAAGCTGGACGAGGCCATCTCCATCGCCGAGCGCAACAAGAAGAGCCACATCGCCAAAGTCGTGGCGACGGGCCTTTCGGAGTTTCAGTCCGCTTCCCAGCAGGTTTCGGACGCCGAGGTGATTGACGCCGCGCGGCGCGGCCTCGAGCGCTCCGTGGCCATCGTCCACGCCGAGATGAAGCGCGGCCTCTCCGCTCTCGCCACCATCGGTTCGACGGCCCCCTTCGTCGGGCTGTTCGGCACGGTGGTCGGCATCATCAACGCGTTTAAAGGCATCCAGGCCGAGAAAGTCACCGGTCTGTCGGCGGTGGCCGGCGGTATCGCGGAAGCTCTCATCACCACGGCGTTCGGTCTTCTGGTCGCTGTGCCTGCGGTGTGGGCGTACAACTATTTCACCAATAAAGTCGAAGCCTTCGACGTGGAGATGGACAACTCCTCGATGGAGTTGATCAATTACTTCATCCTGCGGCGAGGCGGGAAGAAGTAAGTCCATGGCCTATAAACCGCAAGTCGGGGCCCAGATGTCCACCCCGAATGTGATTCCCATGGCCGATATCATGCTGGTGTTGCTGATCATCTTCATGGTGGTCACGCCGATGTTGCAGCATGGTCAACAGGTGGATTTGGCGAGGGTGAACAATCCGAAGGATATGCCGGACGCCGATAAGGATGACGCCATCATCGTGGCCGTCAACCGGAGCGGGGATCTTTTCCTGGGAACCACCAGAATCGCCAAGGAAGATCTGGCCGGGCAGATCAAGGACAAGATCGCAAATCGCCTCGACAAAACCGTGTTCGTGAAGAGTGACGGCCGCGCAAAATTCGGAGCCGTCCTCGTGGCGGTTGAAGAAATCCGTTCCGCCGGCGTGGACGCCTTGGGGCTCCTGACGGAGAGGGCCAGGACCGAGCGTCAGACGCCTCCGCCACCCCCGGCGAATTAGGGCGGTCAACGCTCGGGCGGTTCGGAGCCGTTCGCTTGCAGAGTAAGAAAGAGCAGTGCCGGAGGGTGGCTCCGGCGCAACTTTACAATCGGCGCCGGCTGCTGCGCGCCGGCTGACAGGAGACCCGCAATGGCAATGCAGGTTGGAGAAAACAAGGGGGGGACGCTGGCCGACATGAATGTCGTGCCCCTCATCGACATTTTACTTGTGCTCATCATCATCTTCATGGTGATTACGCCGCTCACGCAGATGGGGCTGGACACGCTCGTGCCACAGCCTTCGCCGAACCAGCAGCAGAGCGTTGAGCTGGAGAATAAGACCGTGGTTGTCCAGGTGGTGGCGGGCAACAAGCTGAAGATCAATCAGCAGGACACAACTTGGGAAGGGCTCCAGACGGAGCTTGAGCGTATCTTCAAGGATCGTCCCGACAAGATCGCTTTCATCAAGGGCGACGACAGCGTGCTGTTCGTCGAGGTTGCCCGGGCCATCGATATCATGAGAGCCGCCGGAATCGACAAGGTTGGCCTGATCACGGCAAAACTGGAAGCCGGTCAGTAAACGCTTTCGCTGGGTTGAGCAGGGAATGGTTTAGAGTGGCCCCGCATGGGCGGGGCGAATTTGAATCTCAGCAGGGATGGTTTCTTCCATGAAGCTGAATAGATCGATTCGGATGGGCCGCCTGGCTGCGTCGGCCGGGGCACTGGCAGCGCTGGCATTCCTGGTGGTGGGGACGGCGGGCTGCAACAAACTGAAGGCCCGCGACCTCATCAACCAGGGTGTCGCAGCCTTCAAGAGCGGCAAGTACGACGATGCCGTGGAAGATTTCAAGAAGGCCCGGGACCTCGACCCGGACCTGCTGGTCGCTCGCGTCTACTTGGCCACCGCTTATGCCAACCAGTACATCCCCGGCGCGCCCTCCGAGGAAAACATCAAGCGCGGCAATCAGGCCATCGCCGAGTTCCAGGATCTCCTTCAGAAAGACCCCAAGAATGTGAGCGCGCTCGACGGGATTGGGTCGTTGCTCTTCAATATGGCCGCCTCGCCCTTCAATCCCCAAAAATTCGAGGAATCGAAGAGCTATCACGAGAGGCACATACAATTGAAGCCCGGGGATCCGGAGCCGTACTACTGGGTCGGAGTTATCGACTGGACGCTCGCTTACCGCGCAAACGCCGAGATGCGCGCGGAATACAACAAGAACAACATCAGGAAACAGGTCAAGGACACGGATCCGCTTCCGGCCAAAGTGCGGGAACAGTATTCTGCCAGGTACTCGGGCATGGTCGAGGAGGGCATCAAGAACATCCAGGAGGCCATTAGATTGCGGCCTGAATACGAAGATGCCATAATTTATTTGAATTTGCTGTATCGGCGCAAGGCCGATATGGTCCAGGCCGAGCAGGAGCGGGAGGCCCTTCTGAAACAGGCCGACGATCTAATGGAGAAAGTGAAGGTCATCAAGCAGAAGAAACTGGAAGCTCCTCCCCAACAGTCATCCTGAGCTCGGCGCCCATCGGCCGACAATGGAATGCGCCGCGCTTGCGCCCCGTCTGCTTGCTGATTACCTCCCACTCCCGGAATCCCTCCCGGCCCGCAGCGCAAAGAAACTCCGGTGACCCGGTGAAGAATCCGGCTAAAATAAGGGTAGGATGCCTTCACTTTCGAATCCCCTGTTGAATTTCAGCCGGGACCGCGCGGCTCGACATCTCGATGCGCGCTTCGAGGAGCTGATGCTGAAACTCCAGGCCAACCGGCCCGGGGAAGATGCCGGCATCGTGCGCGCCGCCTACAAGCTGGCGGGCGAGCAGCATAAGACCCAGACGCGCCAGTCCGGCGAGCCTTACCTCTCGCATCCTCTCGAGGTCGCGCACATCCTCGCGGACCTCCGCATGGACCCAGTCACGCTGGCGGCAGCGCTTCTTCACGACGTCGTCGAAGACACGAAGCTGCCCCTTGAAAAACTCGCCCAGCAGTTCGGGGAAGAAACCGCAAAGCTCGTCGAGGGCGTTACCAAAATCAGCCGGCTCGACCTGCTGGCCCCGGAGGTCCGCCAGGCAGAAAACGTCCGCAAGATGCTCCTCGCGATGGTGCACGACGTTCGCGTCGTGCTCGTAAAGCTCGCCGACCGTCTCCACAACATGCGCACGCTCCAGTATCTCGAGGCGGAGAAGAAGCTCTACATCGCCCGCGAAACTCTCGATCTCTATGCCCCCATCGCGCACCGGCTGGGGATGTCCGTCCTGCGCGGCGAGCTCGAAGACCTTGCCTTCCAGTACCTCGAGCCGGATGCCTTCCTGCGCCTTCGGAAGGAAGTTGCGGACAAGAGCCGCGCTCACCACAAGTTTCTTGAGGAGGTGCAGGACACCATCCGGAAAAAACTCGTGGCGAACAGCGTCCCCGCCGAAGTCGAGAGCCGGGTCAAAGGACTCTATTCCCTTCACCGGAAGAGCACGCGGCAGCAGCGGCCTTTCGAGCAAATCTACGATCTCCTCGCCGTTCGCGTCATCACCGACAGCGAGCGCAACTGTTACGCCGCCCTCGGTGTCATTCACCAGATCTGGCGGCCCGTTCCCGGCCGTTTCAAGGATTACATCGCCATGTCGCGGCCGAATCTTTACCAGTCACTGCACACCACCGTGATTCACCGCGGTCAGCCCTTCGAAGTGCAGATCCGCACTCAGGAGATGCACCGCATCGCGGAAGAAGGCGTGGCGGCGCACTGGAAGTACAAAGATGGCAGGCCCGTCTCGGAGGCGGACGACCGGCGCATCGTCTGGATGAGGCAACTCATCGAGTCGTCCCAGGACATGGAGGAGCCCGGCGAATTCCTCTCCACGCTGAAAGTGGATCTCTACCCGCTTGACGTTTACGCATTCACGCCGAAGGGGCGCGTTCTCGAGCTGCCGCGCGGTGCGACGCCGGTGGATTTTGCCTACACGGTGCACACGGAAGTGGGTCATCAGTGCGTGGGAGCAAAGGTCAACGGCCAGATGGTCTCCCTTCGCCACGAGATTACAAACGGCGACGTGGTCGAGATCCTGACGCAGAAGGGACACACGCCGAGCCGCGACTGGCTGAGCTTCGTCAAGTCCTCTCGCGCAAAGAGCAAAATTCGCCACTGGCTCAACTTGTATGAGCGCGAAGAAGCCATGGAGATCGGACGCCGCCTGCTTGAGAAGGAGGCGCGCCAGTTCGGCCGCAGCCTGAAGAAGATCTCGGAGGACGAACTGGCGCGCGTCGGCTCGGATTATGGGATTGGTGGCCGCGCCGAGGATCTTTTCGCGGCGGTCGGTTTCGGCAAGTTTTCTGCGCGGCAGGTGATGGCGCGGGTACTTGGCGAATCTTCCGCCGTGGCCCCGTCTCCCGCGCCGGAAGATACTTCGCCGCATCTGGTCAAAACCGTCAAGCGCCTCCTCGGCATCGGCGACGCGCCGCTGGTCGTGCGCGGCCACAATGACCTGCTGGTGTTCCGCGCCAAGTGTTGCAACCCGATTCCCGGCGACGAAATCATCGGTTACATCACCCGCGGCCGCGGCGTCGCCGTCCATACCCGCGCCTGCCCCAACGTGGAGAATCTTCTCTACCAGACGGAGCGCCGCATCACCGTCGAATGGGGCGGCAGTAGTGATGCGACTTTCCCCGTGCAACTCGTGATTCGGACCAAGGACCGCCCGGGCATGCTTGCCGAGATCACTGCGGTCATCAGCGGAGCGGGATCGAATATCGTCACGCTGGAAAGCCGCCCGGATGGCGTCAATGCGCGCATTGAAGCCAGCCTCGCCATCGGCGATCGGCGCCAACTCGAGGGCATCCTCACCAACATCCGAAAAATCTCCGGCGTGTTCGGCGTCGAGCGTGCCTATCGGGTTTGACGCGGAATAAGCTTTCTCTTCTCGACGGGTATCCCAAACGGCACACGCCGTTCCCCGGCCGCTTCGGACCGCTACAATGAAATCATGCGCCGAGGCCCCTTCTACTGCGCACTTTTCCTGTTCCTCACAGCGGGCTGCCAGAAGCATCTCTTGACGGACTACCGCCCGCTCGACCAAGCCGGGATGTGGTTCGACTCGGTGCAGGAACTGAGAGCACTGAACGCGGACGATGCGGAAGTCGCGCAGCTCGTGAAGTTGAAGCAGGCCAGCATCTCTGATGACACTTGCGTCAAGTTGATCAGCGCGGCCCACATCCGAAAGCACAATTTCGCCAGCGCGGATGCGGTCTTGAATCTCTACCGCGGCGGTTTTTCTGAGGCGGAGATCCTGGACCTCGCGAGCACCGATCGCATTGACGCGCTCAGCTTGGACGCCGTAACGCTTCGTTTGACCGGCCTCTCCACTGCCGTCGTCCTGGAAGTCCTTCATCGGCGCGTGCGAGGCCTTCCGGCTCTCTCCGGCCCAGTCATCGGACGGCTCAAGAATACCGGCCTGACCGAGGCGCAGATTCTCGAGCGCATCAAGCAGGGAATGACCGATGCGCAGGGCGAGCGGGAAGCCGTTGTCCGCGAGCATGCCCGTAACAAAACCGGCTTTGTGCGGAACTCCGGCCGCCGGCGCTAACCCTCATTTTCCTCGTGCGGCCCGCCGGTTGTTTTTGCTTCCTGTTTTCCGCCCGGCTACAATCGAAGCGCTGTGCCGCTCGCTCTCCCCAACCGGTCTCTCGCCGCTGCTCTTCTGGTGCTGGCCGCGCTGTGGCTTGCGTCGTGCGCCGTGCCGCTCGGGCCGGGCTACACGGTCGAAAAGCAAAGCGTCGCGGTGCGTTTTGTTCCTGGCGCCGAGCCCCGCGTCGAGATCCGGGGCGATTACCTCTTGCGGAATACCGGCAAACAGCCGCTCGATGGCCTTGAGTTGCGCCTGCCGCGTGGAAGCGTGGTTCGCCTGGAGGCGGTCTCGACCGCATGGGATGGACAGGCGGGCCTGTTCGAGCCGAGCAGAGATCCGAACGGCGACATTCTTCGTCTCAAACTGAGCGCGCCGTGGCCCCTCAAGCAAAAACACGCGCTGCATATCGAGTACGACATCGTCCGCGCAGCCCCCAACACGCCGCAACTCGACCTGGCGGCCGACGGCTTTTACCTTCCGCCCGATCAATGGCTTGCCGTCCTTCTCCCGTCCCATGGAGCATTTGGACGTGGCGGCATTCCGCCGAAGGAATGGACTCTGACCGTGCGCGCCCCCGCGGATTTCCTCGTCCACGCCAGTGGAGAATCGAAGCGCCCGAAGAGGCAGAGCCGCGACGCGCTCGAATTCTCGCAACGCACGCCGGGCCTTGCTGCGTTCGTTGTCGGCGGGCGGTATTTTCAGCAAGAGTATCGTGGTGCGACGACCACGGTCTATGTCTGGAAGAAAAACAAGTTCGACAAGCCGGAAGCCCAGCCTCTCGCCGACGCAGTCCACGAGATTGCGAGAACGTATGAAGCCATGTTCGGTCCGCGAGATAAGATTCCGCGCTACATCTGGATTGCAGACAGCCCCTTGCCTGCGAACCGTTATGGCTTCGTGACTCCTGCAGGATTGGGCGAAGTGGGTGGCTTGCCTCCGGCTCCCAATTTCGCCTTCATTCCGATGGCAGCTTCGGGGAAGGAAGTTCCTTCGCAGGGAGGAGATCTCCGCGAGATCGCTCGGTCCCTCGCCTGGTCCTGGAGCGGCTTCGGCCTGAACTCTGGCTACCAAGACCAACCTGAACCCTTGAGATCGCTCCCTCTTTATGCGGCATCGGTTGCTCTGGAAGCCATCGAGGGTCCCCAAGCCAGAACGCGGATGATTCAAGAATCCCTCGCGGAATACGATGCGAAGCAGAGTTCACGCCCAACTGTCGTGCAGGAGGGATCGAAGAAGGAGATTGCGGTATTCACCGACGGGTTCGCGAATCCGTTGAAGACTCTTCTCTTTTACTCCGCTCTCGAAGACAGGTTTGGCCGCGCGAACCTTCACAAGGCCCTGCGGTACATGGTGCAGGCGAGAAGGGGCCGGGGATACGATCTCAATGATCTGATCGCCGCGCTCGAGAAGGAAACAAAACAGAATGCCGCGGAGTTTGTGCGACTGTGGCGGAAACATCCCGGCATCCCCGGCGAATTTCGCGCGCGCTACGCAAACCAGCCGGCGCCCGCGGCGACTTCTTCCAAGGAGATAAATCCATGAAGGCTGTCGTTCTGACCGACCGCGGCCCGAAGCCGATCGGGCCCTATTCGCAGGCCATCAAGGCGAATGGCCTGCTCTTTGTTTCGGGCCAGGTGGCGCTCGATCCGAAGACCGGCGAGATGCTGAACGGAGACATCCGCCAGCAGACCGAGCGCGTTCTGGAAAATTTGAAGGGAATCCTCGAGGCAGGAGGCTCCAGCCTGCATCATGTTGTCAAGACAACCGTCTTCCTGAAAGACATGAACGAGTTTACGGCCATGAACGAAGTCTACGCCCGCTATTTCACCGCGACGCCGCCCGCCCGCGCCACGGTCCAAGTGGCGCGACTCCCCAAGGACGCCCTGGTCGAAATCGAGGCTTTTGCGACGGTCTAGCGCTGCCTTTAAATCTCCGGTTGCCGCACGAACGGCCGGAACACAGCACCCGCCGCTTGTGGCCACGGCTCCGAGACGCTGATACAATGCGAGGCAGCAATGGCTGACTGGAAACAGATTCAGGCGCGCATCCACCGAGCCCGGGCGGGCGCCGATCCCGCAGGGCAGCTCCAAAAGCTCTTCGAGAAAACGCACGACGCAATGGCTGCGTTCGAACTGGCGCGGCATCTCGAAGGCGCGGGGCAGCCCACGGAAGCCGCGCGCTGGTACGCAACTGCCGCGGAGCGATTCCGCCGGGCCGACTGGAAGAAAAAAGCCGAAGAGGCTGCGGCGCGCCTGAACGGCGGCGCCGTCCCTGCCGGGCCGACAGGCGAATCTCTGGATTTCATCCCCCCAAGCGCCGCCGAGGAAGAGGCCGAACCGCCTCCGCGATTCGCCCGCGAAGAATCTGCCCCAGCGGCGGATGCGAGTGTGGAATCTCATCCGGTGGAGCAGCCGCCCGCACGGAGCGGAACGGAACTCGCGCCTCGGGCTGGCCGAAGCCGCCGCCGTGGTCGCCGCGGTGGAAGAGGTCGCCATCGGGGCAGAGAAGTAGCGCCCGCAGTCCGGGAAACTCCGGCAGTAGAAGCCGGACCGGGACCGGCCGAGCCGCCCGTTGAGCAGCGAATACTTCCGCAACCCTCACGCGAGTTTTCGCACGAATTCCCCCGCTCGATCGCCGGTGAGGCGACCGGCCCGGGGATTCGCGGCCGCTCCGGCGATCCCGCGCTCTCCTCGCGCCTGGCGCATCTCGAGATGCAGCTTCGCCGCCTGCTCGCCTGCCCACCCGCTCAGCTCGAAGACGCCGACCGCGCGCCGGCTGGGCCCGGCGTCTTTCTCGTCAGCGATTCTGACCAGATCACCAACTACTACTCGGACGCCTGTGCCACGCTGCGCATCGGGATCGGAAATCTCTTGCGGAGCGGCGCCGCACGCCGCGGCGCAGAATCGGTGAAGCCGCGTTTCGCAGAACATCTGGGCATCCCGGAATCGCGCGTCACAAAATACCTCAAGGACCACTGCGTCGTCCGCTGGCTGCAGCTCGACGAAGGCAGCACGGCCTTAGCCCATTTTGTCGTCGCCATTCTCCACCCGGTGCTGAACGACTGAGGCATGGCCCAGAGCGAGTTGGCAGGCGTTTTTTTGGCCAGGACGGCCTAGAAGTAACCCCCCTTCGGTACCTTAAGTTTTCCCCTTTCACTGCCCGGAGAGACCGTTGGACCCTCAATTTCGGCCATTCGGCGCAAGGGGCTGGCTTCCCGTGGGGGTAGCAGGCAAACTATAGGTGCACAAAGACTTATTGGCCTGTTCAGTGAGATATAGTAGCGTTGAAATGCGCACGGGGGCTGTCCGCCGGGCCTGCATTCTCAGATAGTGTAGTAACTGGCTCGCGCCGGGGCTGCAACCGGACGAAACGTAGGCTTCAATTCTTGAATAGAGGGTAGAGAAATCATGTCCAATATCGGCACACAGGTAATGAGGGCGATGGATGCTGCGGTTTGCAAGGTGGCCGGGGTCACCTTCAACACCATCCAGTACTTCAACAAATACAAACCGAACCCCTCGTTCACTCCGAAGTGGTCGGATAAGCCGCTGCTGAAATCCTGGGAAAAGACCAAGCCGACGCTCGGCTGGCCGCGGCAGACCGACTCGCTCTGCCCGGACTGCGTCAAGGAAGCGCGCGAAGCCATCATCCATGGCAACAAGGACTGGCGCGACCTGATGAACGAAAAGGTCGGCGAGATCAAGGCGCAGATTATCGAGCGCAATGGCGAAGTCTGGATGATTAAAGATTGCCCCATCCACGGCCACTACGAAGACATGATGGCCATCGACGCGAAGTTTCTCGACTGGATCGAAAAGCAGTTCCCCGGCCGCGACATCCCCGCCCACAACGACGAAGACCTTCACAAGCACGGCTCCAGCACGGTTCTCTACGGTCGCGGCTCGGTCCTTACCGTCGACCTGACCAACCGCTGCAACATGATGTGCGACCCCTGCTTCATGGACGCTAATCAGGTTGGCTACGTCCACGAACTTGGCTGGGACGAAGTGAAAGAAATCTTGGACAACGCTCTCCGCATCAAGCCACGCCGGCAGATGTCCGTGCAGTTCTCCGGCGGCGAGCCGACGATGAGTCCGTTCTTCCTGGACGCGGTGGCCTACGCGCGGAAGATCGGCTACAACAGCGTGCAGGCGGCGACCAACGGGATCGAGTTCGCCAAGAGCAAGGAGTTCAGCCGGAAGGCGTTCGAAGCCGGCATGCGCTATGCCTACCTGCAGTTCGACGGCATCGGCAACGACGCCAACAGCCATCGCCAGGTCGGCAACCTCTTTGACGTGAAACTGCGCGCCATCGAGAATATGCACGAAGCGGGCATTGAGATCGTGCTCGTGGTGACCATCGTCAACCACGTCAACAACGACCAGGTCGGCGCCATCGTGAAATTCGCGATGGAGAACCCGAAGAAGATTGCGTTCGTCAGCTTCCAGCCGGTGTCGTTCACCGGCCGCGATGAAGACATTACTCCGGAGCGCCGCCTCCGCCAGCGCTATACGCTCTCGCATCTCGCCCAGGACGTCAGCAAGCAGGTGGGCAAGGTCGAGCCGACGCGCGACTGGTTCCCGATTTCGTTCATCAGCACTTTCGCGGGCTTCTCGGACCTCGTCCACGGCCAGGATTCGCAGTGGGGAGCGCTCTCCTGCGGCTGCCACCCGAACTGCGGCGTGGGCACGGCGATCATGATCAACAAAGAGACCAAGGAGTGGGCGCCGGTGCCGCGCTTCCTCGATGCGCCGCAGCTCACCAGGGACGTCACCGCCATCACCGATGCGGCCCGCGGCAAGCGCTTTTCCAACTTCATGATGGGGCTCGCTCTGCTGAGGAATTACAAGCCGTTCCAGGCGCCGAAGGGTTTGACGCTTTTCGACATCTTCAAGAAGTTCGACAAGACCTGGGCGCTCACCAAGAAGGCCGAGACGAAGTACGGCCGTTCCTCGCCGGACCGCACTTACGAAGACGCCATGCAGCGCCGCCAGTCCGATCCGTGGAACTTCCTGTTCATCGCCGGGATGTGGTTCCAGGACCTGTTCAACTACGATTTCCGCCGCACCGAGATGTGCATCATCCCCTACGCCACGCAGCAGGGCGAAATCAGCTTCTGCGCGTACAACACCGGCGTCGGCTGGCGCAAGATCATCGAGAACATGCACAAGAACGCGACTGTCGCGGAGTGGTACAAGGAACACGGCAAGCACGAGATCTACGCCAAGGGCAAGAGAGTGGATCTCGCCAGCTACGAGCACTCGCTCAAGATCGACGCCGATGACGCTGCGCGCGTGCGCCACCTCGAACACGACGTGCCGCTGACCGCGGCCGAGGAAGACCGCGCGCGTCGGAAGAAGGCCTACGAGGAGCAAGCCAAGGTCCGCGCCATCTACGAAGAGCTGGTCCTCAAGAAGCCCCAGCAGGAAGTCGTGCAGATCGGATCGCTCACGGACATAGCCAACGCCGTCCCGGCAAACTTCAAACCGGTAACGATTGCTCCGGCGAACGGGAACGGCAACGGGAATGGCCACGGCAATGGCTCTGTTGCCAAGACGCAGGAAGCCGAGGCAGCCCTCGCCGGCGACTGAACATCCTGTCCAACTCCGCGGATCTTAGACAGGCTCCTCGGGCTACCGGGGGGCCTGTTTTGCCTTAGGATCAACAACAGAGATGGCCGACTTCCTTTACGACACTGTTACGTCCGGCAGCTTCATCGTGCCGCCCCTGTGCTGCGGTTGGGCCTGGTGGTCGTGGCTCAGATCAGAGAAGTCTTCTATTCGGCCTTGGCGTCGTGCCGCTTCGGAGTTGAGTTTGGGTTTGATTTCTGCTGGCATCGGCCTAGCAGCCTTTTCGATAGGGTATTTGTACCGTCACCCCGTGGTCGGCGGCCTTCCTCATCCAACCGTAACAAGTATGGAGACCGGGGCTGTTGTCGGGGCAGTCGCCTTGCTTGCCGCTCTCTTTGCGAGATCTTGGACGCGCCTTGCCTTAGTCTTGTCATCCATTGGCTTGCTTTGGTTCCTATATCTAATCGCCGTTTCTCCTTAGTCGAGCAAAGTTCTTCGCAATGCACGGCAGTCAGGCGCGGGAGTAATTGCGAATATAGTCCGGTACCGCGGTGCCCGCCGGAAGCTGCGGATCGGTAGCCGGGGCCTGCGGCGTGAGCTTCAGCGGCAGCACTCCCGCCCAGACGCTCAACGAATAGTCATCTTCTTCATCCACTGGCGGACCGCTGCGAATTTTCGCGGAAACTTCTTCGAGCGGCACGGCCAGGACCGTGGTGGCATTCATTTCCTGCTCGTTGGGATGGCGGACTGCAGCCCAGCGGCCGGGCACGACGTGTTCGGTGAAGGCGCGCAGCGCCTTGAGTTTTTCCTCCGGGTCTTCTACCAGCCGCGCCTTGCCCAGCACAACCACGGAGCGATAATTCATCGAATGATGAAACGCCGACCGCGCCAGGACGAGCCCATCCAGCAGCGTCACCGTTACGCAGACCGCCACGCCCTCCGAAAGCGTCCGCAGCATCCGGCTCGCCGCCGACCCGTGCAGATACAGCGTATCTCCCACGCGCCCGTAACCCGTGGGGATCACGTACGGCTGGCCCTCAACCGCGAATCCGACATGGCAGAGAAATGCCTCATCGAGGATGCGATAGACCATCTCCCGGTCGTAGTTCGCGCGTTTCGGCAGCCGCTTGACGGCAGTTCGTTCGGTCGGTGTGAATTGGCTCATGCGGGCAGACTATTCCCCGTCTTGCCCAACGACAAGTGCCAATCTGGATGCTCCGCTCTGTGTCCCCGCGCCGAACGGCCGAGCGGAATTGACCATGCTGGGGATTCGTGTTAATCGAGGATGGGGATTCCTTTGTAGGGTGAGCACATGCAATCCAAGAAGCCCATTTTCACGCAGGAAGCCTTTCGCTTCTTCCGCGACCTGGCACGGCACAATCGCAAGGAATGGATGGACGCGAACCGCGAGCGGTATCAGGAGTGCGTCGTCGCCCCGTTCCGGCGGCTCCTTGAAGCGTTGACGCCCGCCGTGCTCGCTCTCGACCCACGCTTCGATGTCGGCAGCCGCACCGGCGCCAATTTCTCCCGTATCAATCGCGATATTCGGTTCGCGAAAGATAAGACGCCCTACCGAGCGCAGATGTACCTGCAGTTTCGAGGTTCGTCGCCAAAGGTAAAAGAAGCTGGCCAGCTCTACGTCGGCCTTTCCGCCGATGCCGTCACCGCGGGCTTCCGGATCTATGCCGGCGGACCGCGCAAGCTGTCACCGCTTGCGCAGATCGCCGCGCCGCGCGTTCTGGCGAATCCGCGCTGGGTCGCGCAGCAGAAAAAACGCTTCGGACGCCGCTACGAAAGCTACTGGTATTCGATGCAAAACGGCGAATGGACCAAGCACGACGGCTGGCCCGAGGGATCGGAAGAGTGGAAGAGAATTCTCGGCTGGATCGTGCGCCGGAAGGGGCCTCCTTCTGCCGCAACACGCCCCGCCTTCACTGCCGAAGCCGCGCGCGTCTTCCGCGAGCTTCTTCCTCTCTACAGCTTCACTTCGCTCCCCGATTGACGCTCCTGCCCGCCTCGCATAGGATTCCGCTGCCCTGGCGGCCGTCATTCGCGCCTTCGTTGTGAGTGCGGATACCGCGTTGCCGGGAGCAAGCCTTCCAGAAGGGGAGACGCCATGCCTCGCTTCGTCCGCATCGCTTTCGTGCCAGCGCTGTTGCTATTTGCCGCCTCGGCTGCCTTCGCGCAGCAACCGGCACCCCCGCCCGCTGACCGGCCTCGAGAAGAGAAACCCAAAGATGACAAGAAGTCTCCGCCTGAAGAGAAACTCGTCCAGACGAAGCATTCCTTCCGCCTTGGCGGGCAGGAGATCAAGTACACGGCCACCGCCGGGACGCTCCTTCTCAAGCTTGAAGACGGCACGCCGAAGGCCAGCATCTTTTACATTGCTTACACGAAAGACGACGTGAGCGACCCTTCGCAGCGACCCGTCACCTTCACCTTTAACGGCGGGCCCGGCTCTTCTTCGGTGTGGCTGCATCTCGGCGCCTTCGGCCCGCGCCGCGTGCAGATGGGCGATGCCGGATCGCTGCTCCCCCCGCCGTACAAGCTCGTGGACAACGAATCCTCTCTCCTCGATGTGACCGACCTCGTCTTCATCGATCCCGTCTCCACCGGCTATAGCCGCGCCGTGCCGGGCGAACCGCCGAAGCAGTTTCACGGCGTCGAAGAGGACGTGCAGTCGGTCGGCGAGTTCATCCGCCTTTACACCACGCGTCACAAGCGCTGGGCTTCGCCGAAATTCCTCGCCGGTGAGAGTTACGGCACGACTCGCGCCGCCGGTCTTTCCGGCTACCTTCAGGAGCGCTACGGAATGTATTTGAACGGCATCGTGCTCATCTCCTCGATCCTCAACTTCGAGACCGCCGTGTTCGACGCCGGTAACGACCTCCCTTACATCCTCTACCTTCCCACTTACACAGCCATCGCCTGGTATCACAAGAAGCTCTCCCCGGATTTGCAGGCGGACTTGCAGAAAGCCCTCGATGAATCGAAGCATTTTGCCCGCGGCGAATACGCGGACGCGCTGATGGCCGGCGACGCCTTGTCCGCAGCGCGGCACGCCGAAATCGCGCAGAAGCTCGCGCGGCTGACGGGTCTTTCCCAGGATTTTGTGGAGCAATGCAACCTGCGCGTGCAGATCTTTCGCTTCACCAAGCAGCTCCTTCGCAGCGAGCGCCGCACCGTCGGCCGCATTGACGGCCGCTTCACCGGCGTGGACCGCGACGCCGCTGGCGACCGCCCCGACTACGATCCGAGCATCGCCGCCATCACCGGCCCTTACTCCGCCATGCTGAATGATTACGTCCGCACCGACCTGAAGTTCGAGAGTGACCTGCCCTACGAGATTCTCACCAGCCGCGTGCGGCCGTGGAACTATGCGCCTTACGAGAACCGCTACGTCAACGTCGCCGAAACTCTTCGCGGCGCGATGACGCAGAACCCGTTCCTCCGCGTCTTCGTGGCCAAAGGTTACTATGACCTGGCCACGCCCTTCTTCGCCGCCGACTACACCTTCGACCATCTCGGCATCGATCCGACGCTGCGCAGCCATCTCAGCGGCGCCTATTACGAGGCCGGTCACATGATGTACGCCCACATGCCCTCGCTCGCGAAGCTGAAGCAGGACATCGCTCAGTTCATGCGCTCGAGCGTAGCGAAGTGAAGCGGCTATTCTCCGCTCTCATCTGGTGCGGCGTCGCGGCCTTGGGCGCGGGCGCTCTATCCACGATTGCTCTCCACCGCGGTGAGCCGTTGAACGCCACCTGGTTCGTGCTCGCAGCGGTCTGCTGTTATCTCGTCTCGTACCGTTTCTACTCGGCTTTTCTCGCGGCGCGCGTCCTCGCCCTCGACGACACGCGCGCCACTCCCGCCGAGCGCCATGACGACGGCCGCGATTTCGTTCCGACCAACAAGTGGGTTCTCTTCGGCCACCATTTCGCCGCCATCGCCGGCCCCGGCCCGCTGGTTGGCCCGACCCTCGCCGCGCAATTCGGCTATCTGCCCGGAACGCTCTGGCTTATCGCCGGCGCCGTGCTCGGCGGCTGCGTGCAGGACTTCGTGATCCTCCTCTTCTCCATCCGGCGCGACGGCAAATCGCTCGGCCAGATGGCCCGCGAAGAGGTCGGCCGCCGCGGCGGCATTCTTGCGCAGTTCGCCGTCCTGGCGATCATGGTCATCCTCCTCGCTGTCGTCGGCCTGGTGGTTGTCAACGCGCTGAAGTCCTCGCCCTGGGCCACCTTCACCCTTGCCATGACCATCCCCATCGCGCTTCTCATGGGCGTCTATCTGCGCTACTGGCGCCCCGGCCGCGTGCTCGAAGCCTCGCTCCTCGGTGTGGCGCTTGTCATTTTCGTGGTTGTCGCCGGCCAGTGGGTTGCCGACGCCCCCTCCTGGGCCCGCATCTTCACCCTGAGCGGCACGGCGCTCGCCACCGCCCTTATCGCCTACGGCTTCGCCGCGTCGGCGCTGCCTGTCTGGCTGCTCCTCGCCCCGCGCGACTATCTGAGCGCCTTCATCAAGGCCGGCGCGATCCTCGCCCTCGCCTGCGGCATTCTCCTCGTGCGCCCTGTCGTGCAGATGCCTGCCTTGACTCGCTTCATCGACGGCTCGGGACCCGTCTTCGCCGGAAAAATTTTCCCGTTCTGCTTTATCACCATTGCCTGCGGCGCCGTCAGCGGCTTTCACTCGCTGGTCGCCTCCGGCACCACTCCGAAGATGATCCTGCGCGAGGGCCACGCCCGCCTGATCGGCTACGGCGCGATGCTGATGGAGTCTTTTGTCGGCGTAATGGCCATGGTGGCGGCCTGCGCGATGTCTCCCGGCGTCTATTTCGCCATCAACAGCCCGGCGAGCATCGTCGGCGCCACTGCTGAATCTGCGTCCGCGACCATCTCCGGCTGGGGATTTCCCCTCGATCCGCGCGCCATGCACGATCTCGCCCGCGCGGTCGGCGAACAGACCCTGCTGAACCGCGCCGGCGGCGCTCCCTCGCTGGCCGTCGGCATGGCGCAGATCTTCTCGAGCACCATCGGCGGCCCGCGGCTTCTCGGCATTTGGTATCACTTCGCCATCATGTTCGAAGCGCTTTTCATCCTGACCGTGCTGGATGCAGGCACGCGCGTCGGCCGCTTCATGGTGCAGGAGCTGGGCGGCCGCGTCTGGAAGCCGCTGGCGCGCACGGGCTGGGTGCCGGGCATCCTGCTCTCCAGCGGCGCCATTGTCGGCCTGTGGGGCTACTTTCTCTATCAGGGCGTCGTGGACCCCTTCGGCGGAATCAATTCGTTGTGGCCGCTCTTCGGAATCGCCAATCAACTGCTCGCCGCCGTGGCGCTCGTCGTCGCCACGACCATTCTCATGAAGATGGGCCGCTGGCGCTGGCTCTGGGTGACGCTCGTACCCATGTGCGCTCTCGTCGCCGTGACGATGACCGCCAGCTACCAGAAAATCTTCCACGCCAACCCGCGCATCGGCTTGCTGGCTTACGCTTCGGCGCTCTCCTCGCAGATTGCAGCGGGGCAGATCCCCGCGGGGAAGCTCGCCGAAACGCAGCGCTTGATCTTCAATCAGCGTCTCGACGCCGTCGTCTCTGCCGTCCTGGCGCTGATGATCCTCGCGCTCCTTGCGGATGCCGCGCGCCACTGGTATGGCCTTATCACGCGCCGCATACAACCCGTTCTCCACGAATCGCCTTACATTGCCACCCGCTGGGCGGAGGGCGATTGATGTCGCGCCTCTCATTTCGAAGTGTAGGGGCGGACTTCCCTTCGCCCTTCTTCGCTGTTTTTTTCCGCGCCGCCCGCGTTTTCTGGCGCGCACTCCGCGAATGGTCCGGCGACGCCGCCTACGAGCGCTATCTTCGCGCTTTCACGGCAAGGCCGCGCGGAACTTCGCCGCCGCTCTCGCCCGCGGAGTTCTACGTCGAGCAGCTCGAACGCCGCTATTCCCGTCCGACCCGCTGCTGTTGATCGCCCTACATTGACTCTTGCGCCCTCGTCCTGCCGGGCGTACAATCCGCCGGAATAGGTTTGCCGGGAGTGGTTTCTTCCGAAGGAGGGCAAAAATGGGAAAGAGAATCTGGCTGTTGATTGCGGTCTTTCTGGTCGCGGGTGTATCCGTCGCCCAGTATGGAGCGCCTACGCAAGATAAGTCCGCAGCCGCCACGAAGCCCGGCTTCGATATCACGGCCTCTTATATAGAAGCGTGCAGTTGCGACATGTTCTGCCCCTGCTATTACAACAACCGGTCCACGCTGCACGACGGAATGCAATTCTGCCGCGCCAATCTCGTCCTCAAGGTGGATAAGGGCTACTACAAGGACGTGAAGCTCGACGGAGCCAAAGTTTGGATTGCAACCGATCTTGGCAGCAATTGGAGCACCGGCAAAGACTCTTGGATGGTCGCCAATTTCGACTCTCAGGTTTCACCCGCGCAAAAAGCGGCCCTGGGTGACATTCTCGGCCAGCTCTATCCCTTTAAGTGGGAGAAAACGGACACGAATACCGTGGCGTTCACCTGGAACATTGACACGAAGAGCGGGGTGGCCCACGCCAAGATGGCCGATGGCAAAGGCGAAGTCGTCCTGGAACGCGTCCCGCAGCGCGACGATCCGAACCATGAAACCGTGGTGCACAACCTGCATTACTGGAACGCCCAATCCAACAGTGGCTTCCGCATGTGGAAGACCAAGCTCGAAGCCTTCGACGGGCAAGGCCACAAGTTCTCTTATGAGGGAACCAACGGCTTCCTGATCACCATCCACTTCTCGGGGCAGGCAAAACCCGCTTCCGGCGACTAACGCGACCCGCTTGGAAACAGATTCGCCCCGGAGGCCTCGTGGCTTCCGGGGCGTTTTTCGTTTTCTGCGCTGCAACCTAGAACTCTTCTTCGTCGTCCCGCCGTCTGAGCAGCGTGGTCTTCGTGGTCAAACTCACCCGGTCTGATCGCAGCCCCGAAAGGATCGCGCGCCGTATTTTCACCGGCAGAGTCTCCGGCGCGAAGACACCCGGGAGCTCGCGCGGGAAAAACTTTACGAACAGGGAAGCCACGTGCGCCGTGACAAAAGCCACCGGCGTGGTGAATAGCCCTTGCCGGCGGATCTGGTACAGCGTCGGGAACGCGCAGTCCGTCCGCAGGAGCAACCGCTGCTCTTTCTTCTCGCCGCTCACCAGGATGGCCGCCGCAAAGCGGGCGTTCTGCAGCGCACCCTTGCGGATCAGCTTCGCCACCATCCGCGGCGTCGGCGTCTGTGGAAACCGCTGCCGCGCCATCCCCCGCGAACGGTTCAGCTTGCCCTGGCGCTGCCAGCGGCGCAGCCGCTCGATTTCATTTCCGCCGATCTTGACGTCCAGCTCCTGCATCGCAATAAAGTGCGGCAGCGTCGCCACCTCGTCCTGCGCCGCCAGCAGGACTCGTGCCGCCCCGATCGGTTTCGCAAAGCGAAACGTCTCCGCTTCCGAAAACCTTTTCGCGAAGACGAATTTTCCTCCGCGGAAGATGCGGGGATGGGAGACAGCCTCGTCGAAAGAAACCTCCGGCGACCACTGCGAAATGGGATCTTCGCTCTCGGTGCTTTCGTAGAGGCGGATATGAACGACCTCGACGCGGTCGAGTGCATCCGCTGCGCGGCGCACCAGGAGGTTCGTCAGGCCCGGCGCCGCTCCGGCGTTGATAACCGCGCTGCGCTTTTTCTTTTCGAATTTGCGGGCGTAACGGAACTGCTCGGCCTTGAAGGGGTGCCGCCTCAGGTGTGAACTCAAGTCCAGGTAATGCGCCCGCAACCGCAGCGCCGCGCGCATCACAATTTCATTGAACACCGAAGCCGTGGCGTTAATGATGAGCTGGCTGCGGCGCGCCGCCCGAACCACTCCGCGCAGGTTCCGCGCGTTTACCTTGAGCACCTCGAGCTGGCTGTTATTTCCAAGAAACCGCCGCGCGCGTTGGGGGTCGCGGTCTCCGCACCGGACGGTGTGCCCTTGCCGCTCCAGCAATTGTGCCAACAGGGAGCCGGTCGCTCCTGCGCCCAGGACAAAGATACGCATCTTCGCGAAACTCTATCACATTCCCTCGGCGCTCCGTCCGGGGGCCCGCCCCAGTTGCGCTGGGAACAGCCTCAGGCGTACAATCAGCCCGACTCCGACCTCCGCCGCCTGCCGGGGAGACATCCCGTGGCGCCGGAGGCGACGTCCCGGCTTCGGCCGGGACCGAGGGTGGGGACGGAAACGTCCCGGCCTCCCGTGCTTGGAAAGGAGCTTCGCTGCAGGGACGGTTGTCCCGCAGTGCGTCGCCCGATTCCAAGCCGGAGTCGGGCGTTCGTGTTTCAGTGCATGACCATCGTGCTTCCATGACGCTTCACGACAAATTCGGCCGTCAGATCACGGACTTGCGTATATCGGTCACCGACCGCTGCAATTTTCGCTGCGTCTATTGCCGCTCCGCCGATCCCGAAAACTACCATCCGGATGGCAAGATTCTCTCCTGGCCCGAGCTCGAGCGCCTGGCCAAGGTTTTTCTCGGCTTGGGAATCCATAAGATCCGCGTCACCGGCGGCGAGCCGCTCGTCCGCGACGGCGTCGAAGACTTCATCGCCCGGCTCCATTCGCTCGGCGTCGTGGATCTCTCCATGACCACGAACGGCCGCCTGCTCGCCGACCGTTGCGAACGCCTCATCCGCTCCGGCCTCCGCCGCATCAATATCAGCCTCGATTCGCTCGACCCCGTGAAATTCGAGCGCATCACCCGCACCCGCTCCTACGGCTCCGTCATGGCCGGCATTGATGCCGCGCAGAAATCAAGCCTCGCCCCGGCCAAGGTGAATGCCGTCCTCGTTCGCGGCCTGAACGACGACGAGGTGGAAGCCTTCGCCGCTTTCGCCCGCGAACGCGGCCTCATCATGCGCTTCATCGAGTTCATGCCCCTCGACGCTGACCGCCACTGGACGCGCAACCTGGTCGTGCCCGCGGCGGAAATTCATCGCCGCATTGACGCCCGCTGGAAGCTCGAGCCCATTCCCCACGAGCGCAGCGAAACCGCGCGCAAGTACCGCTTCGCCGACGGCGCTCCCGGTGAGATCGGCCTCATCGCCCCCGTTACCCAGCCCTTTTGCGGATTCTGTTCGCGCGTCCGCCTGACCGCGGACGGGAAACTTCGTACCTGCCTTTTCAGCAAGGAGGATCACGACCTCCGCGGCCTGCTCCGCGACGGCGCCTCCGATGCAGACCTGGCTTTCTTCATCCGCTCCGTTGTTCTCGAGAAGGAAAAGGGCCACCGCATTAACGAGCCGGACTTCGCGCAGCCGTCGCGCACGATGGTTTTCATCGGCGGCTAGGGCTTCCGCAACTCCTTGATTCGAATGAGGTTAGATATCTTGCGCGAAAGACAATGAACCTGCCTCAAGGCCTCGCGTGAGACGATGATGGTAATTCACACCAAAAAGCGGGACAATTCATCTAACCGAAGGGATAGAGCTGTAGCTGTACTTGAGCGAGAGTTCCTCTCATGGCCTCAGTGACCAATTTTTCGGGTGCCGCGCCGTTCATCACCATTGAGCAGCCCCCCACCATCCGTGCGCCCGAAATCGAGAAGGGCGTCGGATGTGATTTCGACAGTTACCTGCTTACGCCGGACAACTCCCTCGACGACCGCATCGCCGCGGCCAAAGCCCGGCTTGCA